>CAJTMZ010000055.1:4161-27190 GCA_910577445.1 uncultured Lachnospiraceae bacterium | reverse complement strand
CTGATATTGTGAAATTCTTTGCCCGCCCTGCATATGCTCTGTGACATATTTTTTACAATGGTCAATCGCTCCCTGTGCGATACCTAATGCCTGCGCTGCTACACCGATACGTCCGCCGTCTAAAGTCATAAGTGCCATTTTGAAGCCTTTGCCTAATTCGCCTAATAAGTTTTCTTTTGGTATCTTACAATCTGTGAAAACTAATTCGTATGTCGCAGAACCACGGATACCCATTTTCTTTTCCTTTGTTCCAAAAGTAAAGCCGGTAGTGCCTTTTTCAACAATAAAGCCGGAAATACCTCTGCTGCGTTGGCTCTTATCCGTCATAGCAGTAACAAAGTAGGTATCTGCATAAAAACCGTTTGTGATAAAGATTTTTGAACCATTCAGTAGCCAATAGTCGCCCATATCAACGGCGGTTGTCTGCTGATTTCCTAAGTCGCTGCCTGCGGACGGTTCTGTTACTGCAAACGCGCCTAATTTTTCTCCTTTCAGAAGTGGCACAAGGTATTTCTGTTTCTGTTCTTCTGTGCCAAACTCTGAAAGAGGGAAAGAGCCTAAAGAATGGTGGTCTGACAACATAACGGACGTAGTGGAACAATGTTTTGCCAATTCCTCAATCACGGCAATGTAGGCAAGATAGGAATGTCCCGCGCCGCCGTATTCTTTTGGGTAACAAATCCCCATCATGCCTAATTCGGCTAATCTTTTCCGATTTTCTTCGGGAAAGCGTTCCTGCTCGTCAATCTCTGCCGCCAACGGAGCAACCTCAGCCACGCCAAATTCGTGAATAAGGTCTATTACTTTCTGCTCGTCCTCGTTAAACTTGAAATTCATACGTAACCTCCTTTTAAACCGATTGATATTTACTGTCTGCCAGTTTATAATAACACCGGATAAAATATAAAAAAATTAAATATTTTCGATTTCATAATTCGATATTTTGAATATATCATAAAAGGGGATTAATCGTATGAATACAAAAAATTTGATTACATTCAAAACAATTCTTGAAATGGGGAGTTTCCAAAAGGCAGCGGACAAATTGGGCTATACACAATCTACAGTAACATTTCAGATAAAGCAGCTTGAAGAAGAACTTGCTTTGAAATTGTTTGAGAAAATAGGCAGACGCATGGAACTTACGCAGGCAGGAAAGGATATTATGCCTTATGTTGATATGATTTTACAGGGAGCGGAACAAATCGGAAATTATGGCAAAAGCCTGTCTGAAATATCCGGTTTATTAAAACTGGCAATCCCGGACTCCATTTTAATCTATAATATGCAACCATTTATCCGGGCATTTGCACATGAAGCCCCTAATGTGCAGCTTGTAATCAATTCCATACAGTCCGGGGAAATCAATCAGTCTGTTGTGGACGGAACTGCCGATATAGGCATAAACTGTGAAAAAGAAAGTTATCCCGATAGCGTCATACATAAGCAACTTGGTAACTATAAAGCGGTTCTTGTTGCTTCTCCTTTTGTGGACATAAGCCTGCTTGACTTTGTTACGCCGCACCAACGCAAGCCGTTTAGTTTGATTTGTAATGAGCCGGACGGTTATTATCAGTTGGACATGGATAAATACCTTGCAGAAAGAGACATTGTTCTCAATGCGCCCATGAAAGTACAGAGTATAGAAGCGGTAAAAAGATGCGTTATAAATAATTTGGGAATTGCGGTTGTTCCCACGTATTCTATCGGGGAAGAGTTGAAAAGCGGTTCTCTCATGCCAATCAAAACGGAACTTGATGAAAAAAAGTATAATTCTTTTTATATCTATCATAAAAATAAGTGGATTAGCCCGCAAATGGAGCTGGCTATGAATTTGATGAAAGAGTATCTGGGAAATGAAAATATATAGAGTAAGTATCTTGATGTCTGAAAATAATAGCAGACAAAAGAAAACCCCCCACCCCAAATTTCAATAAAAATAGCTCGGCTTTTATAACCCACCAAGAATTGTCTGTGCCCCATATTTTATGGTAGAAAATGGATGCTGTGAATGATATACTCAAAACATAAAAGACGCAGGCAGCTTATAATTTATGGAGGAAATAGAATGAAATATATAAGTACACTTATATCGGTTAAGGATATGGAAATCAGCAAAAGATTTTATCACGATGTTCTGGGCTTGGACGTTATTGTAGACTTAGGCGCTAATGTTACATTAACCGGAGGATTTGCACTTCAAACTATGGATACCTGGCAGCATTTTATAGCTGATAAAGATGTGAGTCTGCACAATAATGCAATTGAACTTGTTTTTGAAGAAACAGATTTTGACACATTTTTAGACCATGTGAAGAAATTTGATATAGTATATGTTCATGGTTTGATAGAGCATAGTTGGGGGCAGCGGGTCATAAGATTTTACGACCCTGATTATCATATTATCGAAGTCGGCGAAAGTATGGAAATCGTTGTAAAAAGATTTAAAAATACTGGCATGACTGATGAACAGGTTGCCGAAAGAATGGATGTTTCGTTAGAATATGTGCAAGGTTATTTATACCCATAAAATTTCAGTTTACCGATTCGAGTGGCGGAGAACAACGAATTGACGTTTTTGTTTATGATTTATATACATTAAAAAACTGAATCTTAGGGAGCTTTCTGATTTCTCGGAAAGCTCCCTTTTCTACGGTCTATATCTTACCTCACACCAAAATCTCATCAATCGCCTTTCCGTCCGCATTCGGCAGTCTGGCTCCCAATATCTTGGCGTAAGTTGGCGCCTCGTTGACGATATGGCTTCCGGAAAGAACTACATTTTTCCGGATGGAAGGCCCCTTGGCCAAAAGGATGGGCTGGGGACCGGTATTGGGCAAATAGCCGTGGGTGGCGGCCCCGAACCGGTAGTCCTCATTGCTTAAATCCCGCACCAGGGGGCGTTTTAAGTAATCGCCGAAGCTGGTATAGCCGTCGGTTTCCAATACAAAGGAGAAAGGTCCGCCGAAGCGCTCTTCCTTTCGGGACTCCTCCTCGGTATAGATACGGGAAAACCCGTAAACCTCCTCATCCAGCAGTTCCTCCAAAAAGGAATAAACCTTTTTTTGCAGGCACAAATCGTCCTTATCCCGCAGGAAAACCAGGGCTGACATGCCGTTGGAAAGGCAATAGGCGTCCCAGGAATCCACCGAGCCATCCTCCGCGAGCCGAATGAAACCATTCTCGGCAAAAAGCACGTTCAGGCTGATATTGCGGCGGACGTCCCGCTGGCCATGGTCGCTGACCAGAAAAATATCTGTGTTTTCCGCCTCTCCGGTTTCTTCTACCGCCGCCCAGAGCTTATTGAGCCAGCGGTCCAAATCATCAATGGCCGGAATCAAATGGGGGCCTAAAACGCCTCCCGTGTGGCGCGCGTCGTCAATATTGGCGGGGTGAACAAAAAGGAGATTCGGCTTAAAAGTGCGGAAAATATCCGCCGCGCAGGCCATGCCAAAATCATCTCTGTTGGGATGTTCCCGTTCCTTTCCCCAAAAGAGGTGTTGATGTTTTTTTACAATTTCCAGTACTTCCGGCGAAGAGCCGGTTCTGGCGAAAGCCTGCAGGGTAGTGTCCGTACCGCCCTGCGCCCAGTAATCTGCGATATGGTAGTCGATGGCGGGATTGTTTGCGGTCACCGGCCAGAAAACGGCAGCCGTAGTCTTTCCGGCGGCTTTTGCAGCCCGGAAAATATCCGTACACTTAAGAAAATCATAGTTCCACTGCCAGGGCGTTGGGTCGCCGCCCGGAATTAACTGCATGTTGGAAAAAATGCCGTGGTGCTCCGGATACATGCCGGTAATCATGGTGGCATGGGCGGGAAATGTAACGGAGGGATAGATGGACGAAACATTGGTAATTTCCGCGCCTCCCTGAAAACATTTGAGGTAGGAGGAAAGCGTTTTGAAATAGGCAAGGTCTTCTCCGACCATGGCGTCGGAGGATACAACGATTAAATGACTCATAGAAATACTCCTTTCCCGGCGCGGTTTACGCGCTGGTTATGTTTGTTTCTGGATATGTGTAAAATGTAATCGTTATTATTTCTGGTTTTCAATAAAAATCAGGGTAATTAACAGGTTTTGTCAAAACAAAACGGTAAATAAAGCAGATAAAAAACCAATATATTAAATACGTTTACATTATAAGAATATAAAGCGGGAAAGTCAATAAAAACAGAGGATAAAATCATGTTAAAACTTACAATAATAACGCATAAAAAGCTGTATAATACATGTAAAATTTACATAAATCCCTCCTGGTTATTGATTATGGACAAAAACAAATATATAAATTTGTTGATATTATACATATGTAAACGATTGACATTTATGAAAGCATAAAATATAATATGGCGTACAACACGCAACAAGCACGAAATATAAAAAGGAGGATAATTTTATGAAACGAAAAGTACTTGCTATGTTACTGACGGCGGCTATGGCAGTATCATTGATGGCCTGCGGCAGTGGCGGAGATGCTGCGAAAGAGAACACGGAGCCGGCAGCAGGCACGGAGGCGGACGCGCCGGCCGAAGAGACAGGCAGCGATGAGGCTGATGGCAGTGAACAGGCAGAAGCTCCCGCATCAGACGAGGGAGGCTCCGATTATGGCGGAATCACTCTGACTTTCCTTAATTCCAAGCCGGAAATTACGGACGCGTTTAAGAAGGTTACCAGCGCGTGGGGAGATGCCCACGGCGTTACTTTTGAGATTACCGAAACTTCCAATCCCAATGATACACTGATGGCAAATTATCAGTCCGGCGATGCTCCGATTCTGGCGGTTGTGGACGATGCCAACGTACTTGATTTTGCATCCGAGCATCTGCTTCCTCTGGACGGCGAGGAATGGACAGAGTACTCGGATATGAGTAAGTATGTGGACGGCAAGCTTTACGGTTTCCCTCTCACGGTGGAGAGCCACTGTATCGTTGTGAACAAAGCCGTGGTGGAAGAGAATATCGGCCGTGAATTTGCAGCCGCCGATTACAAGTCCATTGAGGATTTTGAAGCGCTTCTGGAAGAAATGCGGGGTAACGGTATGGAAACGCCTGTGGCGATTCTTCCTGATATCTGGTCTATGGTAGGCCATGACTTCTATCCGTTCTATGCTTATCAGGACGGTACAGGTGACGGTGCTTTTGCTCTGGTTGACGCTGTAAAAGGCGGCAAGGATATCTATGAAGATGAATTATTCTATAAGCACGCGGACCTTATGAGCAGGGTAATGGCTGAATACAATATCAACAAGGCAGACCCTCTGAACGCCGACCATGACATGACAGTTCTTGCTCTGGCTGACGGAGAGGTGGGATTTTTGTTAAACGGAACCTGGACATGGCCTGAGCTGGAATCTATGGGTGCGTCCAAGTCGGATGACTATACCATTATGGCGTATCCCAACGGTTCTTCCAGTGCCGGCAAGGTAATGGCTGCTCCTACAAAATATATTGTGGTTGATAATTCTCATGCTACTGAGGAACAGCAGGCTGCTGCAAAGGAATTTCTGAATTATCTGGTTATGGACGAAGCGGGACAGAAGGCTCTGATTGAGGAACTTGGCATTGTGTGCGCTTTCACCAATAATCCGAATGTTCCTTCCGACCCGATTAACAAGGCTCTGATGGAGTATATCTCCAATGGGGATACGGTTACCTATCTGCCGCTTTCTTTCCCCAGCGACTACAGAGACACGATTACGCCCTCTATTCAGAAGCTTATGACCGGCGAGGGAGATATCCGTGCCGTAGCGGACGTACTGAATGATTACTGGAAAAACAATGAACCCAATGGCAGATAATTCCTGAAAACAGGAACAAGATAGCAAATGAGGCTGTATAACGCAGCCTCATTCTGAAAAATGGGGTAAAAACTATGAACAGAAAAGAAAAATTTTCAAGAAAGGCCGCGCTCTTTGCCATGTTCGCCGGCCCGTCCATGGCTGCATTTCTGCTTTTTGTCATTATTCCGTTCTTTTATGGTATTTATCTTACCATGACAAATTGGGACGGGATAGCCGCGACAAAGACATTTGTCGGCATACAGAATTATATCGCGTTGTTCCATGATACGGAATTTTGGGGGTCTATTTTACTGACTTTTAAATACGTGATTGCGGTGGTGAGCCTGACTAACGTAATAGCTTTTCTTCTGGCGGTTCTGCTGACCAGCGGCATTCGGGGAGAAAGCTTTCTGCGGGCGGGTTTCTTTACGCCGAACCTGATTGGCGGCATAGTGCTTGGTTTTATCTGGCAGTTTATTTTCAACCGTGTGCTGACCACGCTGCCGGTTTTCCCGGAAAAGTCCATGCTTGGAGGTGAGATTTCCGCGTTCTGGGCAATGGTCATTGTTCAGGTCTGGAAAGAATCCGGCTATATGCTGCTGATTTATATCGCGGGACTGGTAGGGGTATCCCAGGATTACATAGAGGCGGCCAAAATCGACGGCGCTACCAGCAGCCAGATTCTGACCCGGATTCGTCTGCCTCTAATGATGCAGTCGTTTACAATCTGTTTCTTCCTGACGCTTTCCACTACCTTTAAGGTGTATGACCTGAACCTTTCCCTGACGGAAGGAGGGCCTTACAACTCCACAAAGATGGCGGTTATGACCATTATCGACAAAGCTTTTACCTACCATGAATACGGGGAAGGACAGGCAGAGGCTTTTGCGTTCTTCATTATCATGTTGATTGTGGCTCTGATACAGCTTAAAGTCACCAGCAGGAAGGAGGTAGAGGCATAATGGATAAAAAAAATACGGCGGCTGCGGTTGGCGGAACAAAAAAGAAAGTCATACGGATGCTTTTGACCGCGGGTGCTTTTGTGCTCTTTGTGCTTTACATGGTTCCTTTTGTACTGGTTTTAATCAACTCTTTTAAGAGGAAGGTCAATATCATAAAATTCCCCTTAAATCTGGTGGATGATATGGGCCCCCAGTTTATCAACTACAAAAATGCCTTTATCAATATGAACTTTTTCCAGGCGTTTTTTAATTCGCTTTTTGTGACGGCGCTCTCCATAACGGCACTGATTTTTTTCTCGTCCATGTGCGCATACATTCTGGTACGGAGGGATTATGTGGCCTGCAAAATCAGCTATCTGCTGCTGATATCCTACATGGTGGTGCCTTTTCAGGTTATCATGCTGCCGGTGCTGGCCATCTATGGCGGCAGGCTGGGACTGCTTAATTCCCGGTTGATTCTGGTGGTTATGAACTTCGCCTACGGCACAGGATTTGCCACCTTCCTCTGTCACGGATTTATCAAGACGGGGATTCCCATCTCACTGGAGGAAGCGGCTTATATCGACGGAGCCGGCCCCATGTACACCTTCTGGAAGATTGTATTTCCTCTGCTGAAGCCCATTCTGGCCACCAATATGATTCTTCAGACTCTTGGGCTGTGGAATGATTATCTGCTGCCCAGTCTGGTGCTGACAAGAGAAAAGCTTTATACGCTTCCAATCGCTATCCGTACTTTTGTGGGAACATTTACCAGCGATTTCGGTCTGATGATGGCCGCTCTGGTAATGTGTGTGGCGCCTATTATTGTCCTGTTTATTTTCCTGCAGAAGTATATTGTGGGAGGCATTGTATCAGGTGCGGTGAAAGCCTGAGAAAAAGCGGTAACTGTTCCGGCATATGAGCGCCCGAAGGGACAGACAGTAGCTTAAATTTTTCTTTTATGGTAAAATAATCCTGATTTCTGACAATTTACAAGTGTAAAAAGGCTTAAAATATCATAAAAGGAAGGTGTCTGGATGGTAACGATTAAAGATGTAGCAAAGCATGCCGGAGTTTCCGTGGCAACGGTTTCCCGGGTAATTAATAAAAAGGAACCTTTGACGGAAAAGACCATAAAAAAGGTAAACGATGCCATCGAGGAACTGGGGTATTATCCGAACACTTATGCCAGAACGCTGGTGGGAAGAAAAGACAACGTACTGGGAGTAATGCTTCCGTTTTTTAACAATCCTTTTCACAGCGAGCTGGCCCAGGAGATTGAATTTTGGGCGAAAGAGAACCAGTTTCACATTCTTTTTACGGCTACGGGCAACAGCGATGAAGAAAGATTCCGCGCCCTGGAATACCTTTTGTCCCGGCAGGTCAGCGGCATTATCATCAGCACCTATATCAATCCGGAGACGGCCATGGAAATGCGGCGCCGTTGTAAGGTTCCTATTCTGGAGCTGCTGAACCACCTTTTGGAGGAATCCTGCAGCGTCATGTCCGATGACCGCCAGGGAGGGATTCTGGCGGCCCGCCACCTGTACAGCAAAAAATGCAGAAAGGTGGTACATGTGGGCGGCCGTCTCGAGGCGTACCGCTATGCGGACGAACGTACCTTTGCTTTTGAGAAGGAATGCCAAAAGCTGGGAATATCCTGCAAAGTATATAAAAACAGAAGGGAAGTTACCAATCTGTCAGCCATGCGCGACCTGATAAATCTCGTTTTCTATGAAAACGAGGGTATGGACGGCATATTTTTCAGTAATGATATCCTGGCTGCCCAGGGCGTAAGCTATGCGCTGACGCAGGGGTACCGTATCCCTGACGAAATCCGCATCATGGGCTACGACGGCATTTTCATCAGTGAGCTGATGTATCCGCCGCTGACGACAATACAGCAGAATTTCCAGTTGCTGGCCAAAACAGCAATAAAAAATATCATTGGTATGATTAACGGCGAAGAAATTCAGAAGCTGACACTCATACCGGTTAATTTAATAGAAAGAAAAACTACTTGAAAAAGCAGAATGGAGGCAACGCATGAAAAAGAATGTCAGTAATAAAATCATGTTGATTACCTACCCCGACAGTCTTGGAAAAAATTTAAAGGACCTTGATTTTACTTTATCCCAATATCTGGATAAGGCGGTGGGCGGGGTGCATATTCTCCCCTTTTTCCCCTCTTCCGGAGACCGGGGATTTGCGCCGATAACCTACGAGCAGGTGGAACCCGCTTTCGGGGATTGGAGCGATATCAAAACGTTATCGGAAAAATATTATCTTATGTGCGACTATATGATTAACCATATGTCTGTTCGCAGTGAAATTTATCAGGATTATATGGAAAAGCACGAAGCGTCCAGGTACAATGACTTTTTCATTAAATGGAATAAGTTCTGGGACGGAGAACCTACCGAAGAAGAGGAAAATAAGCTGTATAAACGGCAGGTGGTTCCCTATATTGACGCGCGGTTTAAGGACGGGACTACGGAAAGGCTGTGGACCACTTTCAGCGAAGAGCAGATTGACATTGACTGTCTCCATTCAGAGGAGGCAAAAAAATTCCTGGCGCAGCAGCTCCGCAATCTGGCGGACAGGGGAATTTCTCTGATTCGTACAGACGCCATGGCTTACGCCGCCAAAAGAAAAGGAACAAGCTGCTTCTTTGTGGAACCTGAAATTTGGAATCTGCTGAAGCAGTGTCAGGACGCGCTTGAGGGAACCGGCGTAGAAGTCTTGCCGGAAATCCACGAAAATTATTTCATCCAGCAAAAGCTGCAGGAAAAGGACGTTTACACCTATGATTTCCAGCTACCGATGCTGATACTGAACGCCGTGTATTTCGGGCGTACTCTTTATCTGAAAAACTGGCTCAGGCTCTGCCCCAAAAAGCAGTTCACCACGCTGGATACCCATGACGGCATTGGCGTAGTCGACGTGCGCTATCTCCTTCCGGACGAAGAGGTTCTGGAAACCAAGCAGCGGGTTTTTGAGCAGAATCCGGAGATTTATCAGTTGTATACGGTCCGCAATCTGAAGGTAAATTTTTCTAAGTTTGACACTTACCAGATTAATTGTACTTATTATGATGCGTTAGGCGCCGACGACAACAGATATTTAATGGCGAGAGCGGTGCAGTTTTTCACGCCCGGAATCCCCCAGGTATATTATGTGGGACTGTTTGCCGGCCGGAATGATTTTGACTATTTCCGTGAGACGGGGCAGGCCCGGGACGTAAACCGGCATAACTATTCGCTGGAGGAAATCGAGGAAGCGTTTAAGTGTCCTGTGGTGAAGAAGATGAACCGGCTTATGATACTGCGCAACAGCCATCCCGCTTTCGAAGGAAAGTTCACCCTTTTGGATACGGATGAGCATACATTGGGACTTAAATGGGAAAACGGGAAAGAGTGGGCGTCGCTGACGGTGAATTTCCAGACCTTTGTCTGGGAGATATTATATACACAAAACGGCGATGCTGTCAGGTTTGAATAATTGATAAACGAAGAACCGCCTGCCGGCGTGGCCGTATGGTACGCCATCAAGTTACTGACAGGCCGTATGGAGGCATTGTAATGGTATTTCAGGACAATGTAATCAAAGAATATTTGAAAAATGTTTATTTTATAACCGGAACTCCTTGCGGCGGAAAGACAACAATTTCACGAGAGCTGGCTAAACGACATAATTTATTGGTTTATGATGTTGACGAGCAGTTTGAAAATCATCAAAAAATTTCAGATTCTGCTTTTCAGCCGTCAATGAATAAAATTTTTAAAGATGCGGATGCGTTTTTTGGGCGTACTGTAGAGGAATATAAAGAATGGCTGATTGGTAACACAAGGGAACAATTAGATTTTGTAATATTGGATTTGATTCGTCTTTCACAAAATAAAATTGTACTGTGCGACTGTCATTTGACAGTGGAGGAAGCTGCAAAGTATACGGAAGCATCCCGAATAGCGTTTTTTATAAAAGAACCGTCGAATTTGATTGAGGATTACTGTAATCGTTCTGACCATCAGGGATTCAGCGATTTTATTAACGGCGCGTCTGATGTTGAAAAAGCAAAGGCGGTATGTAATGCGACCTTAAAAGCTCTCAATGAGAAAAGGTATAATGATATCAAAGGCAGTAACTATTTTTGGATTGAAAGAACCGAAAACAGTATGATTGAGGAAACGGTACAAAAAGCAGAGCGGCACTTTGGTCTTGCTAAAGCCGATTAGTTTAAAAGCTGTCATGGCAGAAGAAAATGAGGGCACGCTGCGAAACAATGCGGTCAGGAGGGCGCATACAGCGGCTTTAACGTCCTCGCGATATTTTCAATCACCTGAATCAAAGTGTCAACGTCGGCGGACTGGTTATTGACATAGGCGTAATACGCGCCCTGTATGCAGTAGGATAAAAGAATATTGATTTCCACATTGTTTTGGTATTCCGGATATTTTCGGAATACCAATTCTTTTATGGCGTTTTCCAGCCGGCCGGCCAGACGGCTCTTTTCTTTGCCGGAAAACAGGATATTAATCAGCGAAGTGTGGGCGGAAAAGGCAAGGCACAGCTCCCTTGTAAAAACGTCAAGGTTTTCGGCGGAATATTCATAGCTGCGTGAAATACTGTTTGTAATCGACGCCACGGTTTCAAGCTCTAAGGCATCGGAAAGGGCGTAAATATCCTCATAATGGGAATAAAAGGTTGACTTATTGATATAGGCTAACTGGCACAGTTCCTTTACGGTGATTTTTTCAAGAGGCTTTCCGGAGCGCAGCTCAATAAAAGCGTTTCGGATGGCTTTTTCTGTCTTTTCAATTCGGATATCCATGTTGCTTCTCCTGTTTTTTGTACCAGGCCGACGATTTTCCCAAAAAGTTGTTTATCCGTCGAATAGAAGGGATTGACGGTGGAATTTGTCTGCCTTCTGCGATAAAAATATTGTAAGTGAAATTTATTATAACAGGAAAAACAACCATTGTCTATTTTGTGGAAGGAGAGAAGAATATGGATTTTTACGGATTTTACACAGGAAAAATATTTGACGCATACGAGTATCTGGGAGCGCACTATGAAAATAACGGAACGGTATTCCGCGTCTTTGCGCCGGGGGCGCTGCGGATTTCCCTGATAGGAGAGTTTAACGGCTGGCAGGAATACGGCATGAATAAGACTTACGACGGAAATTTCTGGGAATGCCGGGTCGACAATGCCAGGCCGGGGATGATGTATAAATACCGGGTTTACGACAGAGAAAGCCATTTCATAGACCACTGCGACCCCTACGGGTTCGGGATGGAGCTGCGGCCTCACAATGCGTCCATTATCCGGGAGATGGGTGATTATTGTTTTCAGGATATGACATGGATGTCAGAAAGGAGCGCATGTAAAAATAAGCCGCTTAATATCTATGAGGTTCATTTCGGAAGCTTTCGCAAACCGGGCGAGTCCCCGGAAGACTGGTACAGTTATGAGGAAATGGCGAATCTTCTTATTCCCTATCTGAAAGAAAAGGGTTATAATTATCTGGAAATTATGCCTTTAAACGAGTATCCGAGCGACGAGTCCTGGGGATATCAGGGGACGGGGTTTTTCAGCCCCACGTCCAGATATGGGACGGGGCGGCAGCTTAAAATGTTTGTGGACGCCTGTCACCGGAACGGGATTGGGGTTATAATGGATTTTGTTCCCGTACATTTTGCGGTGGACGACTACGGGCTGGCGCGTTTTGACGGAACTGCGCTTTACGAGTATCCCAACGGCGCGGTGGGGGTCAGCGAGTGGGGAAGCTGTAATTTTATGCATTCCCGGGGAGAGGTACGGAGCTTTCTGCAGTCGGCTGCAAACTACTGGTTAAAGGAATTTCATATGGACGGGCTTCGGATGGACGCCATAAGCCGGGCGATTTACTGGCAGGGCAATCCGGAAAGGGGCGTGAATTTGAATGCGGTGGAATTCTTGCGGTATATGAATCAGGGGTTAAAAGGGCTTCATCCTTCGGCGATTCTTGCGGCGGAGGACTCCACGTCTTATCCGGGCGTTACGAAGGCGGTATCCGGGGGCGGTCTTGGCTTTGACTATAAATGGGATATGGGCTGGATGAACGATACGCTGAATTACTTCCGCACAGCGCCAAATTACCGCAGTGAAAATTATCATAAGCTTACTTTTTCCATGATGTATTATTATGACGACAGATTTCTTCTTCCCCTGTCCCATGACGAGGTGGTTCATGGAAAAGCGACAATTCTGCAGAAGATGAACGGGGAGTATGAGGAGAAGTTCCCGCAGGCAAGAGCTTTTTATATGTATATGTACGCCCATCCCGGCAAGAAGCTGAATTTCATGGGAAATGAAATCGGGCAGTTTCGGGAATGGGATGAAAAGAGGCAGCAGGACTGGAGCCTTTTGGATTATCCGAAGCATCGGGAGTTTCACAGATTCATGGCGGATTTGAACGCCTTTTATCTGGCGCATCCGGCCTTTTTTGAGAAAGATTATGAACGGGACGGATTCCGGTGGATTGACTGCCATCAGGAGGCAGGATGCATTTACGCTTTTGAGCGCATAAGCGCAAAGGAGCGGATTGCGGCGGTTTTTAATTTTTCCGGTAAGGTTTGGAAGGATTATCATTTTCAGGTTGAAAACGCGGCGGTATTGAAAAGGCTTTTATCCAGCAATCAGAATATTTATGGAGGGTGCGAAAAGGAGAAGGACGTTTTACTGAAAGCCGGGGCGGGAGGGTTTTCGGTGACGTTACAGCCTTTTTCGGCGGAATATTATGAAGTGGACAATTGAAAAGGACTATCGGGACAATGATAAGCTGAGGCACAGCTTTAACGAACTGGCAAAAGAGACTTTCGGCCTGGATTTTGAGGATTGGTACCGGAACGGTTTCTGGGGGGATGATTATAACCCTTATTCCGTCGTAGCAGATGGAAAGGTGGTAGCCAATGTGTCGGTGAACCGGACGGATATGAGGCTGTCCGGGGAAGGAGCGGCGGCGAGTCAGGACGGGAATATCAGGCATTTTCTGCAGCTTGGCACGGTGATGACGGATAAGGCTTGCAGAAATCAGGGATTTATCAGAAAAATTATGGAGCGGATAGATGAGGATTATGGCAGAGGAACGGACGGGATTTATCTGTTTGCCAACGACAGCGTTCTTAATTTTTATCCCAAATTCGGATTTGAAAAATCGGAGGAATACCGGTATTACAGAAGGGTTGAAAATACAGGGAAATGGGAAATGGAAGCGGTCAGAATGGACAATGCCGCCGCGTGGAAAGGGCTGCTGGAGGTGATGGATAAGAACGTTTTCCGCGGAAGATTTGATTTGGTGAACAACCACGGCCTTACCATGTTTTATGTGACGAAGTTCATGCAGGAAAACGTGTTTTACCATAAGGAAACCGACACCTTTGTCATTGCAAAGACAGAGGGGGAAAAAGTGCTTCTTCACAACGTTTTTTCGGGGACGCTGAAAGATTTGGAAAGGGTGACCGAATTGTTCGGGGAAAAGGTAAGGGAGGTCACGCTGGGGTTTGCGCCTGTGGAAAAAGAAAAGTATCTTGTGACGCGGAATTGTGAGGAGGACTGCACCTTTTTTATAAAAGGAGCGGGGATGAAAGTGGTGGAAGAGGAGAAGCTTCGGATTCCGTCGCTGGCTCAGGCATAAGGGAAAACATTTTTTAGTCAGCCGACGGATGTTGGCCGGGAGGAGTGTGCCGGATTATGAAAAAAGCAGGAATCATATTGTTAATGGCGGTGCTATTTTTTGGCATTACCGGATGCGGGAAAAGCGACGGGGAAATTGTGGCGGAGCCTCAGTGGGAAAGCGTGGACGGGGAGAACAATTCCCCAAATACGGATAACGGCGGGGCGTTAGAAAACATGGACGGCGCGGCCGCTTCCGGGGCGGGAAATGAAAAAGAAGCGGGCGGAGACGGAACGAAAGTCCCCTTTGTAGAGGGAATGATTCCGGAGCAGAGCTTTGAGACGGAGCTGGACGGCTGGGGAAAGGTATTTTTTGCCTCCGTTATGCCCCAGGGCGAAAGCGGGACGCCGGAATTTATGCTGATTAAGAACGGGGAGACGGTTTACACTTTTCCGGAAACATCAATAAGCCCGGAGGGGAAGTTCGAGGCGGTGAGCGCGGTAGCGTTCCAGGATTACAACAAGGACGGGAAAAAGGACGTTATTGTACTGACGGAATACGGCAGCGGCGAAAACCGGCGGAGTGAGGCGATGGTCTTTTTGCAGGAAAATTCCGACAATATGTTTTATCTTGACCACCCGGAACTTAAGGATTATAAGGTGGATGGAAAGACGGAGACGGGGCCGTCTTTTTACAGGGATACTTTTCTGGAGGAGTATTTGAGCAGACAGAAACTGACGGAGCGCATGGCGGACCTTTCGGATAGCTGGGTGGATTATGTGGATTATGCGGACAGCCTTGCGGGAAGTTTCAGCACGGAGCGGCAGATAAAAATTTTTGCGGAAAACCGGGCGGTATGGATGGAAGGCATGGATTATGCCAATGACGTTTTTCAGTTTACGGTTGCGGGGCTGAGCAATGACGGCCGGCCGGTTCTGATTGTGTCGAATCAGGGCGGTACGGGAATATATACCTACAGTAACTTTTATAAAATTGATAAAAAAGGAGAGCTGCAGAAGCTGAAAACCTCTTTTCAGGAGGGAGATTCCCAGCCGGATATTATCGGAGAGAGCATGACTGTGTACAGCAGCTTTTCCGCGGAGGGTATTAAGAATCATTTTATCGTGTATGACCTGATAAGGGATTCTCCCGTTACCTATTTGGAACGGGTAAGCTCCCTGTGCGTTTCGGATGATTTTGTGCTGGAAACGCCCCTCGCGAGTCTGCGGACTGTCTATGAGGGGGAGGGACATTCCGCCCATATCACCGGCGAGGACTGCGGCGGGAACGCGCTGACTAAGGAGGAGTATGAGAATTTTGCGGATACTTATTACGGGAATATGGGGCTGACGAAAAAGAGGGCTGTGTTTAAGTGGATTGATGTGAAAACGCTGGAGGGAATAAGCGGCGAGGAGGCGGAGAAACTGCTGACGGAGGCTTATGAAGGGTTTTCCATGGAATAGAGTGAGAGCCGTAAAGAGCCGGCAGAGGGGGGAAGCTTTTTGTCTGAGGCCGGAAAAGCACTGATGTTTTATAGAGGATGAGGTAGAAGAATTGAAAATTTTGATTGTAGAGGATGAGACTATCATTCGTAACGGGCTGGTAAAGCATATAGACTGGCAGGGACTTGACATCGGTGAAATTCAGACGGCGGCTAACGCGCAGGAGGCGCTGTCTGTCTGTGAGAGTTATGTGCCGGATATTGTGGTGTCCGATATTTCCATGCCCGGTGAAAACGGTATTGTGCTGTGCAGGAAGCTGCGGCGGCTTTTTCCGGAGATTGAGATTATTTTTGTGACCGGCTATGCGGATAAGGAATATCTGAAAGCGGCGATTGACCTGCATGCGGTGCGGTATGTGGAGAAGCCTATAAACAGGAAGGATATTTCCGAGGCGATACAGGAAGCGGTGAGCCGGTATCGGAAAACAAAAGAGCATAAGGAGGCACGGCTTAATACGCTGTTTATTGATTCCGCTTCTTTTCCCATTGAGGTGGGCGGGAAAAATATATTCCGGGTGGGAATCCTGCATCTCGGATATCGGAAAGGGCTGGCGGAAATCAAACAGAAAGTGAAAGACGGTGCGGATGACTGGCTGCAGAAGCACGGGATGAGCATGTTGATTGAAATCACTGCGCCGGAGGAGATATCATTTCTTCTGGGCGGGGAGGAGATTTTGACGAAACAGTCCGCCAAAGAGGCGTACATACAGCTCATGGAGGGGATTCTTGGGGAGGAACTGCACTGGTTTCTTGCCATGGGAAAGCAGGTGACGGGAACGGAGCAGATTACAGATTCCTGGCAGACGGCTCAGCAGGTGAAGAAGTCCCTTGCTTATATGGGGTGGAATCATGTGGCATTTTCGGAGGAGCTGCAGGGGCACCACAAATTTGAGCCGGACAGGTCTATGGCAGACCGTTTCGCGGAGGCCGTGTCGGGAAAAAAGGAGGAAAGCTCGGCGGCTCTGCTGGTTGGTTTCGCGCAGGAGCTGGAAAGAAAACAGGTTTTTCTGGACGGGGAGGTTCGTTATGCTTATTATTCCCTGAATCTGGTTATCAGAAAGGCGGAGCGGGCAATGCGCCTTGCCGATAAGGCAGGGGTGGAGGATGATGCGGATGCAGCCTTTTTTGAGGGTGCGGAAACTTTTGCGGAGATGAACCAGTATCTGCAGAGCCGTCTTTTGGCGCTCTTCGAGGGCGGTGAGGCACAGAAGAGTAACTATGTGGTCAGGAAGGTCATGGATTATATCTGGGAAAATTATGAGGATTCTTCCTTATCCATTAAGACGATGGCGGACTATGTGTATCTCACGCCTACCTACCTGAGCAATGTGTTTAAGAAAAGTACGGGGATAACGATAGGACAGTATCTGGTGGATGTAAGAATCGAGAACGCAAAGAGGCTGATGCGGGAGCCGAAGCTGAAATTTTATCAGGTGGCCGCAATGGTGGGATATGAAGATTCCAATTATTTCGCTAAAATTTTCAAAAAGAAAACGGGGATGACACCGTCTGATTATAAGGAGAGTTTATCGGTCAGATGAAAGCGATGATAGACAGGATGTCAATACAAAAAAGGATGATGCTTTATTTTTCCGTGCCGCTGCTGCTTATACAGATTATAGTGGCGGCGTTTACGTATCCTGTACTGCAGGAGAAGTTTAAGAGCCAGCTTGATTATTCCATGGGGCAGTCAATTAATCAGGCGGTTTCTTTTCTGGAAAGTTATGTTCAGAATATGGAATATCTGACGCAGTTGGTGGAAAAAAACGGAGAGATTTACGGTATCTTATCCGCGGAGCGGTCTTTTGAGGGACACGGGGAAGACATGGCTTCCTATATAGAGTACTATGTGCTTAACAGTATCTTTCATTCTATTGAGTTCTCCAATTCATTTTACCGGTTTGGTCTGTATATTCCTTACGATATTTCTTATGTGAACAATAATTATTATTTTTTTCCATATAGCAGACTGGAAGTGAGAGATGATTACGCGCGGATGGAGGAAGCTTTTTCGGCAGGCAGAGATTATCTTGCTCTTAGCGACGAGCGGAAAGATATAGGAAGCCAGAAAACTTCCCGGATGCTGACGCTGTATCACAGGATTTTAAGCCATGTCGACCAGAGGGCATTGGGCGTATGCAGTGTCAGCATTGATATAAATCGCATTGCCCAGGTGATGGAAAATGCCAACATTACATCCAGGGGACTGGTATATCTGGTGGACGCGGAAGGAAAGGGTGTGGTATCCTCCAATGAAACATTGTATCTCATGTTAGAGCGGGAAGATGATTTTCCCCGGACAGGGAAAGAAACGTCCTGGGAAAATGTGAAGATAGGCGGAACGGACTATTTTGCGGACAGAAAGAATATTGCAGGAAGCGGCTGGCAGATGGTGTCTCTGATTCCCGTGAGAGAATATGACGGGCAGTTTCGCGGTCTGGTGCTGAATGTGGTTATATCCGCAGGCATCATGGGAATTATGATTATGATATTATCTTATTTCCTTTCCGATTATTATGTGGGAAGGCTAAAGAAGCTGAGCCTGGAAATGAAACGTCTGCAGGAGGGTAATCTGAATGTACAACTGCCGGCCGCCCGGCAGGGGGATGAGGTAGAGGAAATATACCGCAATTTCAATTTTATGGTGGATGAGGTGCGCAGACTGCTGAAAGAGCAGTTTCAGCTTGGCAAGGATGTGAGGGCGGCGGAAATCCGCGCGCTGCAGCAGCAGATTAATCCGCACTTTTTGTACAATACACTGGATTTGGTTAACTGGATTGCTATGGATTACGGGGCGGAGGATATTGAGAAGATTGCCTGGAATCTGGCGAGATTTTACAGGCTGAGTCTGAATCACGGACAGAATTTAATCAGTATCGGAGAAGAAGTGGAGCATGTTCAGGTATATGTCAATATCCAGAAATTCCATTACGATGACGCGGTACATCTTAAGACAGAAGTACCGGAAGAATTAAAGGAGCTGGCCTGTCTGAACATTATACTGCAGCCCTTTGTGGAGAACGCGATTGTGCACGGAATTGGAAAGAGGGCGGAAATTAAGCAGTGCTCTGTCGTAATCAGAGCGCAGAGGCGGGACGGGGATATTCTGTTTACGGTCAGAGATGACGGCCCCGGCATGACACAGGAGCAGATGGAAATGGCGACGGCGCTTAATATCAATGAGATAAAGGGCGGATATGGAGTTAAAAACATCAATTTCCGGATTAAGTTGTGCTTCGGTGAGAAGTACGGTGTTCGCTATGAGAGCGTTTTGGGAGAAGGAACGACCGCGTTTATTCTGCTTCCGGCAATGACAATGGAGGAGGCGGAAAGGAAAGCTCTGTAGAAACATAAAAAACTCCCTGATTTCATAATTTTACCATATTTAAATTAAATCCGGGATTTCTTATAACTTAAACATATATTACAAATGTATCAGGAGGAGATTAAAATGAGTAAAACAGAATTTTTCCTGGCGTCCTCTCTGGAAAAAGTATTTCCATGCAGAAAGCCCAGAGCCTTAGACGGAACAACTCTGTCGGTGTGGGGCGGGATGCGGGCGGCAGTGCAGCTTGTTTTCAGGGCGTCGGATTATCAGGACGGGAGTCTTTTGCAGAGCTATACCGTTTCCGTAAAGGGCGCGCCGGTACCGGCCGAACTGTATCTTGTGGAATTGCTGCCCTCGGATTTTCCCTGTTGGGAAAACGCGGCGGAGGATGAAAACTATCTGACCCACGAACCCGGTCTTTTTCCGGATTTGCTTACGCCCCTTGAGGACGGGCGCATCCGCCCCGTTCCCCGGCAGTACCGCAGCGTGTGGATTTCTTTTCCGGTGACGGAAGACACAGTGCCGGGAAACTATGAGGTGACAGTCGAAGCAAGTCCCGGGCTGTCGCAGGTTACCGGAAGCGGCGGGCAGTGGGAGGCGGAGGGCTGCCGGGAAACCGTCAGCCTGTCTTTTTGGCTGCGTGTGGGACGCACGAAGCTGGAAAAACAGAAGCTGATTCATACGGAATGGTTTTATGCGGACTGTCTGGCGGATTATTACAGGGTGGAGCCTTTAAGCGAGGCTCACTGGGCGATACTGGAAAGGTTTATCGGGCAGGCAGGACACCGTCACGGCGTTAATATGCTGCTGACTCCGGTCTTTACGCCGCCTCTCGACACGGAGGTGGGAAGGGAACGGCCAACGGTTCAGTTGGTGGGCGTTACCAGAACGGAGGGGAAGTATTCCTTTGACTTTTCGGCTCTGGAACGGTGGACGGCGCTCTGCCAAAAAAGCGGGATACAGTATCTGGAAATCGCGCATCTTTTTACCCAGTGGGGAGCGTACGCGACGCCTAAAATCATGGCCTGTGTGGACGGAGAGATGAAACGGATTTTTGGGTGGGATGTTCCGGCGGACAGCCCGGCGTACCGTGAATTTCTGGAAAGTTTTCTTCCGGCGCTTAAGACGTCGCTTGGGGAAATGGGGTACGACAGGGAGCACGTTTATTTCCATATTTCGGACGAGCCATCGGAAGAACATATGGACAGCTATCTTGCGGCAAAAAGGCAGGTTCTGGATTTGCTGGAGGGGTATCCTGTGATTGACGCTCTGAGCAGCTTTTCCTTTTACCAAAAAGGAATCGTGAAGCAGCCGGTGCCGGCAAACGACCATATCCAGCCGTTCCTTGACGCGCGGGTTCCGGGACTGTGGGTTTATTATTGCTGCTGTCAGGGAGTGGACGTTCCCAACCGTTTTTATGCAATGCCCAGCCAGAGGAACCGGATTATGGGCGTGCTGATGTATCTGCACCGGATAGAAGGATTCCTGCACTGGGGATACAATTTTTATTATACCCAGTTTTCCCGCCGGCTTGCGGACCCTTACAGGATGACGCACGCTGATTACGCCTTTCCCTCGGGGGACGCGTATCTTGTTTACCCCGGTGAAGGCGGTATGCCGTTGACGTCCATCCGGGCGGAGGTGCAGAGCGAAGGGCTGGCGGATATCCGCATTCTGGATACCCTGGAACAAAAGAAAGGGCGTCAGGAGGCGGAAAAAATCATTTACGGGGAAGAAAAGGGAGGGTTCACTTTCCGCAATTATCCCCACAGCGCCGAATACCTGTTATCCCTGCGTGAAAAACTGTTTGACGTGCTGGAAAACGGTTGAAAAGGATTCTTATAAGATGCAGAAACATAAAAAACTCCCTGATTTCATAGTTTTACCATATTCAAATTGATTTATAGATTACCTATAATGCAGATATCATTAGATTACAGAAATGAAAAATGATTTTAGCAGGAGGGAAATTTATGATTAAGAAAACGCGGGCATGGAAAAAGCTGTTGGCAGCAGGAATGACGGCGGCCTTAACGGTCGGTCTGCTGGCCGGCTGCGGCGGGGGAGACAAGGCGCCGGAGAAAACGGGCGGACAAAGCGCTTCTGCCGAAGGGACAACAAACGGTGAACTGGACACTTCCGAGGAAGTGGAACTGGTAATGTATGTTGTGGGCGACCGTCCGGCGGGACAGGATGTGGTGGATGAGAACCTGAATAAGATTTTAAAGGAAAAACTGAACTGTACCCTTAAGATTAACTGGATAGGATGGGCGGAATATTCCAATAAGTATCCGCTGCTTTTTTCATCGGGAGAGGAGTTTGACATAGCATACAGCGCTACCTGGCTGAATTTTGCCTCTTTGGCCCAGAAAGGGGCATTTATGAATCTGGACGAATTGTGGCCCACCTATGCGCCGGATAATTTTGCCGCGGCGACAGAAACGGCAAAAGAGCAGGCCACTGTAGGCGGACATTATTATTGTGTTCCCACCCAGCTTGCCACTTATAACGCGTATGGCCCTATCTATCGAAAGGATTTGGCCGAGGGAAGCGATTGGGACGGCGTGATGGAAAATTTTGAAGACCTTGAGGAGTATTGCGACATTGTCAGAGAGCAGCACCCTGACGTGCGGCCTCTGGACCAGGGAGCCGCGGAGCCGGCATGGTATTTTGTGTATATGAGAAGCCTTGGATACAACGCGTTGACGGAAGGCACCCGTTATCTCTGGTATGACCCTACGGAAGAGAACCCGAAGCTGTTTACCAATGAGCAGTGCGAGAAGACGCCGGAGTTTCTGCAGATGATGGCAAGATGGAACGAGAAAGAATTCTTTTCCAAATCCGCGCTTTCCGATACGAATTCCCAGGGATTCCAGGGAGGAAAAGCGGCTGTTCAGATGCATAATATCGATGTTTACAGCACCCAGTCAATTCTGAATCCGGATTGGGGAGTAAGCTATGCGAACTTTACAAAGAATGTGGCGCATCTTCCGTACACACAGGACTGCATGGTTATCTCCAACACATCCAAAAACCCGGAAAGGGCGATGGCGTTCTGGAATCTGGTCACGACAGAGCAGGAACTTTATGACGCGTTTATGTACGGAGTCCTTGACACTACATACAGGCTGGTGGATGGGCAGTTTGAAATTACGGACCCGGATTTATATGGCGACGGCGCAATGAGCGCGGCGCGTACCAACGGACTTGCCAGAGACCGGGTAGGAACACCTGAAAATTACAATGTTCTTAAGGGAGAATTTGAGAAAGCGATTGCGGCCAATGATGCGGCGGAGAAATATGCCGGTTTTGTATTTGATACAAGCTCGCTTGAGACGGAACTGGCAGCATGCAGCAATGTATGGCAGCAGTACTGGTGGCCTTTAGAGCTTGCTTACACAGACGGAGAAGCCGGCCTTGCCGAGTATGCAGAGAAAATGAAAGCGGCAGGCATAGATAAGATTTTGGAGGAAGCCCAGAGACAGCTCGACGAATATACGGCAAGCCATAAATGAAAATAAAATAAAACGCGCGGCATATAAGCTGCCAAAAAGCCCCTTTGCAGACGGATGCAGAGGGGCTTTTTGGCGAAATGCGCAAGTTGAAAAAACATAAAATCTTCCCTGATTTCATAGCTTTGGCATATTCAAAATGAACAGAGAGTTTCTTATAATTTTTATATCCTTTGGCAATACAAGAAGAAATAAAAGTAGGAGGGAGAAGGGATATGAAAAACTTTAGGGAAGAAGTGAAACGGAACAAAGCGCTCTTTATCATGGCGGCACCGGCGGTGATTCTGGTACTGGTCATGCAGTATATGC
>CAJTMZ010000055.1:0-4144 GCA_910577445.1 uncultured Lachnospiraceae bacterium | reverse complement strand
TACTGGCATTTAAAAATTACCGGTATGATATGGGAGTGTTTGGCAGCGACTGGAATGGGCTGGCGAATTTCTCTTATTTGTTTGCATCGGGAACAGGATGGCTGATTACCAAAAACACAATTCTTTACAATTTAATGAATCTGATTACTTCACAGTTTCTGGCGATACTGATTGCCATTTTTATCACAGAAATGAACGGGAAGATTTTTAAGAAAGTGTCTCAATCGGTAATTTTTCTGCCATACTTTATTTCCTGGGTTATCGTGGGTGTGTTTGTATACAATATTTTTAACTATGAGACAGGACTTTTAAACGGAGTGCTTACCTCCTTGGGGATGGATGTGGTCAATATGTATGATAAACCGGGGGCGTGGCCGATTATTATCTGCCTTTTTAACGCGTGGAAATGGTGTGGATACAACTCGGTTATCTATATCGCGGCGATTACCGGTGTGGATACGGAAATTTATGAGGCGGCCTCCATTGATGGAGCAACAATTTTTCAGCGTATTCGTACCATTACGCTTCCGGGTATAAAGCCGACTATTATTACGATGCTTCTGCTTCAGGTAGGGCGAATCCTGAGAGGGGATTTTGAGATGTTCTATCAGATTGTGGGCAATAACGGGCAGTTATACAACGCGACAGATGTAATTGACACCTATGTGTTCCGTTCTCTGCTGCAGAACTCCAATATTGGGATGACGGCTGCCGCTTCGTTTTATCAGTCGGTACTCTGCTTTATCATTATCATGGTTGTGAACACAGTTGTTAAAAAAATAGATGCCAATTACGCGTTGTTTTAAAAAGGAGGAATGATTTATTATGGCTGACAATGTGCAAGGTATTAAAATAAAAAAGAGCCCGTCAACAAAGCTGTTTTTTGTGATTTGTTATATCGTTGTTACGGCAGTTGCGTTAGTGTGCCTTCTGCCCTTTATTATGCTGGTATCCGGCTCCTTTTCATCGGAACACGCAATTCAGACGCAGGGATACGGGATTTTTCCGAAAGAGTTTTCGACGGCGGCTTACGAACTGATTTTTAAGACACCGGCAACGGTTATCAGAGCTTACGGCGTTTCGATTTTTATCACCGTTATGGGAATCGTACTGGGACTTCTGTTTACGACTATGACGGCTTATGTTATTGCCCGTAAGGATTTCAAATACAGGAACCAGTTATCCTTTTTCTTCTATTTCACAACACTGTTTAACGGCGGTATGGTATGTACTTATATTTTTTATATCCAGTATCTGCATTTGAAAGATAATATACTGGCCCTGATTCTTCCTTCCATGTTTAATGTATTTCATCTGCTGATTATGCGGACTTTCGTGTCGGCTCTTCCGGCAGCATTGATTGAGTCGGCTAAAATCGACGGAGCAGGCGAGTACAGAACTTTCTTCAGCATCATTCTTCCGCTGCTGAAATCAGGAATGGCAACTATCGGTCTGTTTCTGGCCCTGGGCTATTGGAATGACTGGTATAACGCAATGCTGTATATAAATGACGAAAATAAATACCCCTTACAGTATATGCTCTACAGCCTGATGCAAAAGACCCAGGCAATGGCGGCAATTGCCGGCAAAGCGAATATACAGATGGCAGACATGCCATCAAATTCCCTGAAGATGGCGATGGCGGTTGTGGCGACGGGACCGATTATTCTGGTGTATCCTTTTGTGCAGAAGTATTTCGTGAAAGGCGTTACGGTGGGTTCGGTGAAAGGTTAAGCAAAGTGTGTAACGAATAATGGTATGCAGGGGCTGCCGCATTAACGAATGTAATTTCGTAAAGCGGCAGCCCCGTGTAAGAATTTCAGATAATTGCTTCAATTATTGTGCGGTTTCCGGCTTTGATTTCCCGGACGCCTGTGATTTTGTTTCTGTTAAAGTTAAAACTAATCATATAACCTTTTTCTTTATGGTAATAATCCAGATAATCTGACAGTTGTTTCTCGCCCCGCTCGTTATATTCGTTCCCGCGCCATATTTTAAGCTCTACAATAAACTGTTCTCCCAGATAATCTATGATAACGTCTGTCCGTCTGGCATCCCGTGTCTGAGCTTCAATGTAGTAATTTCCTGTACCATTGATAATCGGTTTCAAGTATAAAAGGAAAAATTTACGTCCATGTTCTTCAAGGAATTTTTCATCTTTTTCACCGTATATGTCATGGAAATACTGCACAAATTTTTCAATAACCAAATCCATATTAAGCCTGCCGTTATCGATAAACTGCGACTTATCGCTTTGCGCCTTGTCATAGATGGCATTTGAAAGCTCTTCCTCCGCCAAAAACAGGTTATACAGACGCATTTCAAAAATACGGTTAGCTACCTGAATGCTTCCCTCTGCATTCACAATATAGCCGAACATAGAGGCAAGGTTAATGGCAGGTATGTCAGGGTTATAGGACATTCTTTTGCCCGAAAATAAAATTGCTTTGAGCATCTTCTTCATTTCCGGGTATTCTTCCAGTTGGCGGACCATGCTTTCAAAGAACGGTTCCTGTTCGGCTAATATGGATTTTACCGCTTCCGCTATTCCCTTTTCCGACCAGGCTTCGGTCAGATTTTTGAGGTAAGTTTTCTCTGCAATATCTTCATCCAGAAGTTTGCAGACGGCAGATACGAGGTACGGGTAGCCGGAAGTATATGCATAAATGCATTCCGCGATTCTCTTCACATCCATATTCGTATGCTTGTCGTTTTCGTATTCCTCCAGCATGGCGGCAATCTGCGCCACCGAAAAGCTCATATCAATATTAAATCTGGCAGCGATATTCCATGGACTGTTATATTTATGCTCCGCGTCAGGGCGCAGTTTTAACTTCAGGTTTTTAATGTCGTAAACCCCGGCGAGAATGACAGAGTGAAAAATCGGTTTTTTGTCTCTGGCCAGATAGTAGCTCCGAAGCTGTGCCAGAAAATCAATAAACACCTGGTTATTGGACGCGCTGTCGGCTTCGTCAATCATTAACACAATCGGCCTTTGCGCCTTCGCGCACATTTTACTTAAGCAGATAAATAATTCCTTTAAACTGCCGGCGCCTGGATTTTCCGCCATGGCTGTCAGTGGGATTAAGGCCTCCTTTTTATTTGCGGGGTCTGCAATTTCAAGTGTTTCAATAATCATCCCGGCAAAAACTTTTGCAAAGGTGGAAGCGTCTGCAAAATCTTCGGTACCGATTTCCTGAAAATCGAGTGATAAGACAATATAATTATCTTTCAAATACTTTTCCAAAGCGGATAAGGTTGTAGTTTTTCCGTACTGGCGGCCCTTACTGATAACAAAATAACTGCCTTCGTCTATATAATCTGTCTTTATTTTTTCCAGCCTGTCATCAAGAGGAACCATATAATGCTTTTGGGGGGTACAGGAACCTGTAATATTAAACTTTCGCTTCATTTTTATAACCATGCTCCTTTCCCAAACATAATACCGGTAACAAAATTATTTTAACATTGTGTATTTGGTATGTAAATAAGATTTAGAATCCTGATTTTTTTGAGAGTGTTATTGTGCTGGTATCGGGCTCTTTTTCATCGGAACACGCAATTCAGACGCAGGGATACGGGACTTTTTCCGACGCATTAACAAAAGAAAAAATCGGAGGCAAGAATTTAATGTGAATTTCATTGTAAAGACAGGTGCTTTTTTGTATAATTGAGATGTGGAAGGCGGAAGCTATAGTATATCTTTTACCACAGATTTTTAGAAATCGAGGTGATAAAGTGCAGGACAATATAAAGCAGGCACAGGATGTTAATATGACACGTTACATGGCAAATCGTACTGCAAAAAACAGCGTATTCCTTGACCTTTTTCAAAACAAGAGCTATCTGCTAAAACTCTATAAAACACTCCACCCGGAGGACATAACAGCGACAGAGGATTCACTGACTGATATAACGATAGAAAATGTATTGACCGATAATCTGTATAATGACCTGGGGTTTATTGTCAACAATAAGCTGATGATTCTCATAGAAGCACAGTCTACATGGACGATGAATATTTTAGTAAGAGTTCTGCTGTATTTGGCGCAAAGCTATCACGAATATTTTCAATGTACCAGCCAAGACTATTATAAAATCAGAAAAGTCAGAATGCCCAAACCCGAACTGTATGTGATATTTG
>CAJTMZ010000054.1 GCA_910577445.1 uncultured Lachnospiraceae bacterium | reverse complement strand
AAGACGGGTGATTCATACACTGGCTTTACAAAGTATCAGTACATCCCGCACAGGAGAAGCCAAAAATCCTGTACTGCGTGATTATTATCTAGGGAAATGTGGAGCAAAACCCAAGCTTGTGGCAATGGGTGCTGTTTCACACAAGGTATGCAACATAATATTTGCAATGCTCAGAGATAACAAGCCTTTTGAAATCATTACTCCGCAGGAACATATCAAACAATACAATGCGGCTAAATGCGACATAGCTGCATAAAATACTGCAAATCCAACGAATCCATATCTTTTTGAAAAATGATATTTTCACCAAGGGGAAAGTCTGCCCTTTTTTAAAAGAAAAATATTTTTCATTTACCTATTGACATTTATTAGCTGGACTCATCTGTTTGTTGTGTTTTGATTTCCTTATGGGCAGAGCCCGGTAAACTTTGTTTCCCGGCCGCTTCGCCTCACTTGACATGTGATTGGCTTGCGTCTGGCGGGCTGAGCCCGGTAAACTTCGTTTCCCGGGCTCGCTTCGCTCGTCAAATGAATCAAAATGCATCTGCCCGGGCAAGCCCGGCATCTGCTTTTTGATTCATTTGACTCTGCCCTTTGCGGACATTATACCATAACCTCCCTGTCAAGTGCAAAAGAATATATGATTTTTTGTATCACTTCTTTTCCGGTGAGACGATAAAGGGCTTCCGCGTAGTAGTCGAGCTGTACCTTGTATCTTTGTATCAGTTCTTCCGGGGTCTTTACGGCATCGGTCTTGTAGTCGGCAACTACGATTTTGCCCTCCTCCTCGAAAAAGACGTCGATGATTCCCTGAATCAGCACCTGTTCGCTGTCGGGAAACTGTTCTCCTAACCGGTTCGCTCCAAGGCCGAGCATAAAAGGCTGTTCCCGGAAAAGTTTCCCGGAAGCGTCCGCCCGGCGCATCCTTTTTGCCAGGCTGCTTTCAAAAAAGGGAATCAGTTTCGCTCCGGAAACGCTCTTTTTCCACCTTTCGTCAAGCAGTTCCGCTTCCACAAATCTGTCAAGCTGACAGGCAATCTCCTCTTTCATTCCCCGGCCGCCATTTCTCATCACCGCCTGAAAATCCATCAGCTCCATCACTTTGTGGTAGGCGCTTCCTCTGTCGGCCCCCGACATCTCCTCCTTCTTATCAATAAAAGAAGGAATATAAGGCACTATCTCCGGCTCCTCGAAAAGCATTTTGGTAAAAGCCAGTTCCGTTCCGCCTCCGTATGCCGCTCCCCGTTCCGTGCCTTCTGTTGACCGCGCCGGTAAATCCAGCATCGCCTTCTTTTTCAGCTCCGACACGGTAGTCTTGACGAAAAGGCCGGATAAATAGGCATATTGATAGGTGCGGGCAAACCGCTCCGACAACTGCGTCAGAGTTTTATTGTCCGATACGGTCAATCCATCCGGCTCCTCCCCCTTTACAAACAGCTTCCGTCTCCTGTCCAGCAAAAGAACATTATCCTCAACGTCCCGGCGCAGAATATCCGTGGGCGCAATCAGCTCCACATCCTTAATGCAGGGAAAAATGAAATCCAGATAGGAGTTCGCCCCGGCAAGGACGGAGAAAGGCAGCTTTCCGTTTTCTCTTTTTTCCTCCTTCCAAAACTCCTTTTTTTCCTCAAGGGCCGCGGCAAACTTTTCCATATCTCCCGTCATGGCAGTTAAAATCAGCTTTTCTTTTGCCCGGGTCATTGCCACATAAAGCACCCGCATTTCCTCCCCCAAAGCGTCCAGCTTCATCTTAAGAGCCACCGCGCTTTTTTTCAGGGTACGGCTCTGCAGCCGCAAATCGCTGTCTATAAAATCCACACCGATTCCCATATCCATATCCGCAATCAGTCTGCCTCCCGCGTCCTGCATGTTAAATCTTTTCGCAAGGCCCGCCACAAAGCAGACGGGAAACTCCAGCCCCTTACTCTTGTGGATACTGATTATCCGCACGACCTCCGCGTTTTCATCCATCACGTCTGCCAGACCGTAATCCACTTCGTATTTCTCAAGCTGTTCTATATAGCGCAAAAAATGAAACAGGCCGTAATAACTGGTATTTTCAAAGGCAAGCGCCCGGGTCAGGAGCATTTCCACATTGGCCCGCCGCTGCTCTCCGCCGGGATGGGCCAGAACATAGTCCAGATATCCCGTATCGGCAATGATTTCCTGTATCAGCCTGTGAATCGGCGTGTACGCGGTTTTCTGCCTGTAACGGGAAACCATATCCAGAAAGGCCCGGCCCCTCTCCCCCAAAGCCCCCTCACAGGAAACCAGATTTTCATAAAGCAGCTTCTTTACTCTTTCCTTTCCGTTTCCATTCTCCGGCTTTTTATCTTCCTCTCCTTCTTCTGCGCAAGTCTCCTCCCCGCCGTTTCGTATGCGGGCAATTTCCTCCTCGGAAAAGCCGCCAAAAAAGGATTTCAGCGCACCGTACAGGGGAATATCCTGCAGCGGGTTGTCGATTACCCGCAAAAGCTGCAGCAGGGCCTTAATCTCGGCCGCCTGAAAATAACCGGTCCGGGAGGAAACATAGGCGGGAATCCCTTCCCTCTCCAGCACGCCTTTAAACTCCTCCGCCCACCCGGCGGTGGTTCTAAGCAGAATCACCATATCGCTGTAACGCACCGGACGGAGTTTTCCGGTTCCCTTGTCCGTTACCTGAAAGCGCCGGTAAAGCGCCTTTATCTTTCCCGCAATCACCAGCGCTTCCTGCTCTCTCGCGCTGAAAGGGGAGGCGTCGTCCTTTCCTATCACAAGGTATTCCGTATTGTAAGAGAAAGAATACGGCGCATCACTATCGGATATGGGAGTTTCGGGCAGTTTAGCTTCAGCCATCTCAGCTTCGGATATCCCGGCTTTTGGCGGTTCCGGAAATACCGCGCCGGGATAAAGGGCCGCCTCCTCGTCGTATTCCACCCCTCCAAGCTGCTCTCCCATAATTTGACCAAACAGGTCATTGACGCTGGCAAGCACCTCCGGGCGGCTTCTGAAATTTTTGTGCAGGTCAATCCTCTGGCACAGGGAGTCCTCTCTGGAATAGCTGTTGTACTTTTCCATAAAAAGCTCGGGACGGGCCAGACGGAATTTATAGATGCTCTGCTTCACGTCCCCCACCATGAAACGGTTGTACTTCCCGTCCTCCTCTCCGGAAATGCTCTTCAGCAAGAGTTCCTGAACCATGTTGCTGTCCTGATACTCGTCGATGAGAATTTCCTCAAAAAACTGCCGGTACTCAAGAGCCGCCCCGGAGGGAACCACCTCTCCCTGCTCCGTCTTTTTCAGCAGGATATTCAGGGCAAAATGCTCCATATCGTGGAAATCAATTATGTTTTCCCGCCGTTTTGTCTCGTCCAGCCGCATCTTGTAGGCAAGAACAAGCCGGGTCAGAGTTTCCACATGAGGGGCGGCCATCTGCATCCGCTCCGCTGCTTTCTTCAAAGAAAGGTTCAGAAACAGTGCCCTGAGCTCTTCCAACTGCTTTTTGACTTCCCCGCGTATCTTCTGCACCCTCTCCCGGCAGGCCGGATTTACGGTATCATCCTTTTTAGAGGGAAGCCTGCCAAAGGATATGGTTTCAAAGGCCTCATAATACGCCTGTAAGCCATCAGAATTTAAAACACAATTTAACATTTCGCATTCATTTTCCAGTACCTGCCCGTACATATAAGGTCCGTCGGGCCGCTTTACAATGCGCAGCGCCGTTTCCAATTTTTCTTTGCATTCCCGCACCGTCATCTGTATGTAATTCAAAAGATATTTGCACCAGTAAGTATCTTCAAGCTCCGCCGCGTCCGTAATCCGGTAATCCTCCGCGCATTGCGAAAGCCACTCCTCCGGCCACGGGCAGCTCATGGAAAACTCATACAGTCTTCTGATATGCTCCTCCAAAAGCTTGTCGTTGCTTCCGCCTGTAAAATATTCCACGCATTGTGTAAAAGCGGGATTTTTGCCCTGATACTGCTCCTCCAGAAAATCCCTCATCACGTCCTGGCACAGCAGCCTGACTTCCCCCTCGTCCGCCACCCTGAAAGCCGGGTCCAAACCGATTTCATTAAAATTGTTGCGTATAATAAAGAGACAAAAGCTGTCTATGGTGGTAATCTGGGCGTTATGGAGCAGCGAAGCCTGTTTCTGCAGATGCAGGTTATAAGGATTTTCGCCAAGGCAGCGGTCGATGGCAAGGCTGATGCGCTCCCGCATCTCCGCCGCCGCCGCGTTTGTGAAGGTTACAATGAGCAGCCTGTCAATATCCACAGGATGCTTTTCGTCCGTAATCATCCGAATAATCCGCTCCACCAGAACGGCGGTTTTTCCGGAACCGGCAGCGGCAGAAACCAGAATATTCCGCTTTCTCAGTTCAATTACCTTCTGTTGTTCGGGGGTAAAATTAATTGCCATAGTTTTCCATATCTTCCTTCATTTTTTCAAGAACCGTATCCTCCGGCATAGAAGGCAGATTCCTCATTCGGTATCCGGGCGTCTTTTCCTCAAAATCACAGACTCCCTTGTAAGCGCAGTAAGTACAGGAATTTTTTCCGTCCTGCTCGCAGGGATTCACGTGAATGTTCCCGGCAAGGATTTCCCTGCCAATCTGCCGGATTTTATGGCTCACGAAGGACGATACCACCTCGTAATCCTCCCTTGCAATGGTGCTTGAACGGGCAGAAAAGCTTCCGTCCTTCTTCCGCTCCACCGGTATCACCAGAGATTTTCCCGAAAAATTCTTATCCAGAAGGCTGACCACCTTTTCGTTTTCGCTGACAATGCCCGTGGTCCGGAGCTGTTTTAAAATCTCCTGATTGACTTCCTCGCCGGTCACTTCTCCCTCCGCCCTTATAAGAGGGTCGCTCACGTGATAATACAGGAGCGCCGCCGGCACCACCTCTTTTCCCGGATGCTTTCTCTTTGTGATTTCAACGGCGGCGTTCATATAAACCACAAGCTGAAGCTGAAGCCCGTAATAAAGCGCCGCCAAATCAAACTTTCTGCTGCCGGATTTGTAATCAATCACCTTAACATACACATGTTCCCCGTCCTCGCAGGTATCAATCCTGTCAATCCGCCCCCGCAGGCGCATTTTTTCCTTTTCGGACAAAGAGACGTTCACGGCTTCCAGATTTTCCACCCGTGAAAAGCTCATCTCAAAAGAGGAGGGCACGAAATCTCCCTCCTGAAGCTGCGCCTTCAATGTGCGGATGGTACGTTTCAAAATCCGGTACATCCGCTCCACCATATATTCATAACGGGCGTTACTGTATAAAACCGTCTCTCCGTACTCCATAGTGCACGCCTCTAACGCCTCACGCAAAAGCCTGTCCCCCTCCTCGTCCGTAAAGGTAAACCAAGTCAGATGATTTTCTGCAAGTTTTCCTGCAAACAGTTCCAGCACCTCATGGAAAATATTACCCAAATCTGCCTGTTCAAAGCCGTATTCTTCCCGTTCTTTCAGGGACAGGCCATATTGCAGGAAATGTGAATAAGCGCAGGCGGCGTACCGCTCCAGACGGCTGACGCTGTTTTCAAGCATGCTCCCGTACAGAGCCTTTGCGACCGCTTCCGCAAGGGGCTTATGCCGGTATGTCGTAAACGCGGCCTCCTCCAGCCGCCTTGCGCGCTCCCCGTATCTTTCATCCTTTTCGTAGAGACGGTAAACGGCCTGCAGTGTTTTGCTGTCTTCCAAAGCAAGACGCCCGGCGGCGTAATCCCGCATTTTATCCGCCAGAAAGGTCAGACCGTCCTTTTTCCCTATCAGTTCTTCCATTGTAAAGCGGCCCTCGTCCGCCTTTTCCACCTCCAGCTCCTTAAAAAGCTTCCTTATCATATCCACCAGATAGGAGGGACGGATGCTTTTTCCCTGGCTGCTTAATCTGGAAAAAGAAAGGTAAAGCCGCTCTGAAGGCTTTGTCATATTCATATAAAGATAAAGACGCTGAATATACATCTGCTGCCGGGGCGTAGGCGCCAGCTCAAACCTTGACTGCTGCAGAAATTCCCTGTCGATATCGGAAATAATCCCGCCTTTGCTGCTGCCTTTCGGAATATTTCCGTCGTTTATCCCAAGGAAAAATAAAACCTTTACCTGCTTTAAGCGGCTCCTTTCCATATCTCCCACCATCACTCTGTCCACGCTTCCGGGAATGATTCCCACCTCAATTTCCGCAAAGCCCGCGTCCAGAATATCCGCAAACTCCTTAAGGCTTACCGGCTCCGCGTCAAGCAGCGCCACTATCTGCTCCAAAAGCTCCATAACAAGCCTGTAAATCTGGGCGTATTCTTTCGCCCTCTCAGGCTCTTTGTTTTCCCTGAAAAACTGCTCGTAGACGGAAAGTTTCTCCTGTACTTTGCCCGCCACAATAAAATCATACAACGCCCTTGTGATTTCCCCGGCAGTCTTTCTTTTTTCCAGCAAAGGGGAAATCTGCTCCATCAGCCGCTGCCTTGTCTGGTTTAACGCTTCCAGCATGGCAAGCTGTTCATCGGTCTTTGCCGGTTCTTCCTCCTTTTCTCCGGCTTCTTTTGTCTGTACTTCTTCTCCTTCTTCCTCCTCGTTTGGCGGCGATATCCTCAAATCCATTTTCCGCACAAAAGCCTGGCTCCACTTTTTCTTTCCCCTGATTCCAAGAGCAAGCACATAGTTTTCCAGCCTGTCAACCTCCCCGGGAGAGAAATCCGCAAGGCCGCAGCGAAGATAATGGAATACGCTTTCATAAGAAAAATCAAAAAGCACCATTTTAAGAGCGCTTCTGATGTACTCAATAAAAGGATTCAGCAAAAGCCCCCTTGTCCTGTCCATAAAAACAGGAATATCATATACCAGCGCTTCCCTGTCAAAATAAGGCGCATAGGTCTCCAAATCTCCCGCCACCACCGCGATATCCCGGTAACAGTATCCTTCCTCCAAAACCAGCTTTTTTATTTGAATGCATACCTGGCGCACCTCCCCGGCGGGATTGAAAGCCTCCCTGAGCCGGATGCTTTTCATGCCCTCTGCAGACTGCGCTTCCTTCTCATAAGGCGTCAGCGGGTAGCGGAAAAGGCTCTGCTCCAGATGGGCCATTTCTTCGTTATCCCGAAACCTCGGCAGAGGCTTCCCGGTCAGATAAACGTCCTTTTCCCTTTTTGCCTCTCCCCTTTCGCCTGCTTTTTCCTGATAAAGGCGGCAGAGGTCCTTCACCGTCTTTTTGCTTAAATAAAATAACTCCTGTTCTCCTCCCATTTGAAAGGGATTTTCCCGCCCGTCAATGGTCACGGACACAATCACCCTCTCGGCCAGCCCATAAAGCTCCTGAATCAGCCGGTACTGTATGGGAGTAAAGCCGGTAAAGCCGTCGAAAACAATCACGCTTCCTCTTATAATCCGGGATTTATCTACCGCTTTCGTCAGAAGGCCCAGCGTTTCCTCCGTGGTGATGAACCGCTCCTTTATATAATCGGTAAAGCCCTGATAAATCACTTCCAAATCCTTCAGCTTATAATGCAAAGCGCCCCTGCCCTTTGCGAACTCGGAAAGCTCGCCCACCGAGGAAACGTCGATGCCGTACTGCATAAATTCCGATATGGCCGACTTTACCTCGTGAATATAGCCGATTTTACTAAGATTTTTTCCGATAACGGGCATCTGCTCCTGCAAAGTGGCCGCCACCTTCCGTAGCACCAGGCTTTTTCCCGTGTCGTCCAAAACAGGCTTTCTGCTGTAACCGGTTTCCTCAAAAATGCGATGGGAAAGCCGCCCGAAGCTGAGCACGTCGATGTTCATAATACCGCCGCAGTCGCTGGCGTTCACCAAATCCACCTGTGTCTGCATGGTAAACTGGTCAGGCACCAGAAACAGAAAATTCCGTTCCGGTTCAAGGCCGGCCCATCTGACAATATCTTTATGTAACTGTCTGCTTTTTCCGGCGCCCGAGCCGCCGAAGTAAAACTGTAATCCCATATACGCTCCCTATAAAAACGGAATCATTTCCCTGACGGAGGTAAAAATCAAGTCCGGAACCACCTCTGATTTCTTTACATCCTCCATACCGGCCTCGCCGCTTAAAACCAGAATCCCGGTGTAACCGTTGTTAACCCCCGCCGCCACATCCGTATACAGCCTGTCGCCCACCATGGCGGTTTCGTTTTTTTCCGCCCCCGCCCGGTCTGACAGGTAATCCATGATATACCCGTTCGGCTTTCCCACAATATAGTCGGGATAACGGAATGCCGAGGCATGGATAAATGCGTGAATCGCTCCCGCGTCAGGAATAAATCCGTTTTCCGTAGGGCAGTTGTAATCCGGGTGAGTTGCGATATAGGGAAGCCCCTCCCGCACCAAATCGCAGACCCTGCACATTTTTGCATAGGTAAGGGAGGTATCGAACCCCACCGCCACCACCTCCGGTGCCTGCTCGTCCAGCAAAATGCCTTCTTCCGCAAATTCTTCCCTCAAAAGCTCGTTGCCCAGCAGATAAACTCTTTTTCCCGGAAAATGCTTTTTAAGATAGGAAACGGTTGCCATCCCTGATGTGACAATCCGCTCCGGCCCTGCCTCAAGCCCCATCCCTGCCAGTTTTTCCAGATAACTCGCCGGATTTTTTGAGGAATTGTTGGTGAGAAACACATAGGTTTTTCCGGCGTCTTCCACCGCCTGCAAAAAGTCCCTTGCGCCGTCAATCCATTTCTCCCCCAGATAAACGGTTCCGTCCATGTCCAGAGCAAAACAGTTGATTTTTTTCAAAAGGCCCTTTTCATCCGCATCAATTTTCGGTATCATGGCAATTTTGTTCATGGCGCTTCCCTTTCTCTCAGACCGCTCTGGTGGCTTCCGAAAGCCATGCCAGCTCTTCTCCTTCAAAATAAGGAGACAGCTTTTCGTACACTTCCTTATGGTAATCGTTCAGACGCTTCTTATCCTGTTCCCCAAGCTGTGAAACCTCCACTGCATCCAAATCAATGGGCGCGAAGGTTAAATCCTCGAAATACATAAACTGGCCGTACTCGTTCTCCTCCCCCTTCCGGCAGAGAAGCTCGTTTTCAATCCGGATTCCATGGCTGCCTTCTATATAAATACCCGGCTCGTCGGTTGTCACCATGCCCTCCTCCAAAACCGCGCTCTCCTGACCGGGAAGAGGCTTCCACCGGAAATTGTTGGGGCCTTCATGGACATTTAAAATATATCCCACGCCGTGGCCGGTTCCGTGCTTGTAGTCAAGTCCTTTTTCCCAAAGCACTTCCCTTGCCCTGATATCCAGATTATTGCCCCTGCAGCCGTAAAGGAATCTGGTCGCCCGCATATTCAGCATTGCCCGCAGAACCAGTGTAAAATGCTCTTTCATTTCCGCTGTCACAGGCCCCAGCGCAAAGGTTCTTGTGATATCCGTGGAGCCCTCCAGATAATGGCCGCCGCTGTCCACCACCAGAAGTCCCTCGCCCTTTAGAACAAGGCAGTCCTTTGGGCTTGCGCTGTAATGGTTAATTGCGCCGTTCGGCCCGTAAGCGCAAATGGTATCAAAGCTGGTCTCAATAAAATTGTCATTTTCCTGACGCATTTTGTCGATGTATTCCGTGGCGCTCCACTCGGTCATGGGCGTTTTTCCGATGTTTTTCTTAAGCCAGTACATAAAACGGGCCACCGCGGCCCCGTCTTTGATGTGGGCCCTGCGGAGATTTTCCATCTCCACCGGATTTTTTACGGCTTTCATAAGCTCCGTGGGATTGGGCTTATCGATAACGGTTACATCCTTTGCCAGCTCCTTTTCCACACGGCAGTTCACCCGCCCCTTGCACAAAAGAACGCTCCTTTCGTGAATCCCGGACACGTAACCGTAAAAATCATCATAAGCGCGAAGTTCCACGCCATTTTCTTTCAGATAATCCAAAAGCTCCGGCGTCCAGACCTCGCACTCCTCACCGTCTTTTGTCTCTTCCCGCTTCCCCTTTGCAAAAAGCAGCACCTTTTCCATGGTTACAACTACATAGGAAAGGACAATGGGGAAATTTTTCATATCGTCTCCGCGCAGATTAAGAAGCCACGCAATATCGTCAAGAGAAGTCAGGATGTGCTCGTCCGCTCCCTCCTCCTGCATTTTTTCCCGTACTCTCGAAAGTTTCGAGGACGCGCTTTCCCCGCTGTAGCGCTCTGCAAGCACAAACACAGGATGGTGGACAATGGACGGCCTCTCCGTCCAGATTTTCTCGCTTAAGTCCTTATTCCAGATGAGCTTTCCCTTTTTCTTTTCCAGTATTTTCTCATACTCCTTCGCATCGCCTGCTTTCACCACCCGGCCGTCGAATCCGAGTACTTCTCCCTCCCCCAGAACCTGCTCCAGATATTCTTTCAGGGTGGGCACCCCGGGCTCTCCCATTTTCATCAACGTGATGCCCGTGCCTTCAATCTGCTTTGCCGCCTGTATAAAATATCTTGCGTCCGTAAAAAGCGCGGCCTCCTCCTTTGTCACCACCAAAGTGCCCGCCGAGCCGGTAAAACCGGTAAAAAACCTGCGTACCGCAAAGTAGCCGCTGACATATTCGCTGTCGTGGTAATCCGATGTGGGAACCAGATAGCAGTCAATGCCGGAAGCTTTCATGCCCTCACGCAGTTTGTCCAATCTCTCTCGTATCATAATTTTTCACTTTCCTTCCTGTTATAATATTTATCATTATAACTGTTGCGGGAAAAAAGGACAACTGCGACAGCGCTCTCCCGTTTAAAATAATTGGAAAATTTATTTCGCGTCCCCCGATTTACATTAAAATAAATCCAAGTATAAAAAGAAAAAATCCACGCATAATAACTCCTAAAAACACATAGGAGGATTTCCATGGATTATTTTAACGCTTTCTGGGTGGGCGGACTGATTTGCGCACTGATTCAGATATTGATGGAAAAGACAAAAATGATGCCGGGGCGGATTATGGTGCTATTGGTGTGCGCCGGGGCGGTTCTGGGCGTATTGGGATGGTACCAGCCTCTGATTGACTTTGCCGGGGCCGGGGCATCCGTTCCCCTTCTGGGATTCGGCAACGTGCTGATGAAAGGAGTAAAAGAAGCGGTGGATTCGGAAGGCTTTATGGGCCTTTTCATGGGAGGCTTCAAAGCCGGCGCCGTGGGAACCTCTGCGGCCCTTGTCTTCGGCTATCTGGCCAGCCTTGTGTTTAATCCCAAGATGAAAAAGTAAGTCCGTTCCCGATAAAAAACGCTGCCCGCGTACCGCCCGGATAAGGGGCAATGCCGCCGGCAGCGCTTTTGGGTTACGGTTATGTTTACAGGTTTGCAAACACTTCCACCTGCTTTTGCAAATCTCCCACAATTTCCTGATTTGTCTGCATTCGCGTGGTAATTTCCGCCATATCGTCCACCAGGCTGCGGGTACTGCCTGCGGCGCCGTTGACGCCGGACGCTGCGCTGTCAATGGCGTCGGAAATGCCGGAAATCGAACCGGCTATTTCGTCCATTACCGTGCGCAGCCGCTCCACCTGGCTGTTGAAAGCTTCTATACTGTTTTCTACGTAAACGGCGTCTTCCCTGTACTGCTGCCCTGACCGCGCGGACTGCTCAAACTGGGACAAAATGGAATTGCTCAGATAATCCACCATCTCCTGCGCGCTGGCCGCCAGGTATTCTACCGCCCCGGTTACCACTTTGTTGACCTCGTTGATATGGTTTGCCGTGCCGGAGCAGGCGTCCGCCAACTGGCGTATTTCCCGCGCCACGGCCGCAAAGCCTTTTCCGGCCGCGCCTGCCCGCGCCGCCTCCAGGGAAGCGTTTAATGCGATAAGCTCCGTGGACGTGGAAATCGACAGAATATCCTTTGTGAGAGCGTTGACCTGTTTAACGCTCTGGCTTTTTTTGATGGCTTCGTCAAGAACGGACAGAATTTCCTCGGTTCGTGCCCGTATGGATTCTATCTGCTCCCGCGCGGACGCTTCCACCGCCTCCGCCCGTCCCCTCATGTCGAAGGAATAAGCGGTAATGGCAGCGCATTCATCCGCCATACCGGTCACGTCGTCCTGTGTGCCCGCCGCGCTGGTCCGGATGGAAGATGCGCTGCCTGAAATCTCCTCAAGGGTGGAGGAAAGGGCTATGGTCAGCCCGGAAAGGGACTGCACGCTCTCGTCCGAGCTCTGCGTCCGCCCCCGGACGTCTCCCACCACGCCGCTGAGCCGCTCGGAGCTGTCCTGCAGCATATTCATGGCCCCCCTGATAGGTCCGATAACCGATTTCCGTATGCTGCGGAAAGCTGCCGCGACCAGAACAATCCCAAGCGTAAGTGTGACGACGCTGGTAATCAGAGAAGAAACATAAACGGAAGAAAGTCTCTCCCTGGCCACACGGGTCTTTTCACTGACAGAATGATAAAGGGCGTCGATGTTGTTTTCCGTGGCTTTGCTGTATGCCGCAACGTCCCCGTTTGCCATACCGTAAGCCTCCTGCGTCTTACTGCTGGTGCTGGCGCAGACCAGTCCCACCAGCGAATGCTTAAAAGCCCCGTACTCTTCCAGAAGGGAGCCGTAAGTCTGTGCATCTTCCGGCGCCACGTATACCTCATAGTCTGCCAGCTTTTCATCCAGCTCCGCCTCGCTGGCCTTAATCTCCTGCACCAGCTTTATCATCGTGGCATGGTCCTGTGCCACGATATGGGACAAAGCCAGTCTGTGGATATCCATCATGGAACGCCGTATTTCCTCAAGCCGGGCCTCGCTGGCCATATATTCGTCCGCAATGGTTCCCGCATTGGAATTGACATTATTAATACTGAATACTGCCAGTACATTGGACAGCAGCGCCACCAGTCCCAGCAGGGCAATAGGAAAAATCAATCTTTGTTGTAATGAAAGCCTGCTTTTCATGCAATCTCCTCCCGCTAAATACAGTCTCTTATGATTCAGGTCCCGTGTTACCGTGCCGTTATGCGCTCCACCATACTATCCAGTCCGGCCTGAAACGCTTTGCCGGAAGGGTTCCCCAGAGCGATATCGGTGGCAAATTCGGTAACCGGGTCCCAGAAGTTTCCTCCCACCCGCTGAATCTGGGAAAACTCCGACTGGGCAAGCAAAGCCGAAATTGCCGGGGAAGACTGTACTTCCAGTGAATTTGCCGCGTTAATGTTGGACGGTCCCTGTCCCCGCATGGCAAAACGGAGCGTCTGGTTTTCCTCGCTGGTAATCCACTGCGCAAGCCGCGCCGCCCAGTCGGGATGCTTTGAGTAGGCGTTCACGCCGATAAGCTTGCAGCCGGAAAAGGAAGCCATCTGAATCTCTTTTCCCGCGCAGGTATAAGCCGGCAGCCGCGCCGCGCCCGCATTTGCTCCCCATGCCTCTTCAATGGCAACCGCGTTCCACACGCCGCTGACTCCGGCGATAACGGAGCCGTCCTCTACCCCGGCGATAAACTCGCTGTCCGTCTTACTGGCAAACCCGGGACTTGCCGCTATGTCCGCCATGGCCATGGCCACGTCCACGCCGCGGATGGGGCCGTCGGTACTGTTCCACGTACAGTAATTGGTGATGCCGTCCTCGTTCAGCCCCACCTCCAGGCCTGTATTTCCGAAAAAGGAATAAACATACCAGGCGGAAGACCAGTCCATAACCACCTGCCGCTCCGCCAGTGCGGCAATCTCTGTCATACGGTTTAAACTTTTGATATCATCCTCCGAAAAATAAGATTTGTTATAATAGAGAAAATAGCCGTTGTCGGCCGTCAGAGGATAGGCGTAGAGCACATCCTCCACACTGGCCGCGTCTACCGCGGCCGGAAGATTTTCACTGCGGATACCGGCATCGTCTTCAATCGGGTCCAGCGCGCCTGCCGCGGCAAGGGCCGCAACCTGGTCGTCCGCAAAAGCGAACACGTCCGCTCCGTTTTCCAAATCACCCAGCAAAACATCCTTACAGTTTGATTCGCTCTGGGCCTGATAGGTGATTTGAAAATCCGCCTGCCCCGCGTAATGTTCTTTGAATGAGGTAAAAATTTCCTGCAAAAGCGCCTCATCCTCCTCCGCTCCCCAGACCGTCAGTTCAACGGTCTGCTCTCCGGCTCCGGCCTGCTCTTTGGTAACGGAGCCGGTCTGCGCCGGTTCCTGACTTTTACAGCCCGTCATCATAAATAATGTGCCGATTACCGACAGTAAAAGAAAACAATTCCGTTTCATAACTATTATGCCTTTCTGTAAATTCTAACCGTAGTATAGCATTTCTTAATTTTGTTATCAATAACCGGTTTCTGTCCGGCGTTTGTCCGGGAAAGTATCAGGAATACCACCATGGAAATCATATCTTTTTGCTTCGTTTTTGCTCCGGTAACTGCACCAGGATTACCGCTGCAAAGACAAGCGCGCATCCTGCCAGCTCCCTTGCGTTTAAAGCCTGCCCTAAAATTATCCATCCCGCCAGCATGGAGACCACGGACTCCATGGAAAGTATCAGGGACGCGACCGTGGGGTCCATATCTTTCTGCCCGATTATCTGAAGCGTGTATGCCACGCCGCTTGACATGATTCCCGCATAGGCAAGGGGAATAATTCCGTCAATAAAGGCGGCAAATGTCGGCTCCTCAAACCAGAAAGCCAGAATGCTGCTAATCAGGCCGGCCACCAGAAACTGGATACAGGAAAGTTCCACTCCGTCCGCTTTCGGTGAAAAATAATCAATTATCAGTATATGTACGGCAAAAATAATGGCGCATATAAACACGTAAGTATCGCCTTTGCTCAGGGACAGCCTTTCACTCATGCACAGCAGATACATCCCGAAGGCCGCCAGCGCCGCCCCAATCCAGACCTTTCCGCCCGCCTTTTTCCCTAAAAAAATTCCCATGACGGGAACGATAATAATATAAAGGGTAGTGATAAATCCCGCTTTTCCCACGGTAGTGTACATAATGCCGAACTGCTGCAAAAGGGCGGCGGTTCCAAGAGCCAGTCCGCAGCAGATTCCGCCTGTCAGGGTGATTTTTAATCCTGCTCTTTTTTTCTTCTTCTCTTTGTCCTTTTTCCTCCGAAAATAAACCAGAGGAAAGAGCACGGCGCTTCCCATCAGAAAACGGATTCCGTTAAAGGTAAAGGGGCCCATGTAATCCATGCCCACGCTCTGGGCCACGAAGGCCACGCCCCAGATAGATGCCGCCAGAAACAGCAGAAAGCTACTTCTCAAGGCTCCTCTTTTCATAAATCTCCTCCATCACACCGCGGATATCTTTCCCCTCACATTCAATTGTAATATCCGCATATTTTTCATATAACGGGATTCTCTCCTCGTACAAGTCCTGCAGCGTATAGCCTTCTTTCAAAACGACGCCACGCTCGTGAAGGTCCCCGAGACGCGTCTCAAGCTCCTTAAAGGGCAGTTTCAGATAGACAATCCGCCCGATTTCCTGAAAATGCCTCATGGCTTCCTTCCCGTAAACCGCGCTGCCGCCTGTGGCGATGACAGCGCCTTTCGCCATAATTGACGCGTTTATCTCATTCTCCAGCATAAGAAAACCTGCTTCACCTCTCTCCTCAATGAGCTGATAAAGCAGTTTTTGGCATTTTTCCTGAATCACCAGGTCCGAGTCAATAAACCGGTATCCCAGTTTTTTGGCAAGCACGACTCCCACCGTGCTTTTCCCCGAACCCGGCATTCCAATCAATATCACATTTTTCATGGATTCACCACGGCAATGACCTCAACCTCGCACAGCACTTTTTTGGGAAGCTCCTTCACCGCAACGCAGCTTCTGGCGGGCTTTCCCGTGAAGTACTGCTCATAGACGCCGTTGAAAGCCGCAAAATCAGCCATATCCGCCAGGAAACAGGTGGTCTTTACCACGCTCTCAAAACCGCTTCCGGCTTCCTTTAGCACTTCTCCTATGTTCTTCATCACCTGATGGGCCTGGACTGTGATATCGCCCTCTGCAATCTCCCCGCTGTCCGGTACGATGGGAATCTGTCCCGATGCAAACAAAAATCCGTTTGCAACAATTCCCTGTGAGTAAGGGCCGATGGCCGCGGGCGCTTTTGTGGTTGCTACTTTTTTTAACATAATTTATCCTCCTTTGGTTGTTCAGATGCCGTTTTCGTACATCTTTATTTCCTGTAAAATTTATGCGGCAGATACCCGCATAAAATATCACTCGTCAAATTCCGCCGTCACATAAAATCCCCGGTCGTTTTCGACAATGCTGACCACCTTTCCCTTTCTCGCCAGCATCCTTTCCCGGAAAGGAAAATTCCCGGACATGGCAAGGGAAGGGTCAATGGTGTAATAATAATTGCTTGGAAGCACTCCCTCTGTCACCGTAACTTCGTCTCCCTCTTTCAGAAGCCCCGGACGTTCCATCTTAAATTCCATCTGACGCATATGCGGTTTGCTCCTTTATGTTCAACTGCTGTTATTTACAAATCCAGTATATACTTTCCTCCCTGACCCGTCAACACAGTATACGCTTCGACTATATTGGTCAATCCCTGTAAAAACAGGCTGTCACACTCCCGATAAAAAGATTCCCTTAGCGAAATATATCAGGCTTCCCAAAACCTTCCCCAGCGCCGCCGCCGTGATGGCGATTCCAAGCCCGTGACGGAAGCCAATCCTTCTTGCAAGAATCGGAATGGAGTTCAGCATTTCGGCAATGGCAAGGGCAAGGCATCCAACAAACATACCCGCAAACAGGCCGCCGCACATCAGTATCCCGTATCCAATCCCCTTCCAGATTTCCGGGGTTCCGTCTCCGAAAAGCTGCCTCTCAAGGATAAACCGCCCTATTCCGCCCCCCTTGGAAAACACGCTCAGAGCGCCCCCGCAGAGCGTTCCGAAAATCACCGCCTCCTCCAATGCAAACACCTTTTTTGCCACATGCATCTTCCCGGCAAACCTTGGAATCAGTCCCACGGAAACCAGCACCGTGAATACCCCCGCGGAGGCAAGAAGGCCGAAAGACAGTCCGCATATTCCCATGAAAATCTGCCTGAAAATTATTCCCACGTTAAACGTCAAGGCTCTTTCCCTCCCTGTCCGCCGTTTCAATCAACGCCTTATTCACATCCGTTTCATATACCCGCATTTCCACCTCGATGGGCGTAGGGTCCTTTGTAATCCGCCTTCCCCCCACATGATTGAAAAACAGGATAATGCCCAGCGCCAGCCCCAGAGAATAGGAAACCTCCAAAATGCTGTATCCTTCCGAGGCATACCCCATAACCAGCTCGTGCACATGGGAAAAGATTTTGTTGATACTGATATCGTTGTGAAAAGCCATAATGGTGAAACCCGTTCCGAAAAAGCTGATGGCCGCCACAAATACCATTTTCACCCACTGCAAAAATCCCTTATGCCTGTTTACATTGACCAGTTCAATCAATGTGGCGTTTTCCCCGAGACTCTCCACGCTCACTCCCGGACACTCGCTTTCAATCAACTCAATCACCTTTAAGATGCTGACGACCTGTCTCTTCTTTTCCCCCTGTCCGAATTCGTGCACTTTGAGCGACTTTGCCTTTGCGCAAAGATTCTTATCGATACAATAAACGGAGGCAATGTCCTTCACGCATACGCGCTCCTCCATCACCTCCGCATTTTGTTCCGCTTTTAAATATAAAACCGTACCCGCCATACCTGCCTCCTGCTTTCAATATCTTTCTGGGTTTTTGTTGCTTTCCGCTGCAAATAGTATGGCCTTTTCCTTTTCTTTCTATTCTAATATAAACTGCATCAGAACCGGGTCATGGTCGGAAAACTCATATCCCCAATCCATGTTCTGATAATAATTAATCCGCACATTATCGGAAACGATAAATCCGTCCAGAGTGACCGTATAAGTCGATGCCTCGTCATACGGCGTTTCCGCGCTGCGGCAGGTGTTATGGGCGATATCCTCCTCGTGCTTTGCCTCGTCAATCGCCATTCTGAATCCGTCGGGAATCAATTCTCTCGGAAAAGGATATGCCCATTCCGGGGCGTTTTCCTGGGCCCCTGTCTTCAGATTATGGTTGAAGTCGCCGCCGCAGATAACGTAGTTGCCTTTTTCAAAATCTGCCTTCATATCCTCATAAAGCATGGTAAGCTGCGCCTGCCTGATTTCATCGCTTCCGCCGTAAGCCGAAGTATGAACGTTATATATGCAAAGCTGCCTGCCGTTTTCCACAGGAATACGGGACACGAAAAAGCACCTGTCCAAATCCACCAGTTTACTGAAAGATTCCGATATGGGAAGGCTTCTGCGCATACTGCCCGTTATTTCTTCTCTGGAATATGTGACAAGGCCGCTTTCATTCGCACCGTGAGGCTCCCATGGCGGGAAAAACAGAAAAGGCGAATCGTAATCCTGGGCATATACATAATAATATCCCCTGACAAACTGGTTCATCAGTTCCAGCTCGTTCACATGATACGAACGGGTCCCGTCCACATCCACCTCCTGCAAAAGGATAAAATCAGGTTTTACGGTATTGATGATATCCCCCATTCCGCAGACGGCCGCCATAAGGCTCTCCTCATCCTTCGCCCAGGAGGATTTCCCCCCGTCCATAAAAAAGCTGTAATCCTTTCTGTAGGCGCCGAAACCAATGTTATACGTCATAATAAAGTAGGCTTCTCCCGGTTTCACGGTAAAGTCCTCGTCAAAGTAGGAGTTTTCACCGTTCCTCTTGACTTCAAGAGTCAATTTGTCCGGAAGACGATAATAAGTCGTAAACACGTAAAATGCATATACGCCAAGAAGCACGGCGATTATAAGAATGATGATAACTGTTCGTTTGATTCCTTTTTTCAATCTGATTTCTCCTGGATTTTTCCGTTTGTCTCTAGGTTCCGGCTTTCCTTACAGATTTTCAACCGCGCTTTTCCACGTATCGGCAATCAGCCTGTGCCCGGCCGCCGTGGGATGAACGCCGTCCCCGCTAAAACACTCCGCCGACGCCGTCTTCAGCGCCTCGTCAAAGGCTTTCTGCAAATCAATAAACCCGATGTGAAATTCCTCCGCCAGTCGGGCCGCCGCGTCCCTGCGCGCTCCCACCTCGCCGCTGAACGTTTCCCAGATTGGCGTAGTGGCGGGTCCCGGAATCAGATAGGCTCCCATAAGAAATATCCTGGTATCCGGCAGACTTTTTACCGTCTCCTCAAGCAGCATACGGTAAACTCTCTCGAAAAGCTCCGTTTTTACGCCGTTGCCGAAATCAAACTCATGCCAGACGTCATTTACCCCGATTAAAATCGTCAGAACATCAGGCTTTAAGTTCAGGCAGTCTTTTTTCCAGCGGGCAAGCAAATCCACCACCCGGTTTCCGCTGATGCCGCCGTTAAGCACTTCCACATCCGCCTTTCCGAAAGTCAGTTCCGCTTCCAGCAGACGGACATAGCCGTTTCCTGTCGCGTGGGCGTTCTCATAATCGCCTCTTCCCGCATCGGTAATAGAATCTCCCATAAATAAAAAACGCATACAAATCCTCCTTTTTAATCCGGCAGACGCCCTTCCAGACCCGGTCTGCCGTTTAGTTTATCTTCCGCCACTTCTTACCGCACAGCCTAATCAAAAACAGTATCCCGCGCACGCACAGTTCAACGCACATGGCAATCCATACGCCCGCAAGGCCATAGCGCTTTGAGAGAAAAGCCGCCAGAGGCAGCCGGATTACCCACATGCTGAAAAAATTCATGCAGCTTGGAATCAGGGTATCCCCCGCTCCCCGGAACACGCCGGAAGCCACAATGGAAGCGGCATACATGGGCTCGGCAAAGGCTTCAATCCGAAGCACTTCCGTTCCCATCCGCCGGATTTCGGCATCCGGTGATAAAATACCAATCATCCAGGGCGCAAACAAGTAAAGTAAAATCCCCGTACCGGTCATCACCAAAACGCCAAGCCCTACCGTAAGCCAGCCCAGCTTTTTTGTGACGTCCTCCCGCTTTGCCCCCACGCTCTGTCCAATCAGAGTGGTGGCCGCCATACCGATTCCGTGGCCGGGCATATAACACAGGCTTTCCGCCGTCACGGAAAAGGAATTGGCCGCTATAGCCGCCATACCAAGCGGAGATACGATTTTCGTGGACATAATCTGCGCGCCGCACATGACAACCTGTTCAAATCCCACGGGAAGAGACAGCCGAAACGCTTTCCTGAGCTGGTCCTTTGAAAATAACAGCCGTTCTTCTTTCCGCAGATGAAGCGCCGGCGAGCGGACCAGCAAAAAATACAGCATAAAAACCACGGACACCAGTTCCGCAAGGGATGTGCCAAGAGCCGCCCCCATCACGCCAAGGCCCGCTCCCGGCACCGCAATCTCATTCCCGAACACCGTAATTGTTCTGGCCTCAAAAATTAAAACAGAATTAAATAAAACATCCAAAACGCACATCAGAATATGAAGCATACTCGGAATCTTCATATTCCCGCTGCACTGAAGCATTCCCCCGGCTGTGATGTTCATCTGCAATACCGGAAGGGAAAGACAATATATCAGGAAATAAACGGAGGCGTTCTTCCTGATTCCCGCTTCTCCCCCCAGCCACATGGGAAGCCTCTGGTGCATCAGTACGCCGGTAAGAAGCAGGATACCGCTGAAAATTATCGCCGCCGCAAGTCCCTGCCGGACAATTCCACGGGCCTTTTCCTCTTCCTTTGCACCGATAAAATGGGCTACCTGTATGGTGAAACCCACGCTAAGCGCGGAGCATAACCCGCCCATCATCCAGGTGCTTGAAGACATCAGCCCAATGGAGGCCGCCTCGCCGGAACCAAGGTGGCCTACCATAGAGGCGTCTATATACTGCATCACAATGGAGGAGAGCTGGGCCATAATGGCCGGAACACTCAACTGTACCGTGAGAACCACCAACTGCCACAGTGTCAGTTCCTGACCGCTGCGCATGCTCTCCAGAAAATCCTTTTTTAACATAATCTGCCTTCCGTCAGCGCACTCCCGAAAGGGCGTCCCCGGCAATCACGCCTTCCCAGTTCATTCCATAGCCAAAACCATAGACATGGCCCTCGCCGTCCACATAAGACTCCATATCAAGAGGCGCATCCTCGCAATGCCTCTCCACCGTCTCCATATCCTTCGGAAGCTGAATGGGAAGCCGGCCCGAAGGCTCTGCTTTGCCGCACAGAATATCATAAACAGCGCTTCTCTGAACGCCGAAGTCCACAATAATCGCGTCCGCGTAAGGCTCAAACTCCGCAAGCACCGTGGGCTTATGCATACGGATACAGACAATCACAGGCTTATCGCCCATTGCCTTTTTCGTCTCCAGCACAATATCCAAATCCCTTTCATTGGCCGCCGTACCCGTCTTGCCGGCATAACTCCGGTTCGTAAAGCTCTCCCGGATGTCGCCCCCCGCAATGCTTTCCTTTCTTGCCGCATCCGCCTTATAGGGACGATACTGTAACGAAATGGGCAGATAACCGTTTCCGCCGGCCTCCGCCTCCTCCCCGCTGTATCCGTCGGAGAGCGGGCTTTCAATAAATACCAGCCCGAAATCAGCCTCTTTGGGCGTTTCCGCCCAGTCAAACCAGGGGGCAACGCTTTCCCTGCTTGCTTCAATTACCTCTTTGTCGGAATCCATTCCCCTGAAAAAGTTCTTCTGGGCTTTGATAAACCGTTTCGGCACATAAACTTTCTTCCGTCCGGAAATGGGCAGCACGCTCCCGTCCCCTCTTTTATTTTTCAGCAGGACGATTGATTTTAACTGCGCCTCATAGCCGGCCTTTCGGAAAGCGTCGCATCCCACCGTCCTTTTGCTTTCTTCCACGTCCAGATAAGGGTTCTCAAACAAACCGCAGCGGAACAGATTCAGTAACAGGCGGACCGCAGAACGCTCCATTCTCGCCCGCATGGCGGTTTCGCCGTACTTTTCACATCCCAGCCGGTAAGCCTCAAGAACCGGCTCTACTTTGCAGTTGCCGCCGAACTGGTCAACCCCGTTTTCAATGGCGAGCAGGTGACGCTCCCCTTCCGTCAAATCCTCTACCCCGTAGCACCTGGAGCCAAAGGAATCCATCACGGGAGCCGGGTCCTGGGTAATTCCCCAGTCCGTGCAGACCACGCCTTCATAGCCGTACTTTTCACGCAGCAAATCATTGATAATATAATGGCTGTAGGAGTTCCCTACATTTTTTCCGTCCTTCGTATCCACGCCGTAGGAAACCGTATAATAAGGCATGATGGAGGCTACCGTCCCCGTAGGTCCCTCCAGCGCAAACGCCCCCTCAAGGAAAGGTTTTAAGTGGGTTTCAAATTTTCCTCCCGGATACACTGCAAATTTTCCGAAAGCATAATGGGCGTCCCTTCCGGCTTCACAGGGGCCGCCGCCCGGCCAGTGCTTTGCCATGGCAGCCACGCTCTCCTTTCCCCAGCCCGAATCCGCGCCATTTCCTTCTCCTTTTGTGGTCTGCAGACCGTCGCAGTATGCCTTTGACATGGCGGTCACCAGTTCCGGCGAGGAGCCGAAAGTGTCCTCAAATCTCATCCAGCGCGGCTCCGTCGCAATGTCCACCTGGGGAGACAAAGCCGTGGTAATCCCCAGCGCCCTGTACTCCTTTGCAATCACTTCTCCGAATTTCCGGCACAAATCCGTATCAAAAGAAGCGGCAATACCAAGACCCTCCGGCCATTTTGACACATCCGCAGAGCCGCTCTTATATTCCGCGCCGCTTTTTCCCGCGCCGTGCCTGGGGTCCGTGGCAATGCTGACCGGTATGCCGAATCCCTGTTTTTCCACAAAGGCCTGCATACGGTTGTTCCACTTCGCCGCCACTTCCGTATCCTTATACACCACCGCCAGCACGTGGCGGATATGGTCCTTCGACAGGAATGCCTGCTGCTGGTCCGTCAACGCGTCGTCCTTCGTCACTCCCGGCTGGTAATCCTTCCCCTCATAGGTTCCGCCAAACACCCCTCCCGGAAGGGCCGGAACCATCTGATGAGGCGAATACATCATCAAACCGGCAATCTCTTCAACGGATAACCGGGACGCCAAATCCTGCGCTCTCTCCTTTGCGTCAAGCCGCCAGTCCTCATAGGGAAGCAGCTCGCCGCATCCTGCCAAATCCCTGAAAACAAAACCGTCCTTTTCCAGGATTTTTCCGTCGGCGCTTCCCAGCGCCGGACCGTTTTGATTTACGTAAAGTATATAACCGTCTTTTTGTTCCGTTTTGTAATTTCCCATACTTCCCCGTTTCCTTCCTTTTTTCTTCTGTCTTCCATTGTATATAGATTTACCGGGGAAAGTCAAGGTGTTTGGGAGAGAAAATGACTGCCTGCGCGTCCCTTTGTCTGCCACTATGGATATTCCTTTTTAGCCTCCTCGTAGAATATTTTATATATTCTTTAGAATAAAGGCCGTAACCCTCAGGTTACAGCCCCTTCTCACAACAAACTCTATTTACAGCACACCAGTTCCACCCCGTGGGCAATCCCCGGTATACTCTGCCCCTCGTTAAAGCTGGTCTTGGATAACAGCGCCCCGGTGGGTACGAACAGCACCCGCTTCCATTTCTGCTCCTCCAACTGTTTTAAAATATAGGCCGACAAAGTGACCGCGCTGCAACCGCAGCCGCTTCCGCCCGCATGGGCGTCCTGGCTCTGGTCGTAGATTTCCATGCCGCAGTCCATATGCACCTTTGAAATATCCATACCCTTTTCACGCATCATGTCCCAAAGCGCTTTCTGGCCCACGCTGCCAAGGTCGCCGGTGATAATCTTGTCATAGTCGGAAGGCTTCCTGTCAAAATCCACCAGATGCTGGTAAATCGTATCGCAGGCGGCAGGCGCCATACAGGCTCCCATATTCATGGAATCCTTCAGACCGAAATCCACGATTTTTCCAAGGGTAAGTCCGTCAATCATCGCTCTGTCGCCGTCTGTTTTCACACTGCTTAAGATAAACGCTCCGCTTCCCGTCACCGTCCATGTAGCGGAAAGAGGCCGCTGGTTCCCGTATCCCAAAGGAAAGCGGAATTCTTTCTCGGCGCTGGCAAAGTGGCTGGAAGTCACGCATGCCGCATGTTCGGCCATTCCTCCGGCAATCATAACGGCAGCCATTGAAATGGTAAGCCCGCATGTGGAGCAGGCCCCATACATCCCAACCATGGGAATCTGAAAGGAGCCCAGCCCAAAGCTGCTGGCAATAGACTGCCCCAGCAAATCCCCGGCAAACAGATATTTAATTTCTTCTGTTTTTAATCCGGTTTTACCGATGGCAAGGGTAAGCGCCTCCTTCTGCAGCGTGCTCTCCGCCTCCTCCCAGGTTGCGCAGCCGAATTTATCGTCCTGTCCCACCACGTCAAAACAGTCTCCGAAAGGTCCCTGCCCTTCCTTTGTCCCCACTACCGACGCGCTGGCTCTTATATACACGGGCACCGGAATCTTAATGCTCCTTGCGCCCTGCTCAAAAATTGCTCCAACCGTTGTATCCATAAAAATTTCCTCCATGCCGGAGCGTTTTTCTTCCGCTGCCGGATAAAATTTCTTTTGAATAGCTTTTCTCATATCGGAAATTTTTATTCGTTTTTGCTTTGATTTGTATCAGGAATCAGTTCACGCCCTTTGTCATCAGAAATTCTTTCCACAAATCATTGTACATTCCAAGAAGATGAAGCTGGTCGTGGGTATATTCCGCGTTAAGGTTCCCTTCCTCGTCGCAGATTGCTTCGTTTACGTCAATATAAAAGAACTGCTCATTATCCGCCAGCGTAGCGATGGCGTTATTTCTCGCATTGATATTGTTGTTGTTAAATATATCGTCGGAGTTATGCTTCGTTCCGGTCACTCGCATAATTCCCTGAATAAATATCTTCGCCTCGGGAGCCAGTTCATGGAGCCGGTCAACCACCTTTGTATATTCCTCCATAAAATTCTCGGTAGTTCCCTGTCCCAGTTCGTTGACGCCCACCATGATATAAATTTTGCCATAGGTATTCGTCATAAGGGCCTCCTCTACCGTGCCTTTTCCCTTGAATTTCTGCGTAAGGGCCTTATAAACGGTAAGGGACGTCTCACAGTAAAAGTCCGCATGCTCTGACAAATCCGTATAATCCCTGAGCCCTACGGTTCTCGAATCGCCGATGAACAATGCGTCGTCAAAATAACTCTCGTCCACTGTCGTAAATTCATAAGAAGCCGCTCTCTGCACACCCATATCTCCGTAAATATCCGCTGAAATATGGTTCAGATACTCTTCATGGGTACTTTCCCTTAAAGGAGCAAGCCTGCCCTTTGGAAATTCTCCCAGGGCGTTCTCCGCATTCCTAGCAGTTTCCTCGGAATTTTTAATTGTGGTATCCATGGCCTCATTTATTGAACTGCCTATCTGTTCCGCTATCGAACCCTTTACCGTATGATTTACGGCATTACCGTATACATCCCCGGAACCCTTTTCCCCTTCCGCTGCCGGCAAAGAGGTTTTTGAACTGCTCTCCCCATTTTGGGCGCTTTCCTCCACATTATCCGCTATGGTCATAATACTCTTCTCCGCAAATATCTGCCAGGGATAAATCTCGTCGTTCAGCGCCGTAAACATTACCGACAGCACCGGCGCCTTTACCGGGTCATATTCCTGAGCGGCGTAAATATTCTGCAGGCCGCCAAGCCCGATGATTGAAAAAAGTAATCCTGTGCTTAAAAGCAGCAGAAAAAACGGACATCTCCTGATAAATTTCATCTGTTCCTCATTTCCACGCGTTTGCGCATTTTCCATCAGTCAGCAGTTCTAAAATTTCAGATACATAAAGGGATTTCCCGCACTGCTGCACAGCAAATAAACCGATGCCCAAAATACGGCTGTCAAAAGTATAATAAGCAGCGGATTCTTCTTGTGTTTTTCAAACAACTCATAAACCGCCGGAATGCAGAGTATGATTCCGGCAATAAAATAAACGCCGTAGTTTTCCGCATATCTGAAAATATCCTGCCTGTTCACGGCAATACCGGCTCCGCCAATCATTGGAAAAAGCCTTCCGAAGTAGATTCCCAGCTTTTCCAAATCCGTCACGGCAAACACCACCCAGGTAAGCGGAATCAGCAGCAGCACATACAGATTTCCCGCTGCCGGTATCTTTTGCAGATACTTACCGTACACCAGCTTTTCCAGGATAACGAAAAGTCCAAGTACCGCTCCCCATATCAGATAGTTCAGCCCGTTCCCGTGCCAGATTCCTGTCAAAAGCCACACAACGGCAAGGTTTACCGCAAGTCTGGATTTTTTACACCGGCTGCCTCCCAGAGGAATGTAAACATAATCCCTAAACCAGCTCCCCAGCGTTACGTGCCACCTCCTGTAGAACTCCGAAATACTTTTCGCGGCGTAGGGATGATTAAAGTTTGGAATAAATTCAAAGCCCAGCATTACCATCAGTCCCGACGCCATCAGAGAATAGCCCCAGAAATCAAAATACAACTGCAGGGAATAGCCCGCCGCCCCGAACCATGCCAGGGGCGTGGAAATGCTCTGAAATCCTATCATCTGCAAGTCATTCCATAAAATCGCCAGCCTGTCCGCCAGCAGCACTTTCATGCCAAGCCCCAGCGCCAGATATTTCAGCCCGTCCTCAAACTGCTCCAGACTGCAGCGTCTTTCTTCCCCAAAACCACCCTCATCATAGCGCATAATCGGCCCTGATACAATCTGTGGAAAAATGGTAAAATAAAGCGCCACGCTCACAAATTTCGGTTTTTTATAGACCTCTCCCCGCAGCATATCCGCCTGAAAAGAAATCATCTTAAAAATGTAATAGCTGACCCCAATCGGAAGCAGAGTGTTGTCCACAAACACCGCAAGCCCCTTGAACGCAGCCAGAATCATCACATTCAGGGAAACCGCCATTATCATGGCGTTTCTCCGCTTTCTTTTCTGCCATTCGTGGATTTCAAATCCCTCTCCATACTTTTGTATCTGCTTTGCGAATCCGTAATTGAGAAAAGTAGCTGCGATAAGCGCTAAAATAAAGACAGGCTCGCCCACCGAGTAAAAGACGAGGCTCCCTGCCAGCAATACTGTCTCCCTGTATTTTGATGGGGTTACAAAATATAAAATTAAGAATATGGGTAGAAACCGGAACAAAAATTCCAAACTGGAAAAACTGACCATAATATTCTCTGTCCTTATCATCTGCATATTTACCAGATTATATTGTATCATTCCTCTTTGTAATTCTCAAGAGACGGAATTTAATTTCCATAAGTTGTGGAGATTGGAAAGATGGGTATGGAAGGGGGACGCTCGGAGGGGAATTATTCCTTCGTCGGCACGCTCTCGCTCTATAAAAACGCAGCGGTGCCAGACTCGTGAGTTGCAAAGCAACTCAGACCTCGCCAGGCACCG
>CAJTMZ010000053.1 GCA_910577445.1 uncultured Lachnospiraceae bacterium | reverse complement strand
CCTGAAGGGCGGTGAGGCGGTTGAAGTTGGCCAGCTTCTCCTCCCGGGGCATGGGGTCGTCCATCTCCGCCGCCGGGGTTCCCGGGCGGCTTCGGGGAGGAACAGAGAGAATTTGAAGATGGCGCGCCACCGCAGTTTGGCGGCGGGATGATGGGGAGCGACGACGTTCGTCTCAAATACACCGACGACGAGTATGACAGCTATAAAAATATTTTTGAAAACGCAAAAACCGACATTTCAAACGCCGATAAAAAACGTCTGATTGGGTCCCTGAAGAAGCTGGGGCAGGGGGAGGATATTGAAGACGTGGTGGATGTGGAGGCGGTCATCCGTTATTTTGTGGTACATAACTTTGTCTGCAATTTTGACAGCTATACGGGAGCCATGGTGCATAACTACTATTTATATGAAGAAAACGGAACGCTTTCCATGATTCCGTGGGATTACAATCTCGCTTTCGGAGGCTTTGAGGCCGGGACGGACGCAGAAAGTATGGTGAACTTTCCCATTGATTCCCCGGTTTCCGGCGGCGATATGGAGGAACGGCCCATGCTTTCCTGGATTTTTGAAACGGAAGAATATACGGAACGGTATCACCGGTATTTTCAGGAATTTATGGACAGCTATTTTGACAGCGGGTATTTTGAGGAGCTGATAACTTCCGTAAAAGAAATGATTGCCCCCTATGTGGAAAAAGACCCTACGAAATTCTGCAGCTACGAAGAGTTTGAAAAAGGCGTTGACACCTTAAAAAAGTTTTGCCTTCTGCGGGCGGAAAGCATAAGCGGACAGCTTGACGGAAGCCCTCCGTCAACCGCGCAGGGGCAGCAGAGGGACAGTTCAAATCTGGTGGACGCATCGGGGATTTTGCTTTCCGACATGGGAATGATGGACAAAGGCGGCGGGGACGCCGGCCGAAGAAGGGAAAGAAAGGGGAAATAAGCAAAATATAATTCGGGCAGCGAAAGATTCCGGATACCGCATGGGAAAGGAATCTTTTGCTGCCCGAATGTGTTTTGGGCGGACAGTTTATTTTGTTCCGAAAATCCTGTCTCCCGCGTCGCCTAATCCGGGACAGATATAAGCGTGTTCGTTCAGGCACCTGTCAAGATGGCCCACATAAATCTGGATATCCGGGTGGTCGTCACGCAGCTTTTTCAGCCCTTCCGGCGCGGCGATGATACACATAAACTTGATATGCCTGCCGCCATGCTGTTTGATGAATTTCACGGCTTCCGAGCCGGAACCGCCGGTGGCGAGCATGGGGTCTAAGACAACAATGGTTCTCTGGTCGATGGGTTCAGGGAGCTTGCAGTAGTATTCGTGAGGCTCATGGGTTTTGGGGTCTCTGTAGAGGCCGATGTGGCCTACTTTCGCAGAGGGCACAAGTGCAAGCAGACCGTTTACCATTCCAAGCCCAGCCCTCAGAATGGGAACGATTGCCATCTTTTTGCCGGAGATAACCGGCGTCATGCAGGTTTCGATGGGAGTTTCGATTTCAACCTCCTCTGTGGGCAGGTCGCCTAATGCTTCATATCCCATCAGCATGGCAATTTCCTCAATCAACTTGCGGAACTCGTTGGTGCCCGTGTTCACATCCCGAAGCCGGGAAATCTTGTGCTGTATTAACGGATGGCTCAAAATAAATACATCCTTCATGTTTTCCAAATGTTCCATAAATAACCTCATTTCTGCACTGCGTTTGCTCATAACAGGGTTTGCGGACGCAGCGCAGACGCAAACTCCTTCGAGTGAAAGAATTTTCACTCATTTTTTATCAGTCATGTTATGCTATCTAAAATTTTAGTTCAAGTGTCCCGTTAAGTCAACTCGAAAAAAGGATATTTTTCACCGGAAAAGGACGCGGAAAAAAGGCGCCGGATTCTGTATATTTTTTGCTTGCAATCGAAGGAAAGACCATATATACTAGGCAATAGTAACTTTACATGCACAAAGGAATATGAGGAGGAAATTAAATGATTAAGCAACAGGAAGCAATTCGGGACGCCCGTGAACTGGGGATTCCCAAAATGCTGATTCTGGGATTGCAGCACATGTTTGCCATGTTTGGCGCGACAATCCTGGTGCCGATTTTAGTGAATGTTTATTTTGAGGGAGAAGGACTTTCGATTCAGGTGACTCTGATTTGCGCGGGGCTTGGAACTTTGTTTTTCCATTTATGCTCTAAACTAAAGGTGCCTGCATTCTTAGGTTCTTCTTTCGCTTTTCTGGGAGGCTTCCAGACAGTGGCGCAGTTAGACACCGGTATCTTCGCGGGAATGAGCATGGGAGAAAAACTTCCTTACGCCTGCGGCGGCATTGTGGTGGCCGGTTTTCTCTATCTGGCGCTGGCGCTTGTGATTAAGCTGATTGGAATAAAGAAGGTAATGAGATACCTTCCGCCTGTGGTAACCGGGCCCATTATTATCTGCATCGGGCTTTCGCTTGCCCCTTCCGCAATTTCCAACGCTTCCACCAACTGGCTTTTGGCCCTCATTGCGCTGGGCACGATTATTGTCTTTAATATATGGGGAAAGGGAATGTTCAAAATTATCCCGATTCTCATGGGTGTGGCGATTTCCTACGGGGCGGCGCTTCTTTTAAACGCATTCGGGTTTTCCAACCCGGACGGCAGCGCGGTTCTCAATTTTGCAGGCGTGCAGGCGGCAAGCTGGGTAGGACTTCCGCCTTTCCAGATTTGTAAATTTGACGTGACGGCAATCCTCGTTATGGCGCCCATCGCTCTTGCGACCATGATGGAGCATATCGGAGACATGTCGGCCATTTCCGCTACGGTGGGTGAAAATTATCTGGAAGACCCGGGCCTTCACAGGACGCTGGTGGGCGACGGCCTTGCAACCTCGCTGTCCGCGCTGTTCGGCGGTCCGGCAAACACGACTTACGGAGAAAATACCGGCGTTCTGGAGCTGAGCAAGGTTTACGACCCCAAGGTAATACGGCTTGCCGCGGTTTATGCGATTGCGCTGAGCTTTATCCCCAAGATGGCGGAGATTATCGGCTCCATTCCCTCCGCGATTATCGGCGGCGTCAGCTTCATGCTCTACGGAATGATTTCCGCTATCGGCGTAAGAAACGTGGTGGAGAACAGGGTGGATTTCACAAAGTCCAGAAACCTGATTATCGCGGCAGTGATTCTGGTAAGCGGGCTTGGATTCAGCAGCGGACTTACCTTTACGGTGGGCGGAACGTCCATCACGCTGACGGGTCTTGCGATTGCGGCCATCACCGGAATCCTGTTAAACGCGTTCCTTCCCGGGAACGACTACGTCTTTGGAGAGAATCCCCAGGGCGACAAAACAAGAGGCGTGGACATGCGTCCCAATTTAAAAGGTGAAAAACAGTAAAACTGCCGGGCGGCCATTGGCCGCCCTTCTTTTTTGTCAGGGCAGACAACGGCTCTTTGCCGGAAGTTACCTTAGTGACAACAAAATTCAAAATCTCCCTAAAGTCTTTCCGAAATTATCCGATACATTTAGTGTAATAATAAATGAGTAATAATATAAATGCACACGGATTAAGAAATTACATCCACGGAAGGAGGAATCCGAATGCGTATAGAAGCTTACACACAGGTTCAACAGATTTACGATGCAAAGAAAACAGCAAAATCCAGATTAAAGGGAAGTGCAGGCGCTTCCGACCAGCTTCAGATTTCCAGCTTCGGTAAGGATATCCAGTCTGCCAAGCAGGCTGTGGCGGCAAGCAGCGACATCAGGGAAGATGTAACGGCGTCTATCAAAGCCAGACTGCAGTCAGGCAGCTATGAGGTAAGCACGGAGAGCTTCGCGGATAAGCTGATGCAGAAGTATGAAGAAATGAGGTAACTTTCAATGGCAAGTTTAATGGAAAACCTGATTGAAGTGCTGGAACTTGAAAGCCGGGAGTACGAAAACTTGCAGGAGTTATCTACCAAAAAGACGCCGGTGATTATAGCCGGCAATCTGGATGAATTAGCCAAAATCACGGATGAAGAACAAATCGTTGTCAGTGGAATTAACCGTCTGGACAAGAAAAGACAGGAAGTATTTACTGATATCGCCAACGTAATTAACAAGGATGTTGATACGCTGAAAATCGCGGATTTGATTGATATGCTTGAATCAAGACCCGAGGAACAGCAGAAGCTGGCTAGAGTGCATGACAGATTAAGCAAAGCTGTCCATGGAGTGAGAAGCATCAACGAGCAAAACGGCATTCTGATACAGAACGCTCTGGAAATGGTTGAGTTCGATATGCATATGCTTCAAGCCATGAAGGCAGCTCCCGAAACGGCCAATTATGACAGGGGCGCCGCCAGTGCCGGCGTTACCATGGGAGTGGACGGCCGCGGCTTTGATGCAAAACAATAAATCCTGAAAATTATGAGGTGATAAAATGTCTTTATTTGGAAGCTTATATGTAGGCGTCAGCGGCCTGCAGATGGGTCAGAACGCCCTTAATACCACTGGACATAATATGTCTAATATCGATACTACCGGGTATACCAGGCAGCAGGTACAGCAGGGAACCCGATTTTATAATACTCTTTCTACCAGCAAGACCTCCATATCATGGACGCAGGTCGGGTTTGGTGTCAGCTACACGCAGGTAAAGCAGGTCAGAGACGATTTCCTTGACAAAGCATATCGCCGGGAATCCGGAAGAAGCGCATTTTACGAGGTGTCCGCCAACGCTTTTGATGAGGTTTACAGCCTTTTTCAGGAGCTTGACGGGGAAGCTTTCGCCGGTGCGATTGATAATCTGTGGCGTTCCGTCCAGGATTTGGCGAGAGACCCCGGAAACGCCGTAAACCAGGGCGTTTTCATGCAGAGGTGTACGGAGTTTCTCTCCCGCGGCCAGGCGGTCTACAAAGGGCTTTGCGAGTATCAGGACGATTTGAACCTGAAAATCAAAAAGCAGGTAGACACCATGAACGCTTACGGCAAGCGTATTGCCGAGCTGAATGAGGAAATCTTAAAGATTGAAGCCGGCGGAGTAGAGAAAGCAAACGATTTAAGAGATGAAAGAAACCTGCTGATAGATGAACTGTCGGCAATGGGAAATATAGACTGCAGGACGGACGTCCACGGCAATATTCTGATTCGCCTTGAGGGCAAGGATTTTGTCCAGTCCGACAGGGCAAACGAAATCGGTCTGTACGCGGACCCGGATACGGGTTTTTATACGCCTTACTGGAACCAGCTTGCCAAAAAAGACGCGAACGGCGAAATCCTTACTGATGCAAACGGCGAACCCATAGGACTTAACGGGGCGAAGCTTTTCAACATGAATCAGACGATTTCCACGGATATGAACACGGATATCGGCGCGCTGAAATCCATGCTGTACGCCAGAGGTGACCGCCGGGCAACCTATAAGGATTTGGACGCGGCGACTTACGACAAGGAAATTTCCCAGTCCATTATGATGAATGTGCAGGCGGAGTTCGACCAGTTGATGAACTCGGTTGCAACGGCAATCAACCAGGTGTTGAAAGACGCGGCGGAAGCTGCCAGCGCCGAGGACCCCAACAGTACCTATATGCGCGATTCCGATGGGAACCCTTATCAGATATTCAAGTCAAAAGTCAGCGGTTCCGACACGCTCAGCGTTGAGGAGATGATGATTGACAACGAGCTGAAACAGGCGCCTTCCCTTCTGAGTTTTAAGAAAGACGACGACGTTGTTGACCAGGATACGGCGGACGCGCTGAAAGCCATTTTTACTAAGGATACCCTTACCTTAAATCCGAACGTAAAGACCAAGACGAACTTTATCAATTACTATGACGCTCTGATATCCCAGGCAGCCAATTCAGGTTCCGTTGCCCATGATATCTGTGCAAACCAGGAAGTAACGGTGGATAACATACAGGCAGCGAGAGAACAGGTGCTTGGCGTTTCCTCCGACGAGGAAATGAGCAATATGGTAATGTTCCAGAATGCCTATAACGCGGCAAGCCGTTATATCAACGTGGTAAGCGAATTGATGGAGCATGTGATTAGTACGCTTGGAAGATAACTGACAGCAGAGTTATTTATCTTATTTACCGCTTACAGGAAACAACATTTTAAATACAGGGGAGTGAAGCAGATGCCGTCACAATTTTTTGGATTATATATAGCAGGTTCGGGGCTTCGTGCCGCCAACGCAGCATTAAATACCACAGCAAATAATATTGCCAACGCCCAGACGGATGGGTTCAGCCGTCAGCAGGTGATACAGCAGGCCAACAACGCGCTGCGGGTTTTTGCAACCTACGGCTGTGCCGGAGCCGGTGTGGATACCATCGCCATTGAGCGTGTAAGAGACAATTTTTATGATGTAAAATACTGGAACAATAACTGCAAATACGGGGAGTATAATGCCAAAAGCTACTATATGTCCATGGTTGAAAGATACCTTGACGACGACGGGACCAGTGGTTTTAAGGTGATTTTTGATAAATTTGCCGCGGCGCTTCAGTCTGTGACCACAAACTCCAGCAGCGATACCTCCAAGCAGCAGTTCATCGCGTCGGCAAAATCGCTGACCGACTATTTTAACAATATGGCGGGTAATCTGAAAGAACTTCAGAAGGATATCAATCTTGAGGTTAAGGAAAGCGTAGACTCCATCAACGCGATTGCGCAGAAGATTGCCACTTTAAATAAACAGATTAACACAATTGAACTTTCCGGTTCAAGAGCCAACGAATTAAGAGACCAGAGGGAGCTGCTTATCGACGAACTGTCGGAGTACATAGATGTGGACGTTACGGAAACCCAGATTGCAGACGTTCAGAATGCCAGCAGAGATACGAACGCCACCAGATACGTGGTTCGTATTGCGGGCGGACAGGTGCTTGTGGACGGAAACGATTATAAGCAGTTGACCTATAAGCCCCGGGATGCCAGTGAAAAGGTAAACCAGACGGACGCCGACGGATTATACGATATCAAATGGGAGAACGGAAATTCTTTCAATATCTTAAGCTCTTCCATGGGCGGTAAGCTGAAAGGGCTGTTGGAGCTTCGGGACGGGAATAATGAGACGAATTTTAACGGAACGGTGAAGAATCCTCCCGTCAGTACAACTGACCCGGTTACCGGTAAGACTGAACATAAAGTCGATGTTGAAGTGACTGCCGATTATCTGAAAAATATGCAGGACTGTATGCTTTCAGACTCGGGCGGCGTGATTAATATCGGAAATAAGCTTTTCTATTACAGCGACTGGGAATTTCAGGGAGTGGATCCTAACACGGGAAATGCCACTTATACGTTCACGTTTGTGGAAGACCCTGCGACGAATCAAAACACCGGTCTTGCAAACAAGGCGCAGCCGGGCAAGAGCGTCCAGAACGAAAAGAAAATCAAGTATCAGGGTATTCCCTATTACATGGAGCAGATGAACGCCTGGATTCGCGGCTTTGCCGAGACGGTTAACAAGATATTTACCAGCGGTATAGACGCCAACGGCAATGAGGGATGTATTTTCTTTACAGGAAAAAAGGGCAACGGAGAAGGCCAGTTCGACGAAGATATGCTGGGCGACATCTCAAAGAAAGGCTATTATAACCTGACGGCTGAGAACTTTACCATAAACGAAGCCCTGATAAAGGATGCTTCCCTGCTTGGAACCAGAAGCAGCAAGGATGTGGGCGTGGAGGAATGCGGTAAGATAGAAGAAATGATTGCCATGCTTGCCAACAAGAACATCTTCCATTTCCGTAACGGTACGGCCGGCCAGTTATTGGAGGCGATTTTGTCGGACGCGGCCTTAAGCGCCGGCGAGGCAAATACTTTCTGCGACACCTATACCGGACTGCGCAACACCATTGATAACCAGAGATATTCCATATCCGGTGTGGATGAGGACGAGGAAGCGGTGGGATTAGTGAAATTCCAAAATTCCTACACGCTGGCTTCCAAGATGATTCAGACGCTGACGGAGGTTTACGACCAGTTGATTCTTCGTACCGGCGTATAAAAAGCGCTTTGTTTCAAAGCATATGCACCATAGAAACTTGACAAAGCATATAATCAGGAGATGATTTCTATGAGAATGACCAATAAAATTATGCAGAATAATTCTCTGTATAATATCAATAATAACAAAGTGGCACGGGATAAACTGAGCACTATGATGGCAACGCAGAAGAAAATTACCAAGCCGTCCGACGACCCGGTAATTGCAATCCGTGCCCTGCGCCTTAGAACCAGCGTTTCCGAGATGACCCAGTTTTATGAAAAGAACGCGCCGGATGCAAACAGTTGGCTTGACGTTACCGCTCAGGCGCTGAAAACCATAAACGACGTGCTTACCGATATGGGAAAACTGGCGAATAAGGGTAATAACAAGGATTTCGGCAGCGAGGATTTGCAGGTGCTGTTAGGACAGCTTAAGGCCCTTCGGGATGAGTTTTACTCCACCGGAAATACGGACTATGCGGGAAGATACATTTTTACGGGTTTCCGTACGGATACGCCGCTTTCCTTTAAGGAAGATGTGGAGAAAGAGCCTAAGGGTTACCCGGATTATGAGATTACGGAGAACAAGGGGATTCTGGACTTTGATATCCTCAACTGCACCGATATAGATAAGCTGGCAGGACTGAACAAGAATAACTGGGAAGAAACAAAATATGACGGCGTTGACGAAAAGCTGATTGAAAACGGCGATATTCACAGGCTTCGGCTGGCATATGATGTTTTGAAAGAGGGAGGCGTTCCGAACATTACCTATACGGTTCCGACAACGGTAAAGGATGCCGCAGGTAATGACGTACAGTTAAAAGGAACGGCGACTATAACCGGCGGTAATATCACTTCAGGAGCAAACAATGTAGGGGCGGAGGGCGTAATTGCCAAAGTGGCTGCCGGAACAGAGGTAACGGTTAACGGTAAACGAGTGACCCTGGCCGAGGAAACCACAGTAACATTCGACGCGAACGGGGATGCGAAACTGCCGGACGGAACAAAGGTAAAAGACGGCAACGATACGAAAGCCTTGTTTGGAGAAACCGCCACATTAGATGCCGGACAGCAAATAACTTTAACCGGCCAGACGCAGAAAGAGATTGCGCCGGGAGATATTACAGAGGCAAGCGTAACGGACGACCCCGACCCGTATGACCGGATGATTGCGGCAAATAATGCGACACCGCCGGATGAGTTAATCCTTTTCATCCCCGAAACGGGGGAGCTGCTTTTCAGCAATAAGGCATATGAGAATTACGCGGAGCAGATGACCGAAGAGTCGGCAATCAACGTAACTTATAATAAGAATAGCTGGAAAGACGGCGATTTGCGGCCGGAACATTATTTTACCTGTAAGAAAACCGTTCAGGATGAGAACGGGAACGATGTTACCACAAACTATAATTTAAACCGCTTACCGCTCGACCAGAAAATCGAGTATGACGTAGGTTACAACCAGAAGATTCAGGTAAACACCATTGCGGGCGAGGTGTTCGGCCACGGACTTGACAGGGATATCGACGACATGGAGCGCGCGCTTAATAAATTGTCGGATATTGACGCTACAAAACGCGACCTTGAAAACGTTATGAAAGGCATGAGCGAGGATGACCCGAAGTATAACGATATAAGACTGAAATACGAAGCCGCCGACAAGGCATACAACTATATGCGTGAAAATGTTCACAATATGTTTGGCTCGGCCATCACAAAGTTTCAGGGATACCTGAACGATACCAATGAGGCGGTTACCGACAACGGAACCAGAAGCCAGCGCCTTGACCTTATCAGCAACCGTCTTATGGACCAGAGAACTAATTTCCAGACTTTGAAGTCGGAAAATGAAGATATTGATATTGCGGAGGTTGTGGTTCAGCTTACCGGTGCGGAGCTCACGTACAATTCCGCTCTCATGGCAACGGGAAAAATCATGCAGACTTCGCTGATGAACTATATTTAACGGATACCGTGAAATACGATAGGAGCGATTATGAAGATTAATACAAAGATTTTTGGGGAAATTGAAATTGCGGACGACAGGATAATCAGTTTTCCTTCCGGAATAATCGGATTTCCGGAGCTGACAGAATTTGCCCTTCTGCATGACGAGGACAGCGGTTCCGGCGCGATGCACTGGATGCAGTCCCTGCAGGAGCCGGCCTTTGCCATGCCGGTGATAAATCCTCTGCTTGTGATGCCTGACTATAATCCGGTGGTGGAGGATGAACTGATAAAACCCATTGGAGAGCTTCTTCCCGAGGAAATTCTGGTGATGGTCACGGTCACGGTACCCAGCGACCTTACGAAAATGAGCGTTAATCTCAAAGGCCCCATCATTATCAATGCAGTGGAAAAGAAGGCGTGTCAGGTAATTGTAGAGGGGGAGCAGTATCCGGTGAAATTCCCTGTTTATGACATATTGAACGCAAAGAAAGCAGGTGAGTAGATGTTAGCTTTATCCAGAAAGAAGAACGAAGCCCTTATTATTAATAACAATATTGAAATAACAATATTGGAGATTAAGGGAGAGCAGGTAAAGCTGGGCATCAGCGCGCCGAAAGAGGTTCCGGTATACCGGAAAGAAGTTTATATGCAGATTCAGGAAGCTAACAAGGAAGCCGTCAATCCAGACGGATTTGAAGCCTTAAAGCAACTGTTAGGGTAAAAATAAATAGAATTTTATTGACAACGGATAGTTCGCAAGGCGAGTTATCCGTTGTTTTTATAGTGCGCCTTGCGGCGTATGTTTCCGACGGGAAGGCGCCGCTTAAGGCGCGCGAAATGCTGCAATGGATTTGAGGGAAAAAGCTGTCGTGTTTTTGATTTTTTCTATAAATTTTCCTGCTTTTTTTCCGATATATATTTAGAAGACAGGAATACTCTATAGTTTTATTCATTTTTATCATTTTTTTACACTATATCACATGGAGGTGATTCATAATGGCAATAGAACCATTAAACAGTGTCATGACATTTCAGGCACAGACGACACAGCCGGTAAGGCGTGCGGAGAGACCAGAAGTAGAGAACATGGAAGTTCCTACGCAGGAGCAGCCTAGCTCTTATGATACGACTACTGTAAAGGTAGCGAACGTAGAGAAGCAGGACAGCCAGAGCGGACAGGGACAGGACGGCAGCTACAGCAACGGGCGCGAACAGCTTATGAATGAGCAGGTTAAGAAAGCCGTTGAGAAGCTGAACGAGAGAATGTCTCATTCCGAGGCAGTTTTTGGCATCCATGAGAAAACGAACAGGTTGACCATCAAAATTGTAGACAAGGAAACTAAGGAGGTAATCAAAGAGCTTCCTCCTGAGAAAACTCTGGATATGATTGCAAAGGCATGGGAACTGGCTGGTCTTTTGGTGGATGAAAGAAGATAGGAGGAGTTTTTATGGCAATGCGATTGACCGGAATGTATTCCGGACTTGATACGGATTCGATTATCCAGGAGCTGGTGGCTGCAAGGCGTACCAAGGTGGACGACAAGACAAAGGAACAGAAAAAATTAAAACTGAAACAGGACGCCTGGGGTGAGCTGAATAAGAAGCTGAAAAGCCTGCAGAGCAAGGTGTCCGGTATGAGTCTGTCTGAAGCTTATACCAAGAGAACGACGAAAGTGTCCAACAGCAATATTGCGAGTGTTATTACAGGCGAAGGGGCAATGAACGGCGTTCAGCAGCTTAGAGTGAATAAGCTTGCAAAAATCGGTTATATGACCGGTGGAAAAGTGGCAAAGACTGACGGTGGAAAGGCAAATGCTCTCAGCAAACTGAGAGACTTTGGATTTTCGGGCGAGGGGACGCTTAAGATTAACGGCCAGGAGGTCAAGGTAGGCGAGGAAACCTCAATTTCCGACGTACTGAATGAACTGAAAAAGGCGGGAGTCAACGCGAACTTTGACGAAAGCCAGCAGAGAATTTATATCAGTTCAAAGGACTATGGTGCAGATAATAACTTTACCATTGAAGGCGACGATTCGGTACTTAACGCGCTTGGTCTTAACGTTAACGGAACAGGCGATGCGAAAGCGGTTAAAATAGACGGCCAGGACGCTGAAATTGTCTTAAACGGCGCAACTTACACAAGCAAAAACAATGTATTTGACATCAACGGCCTCACCATCACGGCTTTGACGGAATCCAGCGAAACCATTACTTTGACCACTGAGATGGATACTGACGGAATCTACGATATGATTAAGGGATTCTTAAAGCAGTATAATGAAGTAATGAATGAGATGGATAAGCTCTACAATGCAAGCTCCGCCAAAGGTTATGAACCGCTTACCGACGACGAAAAGATGAGCATGTCGGAGAGTGAAATCGAAGAGTGGGAAAAGAAAATTAAAGATTCCATTCTGAGAAAGGACGAAAACCTGTCCTCTGTAAGCACCGGTCTGAGAGAAATTATGTCCGGTGGAATCAGCGTGGGCGGAAAGACACTGCATTTGTTTGACTTCGGCATCGACACATTAGGATATTTCGATGCGGGAGAGAATGAAAGAAACCTGTACCACATTGACGGCGACCCTGACGATGAAGATACATCGGGTAAAGCTGACAAGCTTAAGGGAATGATATCCAGCGACCCGGATACTGTGATTAATTTCTTTTCACAGCTTTCACAGCAGTTGTACGGCAAGATGTTTGATATGTCCAAGTCAGTGAACGGCTACCGCAGCTATGGCAGCTTCTATGATGACAAGAAGATGCAGTCTGACTATGACGATTATACTAGCAAGATTAAAGATTTGGAAGATAAGTTGACAGCTTATGAGGATAAGTGGTATGCTAAGTTCAGTAAAATGGAAACTGCAATGGCTAAAATGCAGTCCAGTCAAAACGCATTAGCAGGCTTATTAGGAGGCTGATAACATGGCGCTATCCAACGCTTTTAACCAGTATAATAACAGCAAAATATTGACAGCAACCCCGGCGGAACTGGTTTTGATGCTGTATGAAGGAGCTATTAAATTCTGTAATGTCGCTATTGTTGCAATTGAGCATAAGGATATTCAGAAAGCGCATATTCATATCGTCAAGACTCAGAAAATTGTAGACCATCTTCGTGCGACCCTGGATATGAAATATCCGGTCGCCAATGAGTTTGACAAGGTTTATGCGTATCTGCAGCGCAGGCTGATTGAAGCAAACATAAAGAAAGATATAGCAATTCTTGAAGAAGTTTGCGAACACATCCGTTCCATGCGTGATACCTGGAAAGAGGTAATGCGCATTAACAGAGCCAGCGGCGCAATTTAACTGTTTACCCGACGAGCAGACCCGGAAAGGCATGGTATTGAAATGACAAGCAGTTATCTGGACATATTAGAGGACAGCCTGAAAAAGAAAAAAACAGTTTTGGAAAGTATCGAAAAATACAATCTTTCACAGAGCGAATTGCTGAAAGACGAAAAGTTTGATATGGAACAGTTTGACGCTCTTGTGGATAAGAAGGACGCCTGTATTGAAGAACTTGAAAAACTGGACGAAGGCTTTGAAACGGTCTATGAGCAGATAAAAGAGGATTTGTCACATAACAGGGAGCTGTATACCGGGCAGATTAAACGTCTGCAGGAGCTGATTAGTCAGGTAACGGAAAAGAGCGTTTCCATTCAGGCGCAGGAGAGCCGGAACAAAGATATGGTCAGCGCTCATTTCAAAAAAGAAAGAGAAACGTTAGGGCAGGGACGGAAGTCCTCAAAGGCTGCGTATAGTTATTATAAGAACTTAAATAAAGCGGTTCGGGAAGACGCAAGCATTATGGATATGAAAAAATAAATTTATGCGGCTCATGTAATACATGGGCCGCATTTATAACTTTCGACGTCTCTGACTTATCCGGGAAATAATACCCGCATAATCTGCAAAATCCGATGAATATAAGTGTGCCGGTCTCTGGTCTTTTTCAGGCCGTTTCTGGCGATTTCCTCCCGTATATCATCATGGGCCAGATAAAAAGCAATTTTTTCTTTCAAATCCGCCGGGTTTTCATAACATTCCAAATCCTCCCCCACAACAAAATATTCAGGAATTTCACTTTGATAATTAGTGAGCAGAAAGCCGCCGCAGCCTAAAACATCCCATATCCTCTGGGACAAACCGGTTTGGATGGAGCGCATCGTAATATTCAAATTAATTTTACTGTAGCGGAAAACGAGGGGCATTTCGGTATGGGTGGACACGCCGCCCTGGCAGCGAATACCGGGAATATTCTGTAAATCCGTGGTATCGCTTCTGGTGTATAAGTTGATGGAAAATTCCTTCCCCAGTTCCGCAAGGGTCCGTATCCTTTCCAGAGAAGAAACCTGCATACTCAGATAATAGTGGGAAAGAACAAACAAGTCCGTATCGGTAAAGCTGTCTTTTGGACGAAAAAAGGCGGAATCGGCTCTTCTGAAGGCGGAAACCAGCGAATCCGGAGGCGCTTCCTCTAAAACGGAGCATCCGGGAATTTTTAGCTGAGCCTCGATAATTCCCTCCGCAAGTCCCCTGTTGAAATCATCCAGTGTAATTCGGGCAAGAGGAGATTTTTCATTATATAAAGAGCCGACAAAGGAAACGTCGCATTGATAAGCCTGCACCTGACTTTTGGAGACGGCGGAAAGCGCCTGTTCCCACCTGGCGGTATTGGCGGCCAGAGGGAGATAAAAAACGCCTTCAGGATTTTCCGGATAAAATTTTTGGTACTGCAGATAATCAAACAAAAAAATGCGGTTACATTTATTTTTTACAGAGCGGGAAAATAATTCAAGCACGGGGCAGTCAACGCTCAGAGAGACATATAAAGTGTTAAGCTTCTCACAAATTTCAGATATATAGGGAAAGAAATTAATACTGAATACAAAGGCCGGCCGATGCGTCAGAATCAATTCTCCCAGCAGCCTGATTCTGGTTTCGGAGCTGATAGATTTCTGACGGATTTCTGTGGAATCTTCAATTACGGCGATATTGCATGCGTGAAATGCTTCTATTATATCCGGCTCGCAGATGCTGCCGTAGCGGTGAATAATGATTTTCATAGGTTTACTCATTTCTGCAGGCGCTCCTGCCTGCTTTCGTGTCTGCGTATATTTCACATATTTTTCAATAATTTTATTATATACAAAAGCAGTGAAAAAACAATGAAAAAGTAAGGCGGAAGGCTGTATATGCCTGTATTTTCGTAGAAAAGAAAGAAAAACAAATTACAAAAAAATTTTCAAATTAAGTATAAAGTATTCGAAAATCACTCCGATATAATATACAAGTAAAGGGAAGTAATCTTCCAAAACTTACTTAAAAAACAATGAGCGGTTTCGTTTTTGGATGCGTACGAATTCGAAAGCGAAACTGCCAAAAATCACCAAAACGTACGCAGGGAAGCGGCGTTAAATTCAAGGAGGAATATACTATGTCAATGATAGTAAAACACAATCTTACAGCAATGAACTCTAACAGAATGTTAGGAGTAAACACTCAGACTCAGGCTAAGACCACAGAGAAGTTATCATCCGGTTACAAGATTAACCGTGCAGCAGACGATGCAGCAGGTCTTTCCATTTCCGAAAAAATGAGAAGACAGATTAGAGGTCTTACACAAGCTTCCAAGAATGCACAGGACGGTATCTCCTGCGTGCAGACAGCAGAAGGCGCTTTGAACGAAGTTCACGATATGTTACAGCGTATGAACGAACTGGCAGTTAAGGGTGAGAACGGTACATTATCTTCTGTTGACCAGTCCTATATCCAGGCTGAAATCAAGCAGTTGATGACAGAAATCGACCGTGTAGCTGATACTACAACATTCAATGAGCAGAACCTGTTAGATGGTACATTTACTGGTAAGGGACTTCAGGTTGGTGCAGAAGCCGGACAGCATATTAACATCACCATTGAAGCTATGAGCATGGATGGGTTGGTTGGTAAAGCAACTAATGTTTCCCGGACAGATGCAAGTGGCAATTCAGTTTCTGTTGATGCGCAGGCTGTAGTTGATAAGTTTACAAACTATAATTCTGCAGCTAGTGCAACATATGCGAAGGCTGATGACTTTGCAAGCCTGAATGCATTCGTTAAGAGTGCGTTGCAGACAGTATCTTTACAGAGGTCCGACCTTGGTGCTGTACAGAATCGTCTTGAGCACACCATTAACAACCTGGATAACGTAGTTGAGAACACCACAAGTGCTGAAGCTACCATCCGTGATACAGATATGGCTACGACTATGGTTCAGTATGCGAACAACCAGATTCTTGCACAGGCTGGTACATCAATGCTGGCACAGTCCAACCAGAGCAATCAGGGTGTATTGTCCTTACTTGGCTAATCAACCAGGTCATTGTAAATTAAGAAAAGTAACTATCAGAAAGGATTGGCGTACGCCAATCCTTTCTTACTTATCAGGAATTGTTGCCTGTTTAATGCCTGGTAAAATCCCCCGGCTGCATTTAACTGCAATCGGGGGATTCGTTTAGTTTAGACAATTCTGCAATAGCCGGAGGGAAATCTCCGCAAAGCTCAAAATATTTAACAGCCATTTTTTTTTCGCCTGCCATATTCAGAATGCGTCCTATCTGATAATATGCCTCATAAGAATTTGTACCAGCGGTGTTCGAGAACTCAAAAGTCGTTGCTTTCTGGAATTCATCCAGAGCTTCTTCATACATTTGATTTTCCATATAAAGCAGCCCCATGACAAAGACAAAGTCTGCAGAATGCGTGAAAGAATCATATACATCCTGATAGATGCCCAATGCCTTTTGTGCCTGGCCTGTGCTTAGAAGACATTTGCCGTACGATACCATTGCCATAGTAACGTAGGCAAGGGATGGGTCTAAATCAAAGCTGAGAGCCTTTTCAAAGAAAGGAATGGCTTTTTGTAAATCATCCATGGACTGAAAGGATTTCCCAATCTGAAAATAAACGTAAGGGTCGTTTGGAGCCTCTACCATCTGTTTAAACAGCAGATTCAAGTTCCGTCTTGCTTTTTGCGCCTGTTCCTGTGGAGATAAGAAATATCCGGTATGTCCGATATAGGTTTCGAGAAGCAGAGTCTTAAATTCTCCGCCATGTTTTGGCGTGAGCTGTTCGTGAATGGCTCCTGTATAATAATAGTGTTTCCGGGAAAACAGACGCTCTGTGCGGTCATTATATATATTGGTGCTGTCAGCGTCGCCGGGGTCTCCGGTGAGATTCTTCCGGGTAATGGAGCCGGCGTATTCAGGCATTTTCTTGCGGAAATAATTCATTTCCTCAATATCAATAGATTCAATCCATTCATCGCAGTCCATCATAAAAATCCAGTTATTGGAGGCCATTTGAAGGGAGTAATTCCGGGCCTCGCTGAAATTGTCCGTCCATTCAAAATCAAAAATGCGGTCAGTATATTTGGCGGCTATCTCTTTGGTTTTGTCCGTGGAGCCGGTGTCTACTACAACAATTTCAAATCCGTAGGGGGCAAGTGAGGAGAGACAGCGCTCAATGTTGGCCTCTTCATTTTTGGCAATAATACAAACAGATATTGGTAGCATGTGAATTGTCCTTTCCAGCCCTTTGCGAAAATCGGCTATTTTGCATGCCTGTTAAAAACTCGTATATCTTGTGGAAATATAATACCATAAAACCACTGAAGTTACCATATAAATATAAGACGTCTTTAGAAAGAGAAATAGAGATAGTAATGAATCTTTATCGGAGTAACTTTTTGGTATTTTATTAATATTGAAACGGATTTGAATGCAGGTTGTTCAAGGTAAAATTAACGAAAATAAATTAATGCTTTTGAATTATAGAACAACAAATATGAAAAAATATACAATATATAATAATACAAAGCCAGATAATACAATATATTGTATTGTGCAACTTTTTTCTCCCCTATTTTCTGACCTTGACTTTTATAAAAAACTGCCATATGATGAATTTACATTACCGGGGGTTATCGATAAATAATATACTATTTTGAATTATGCCGGTGAGAGTAAAAGGAAAGGAGGAAACCGAATGTTTGGAATGAAGAAAGTTCTCATGTGTATGAATAATTTGAACAGCCAGATGCAGATGTTAAATACAGGATTTGAAGCGGTTGTAAACGGGATTAAAGTATTAGGTGAGAAGATAGAGGCGGTGGAAGTTCGCCTTGATAGAGTAGAGGCTCGCCTTGACGCGGTGGAAGCCCGCCTTGACAAAGTAGAATCTCGTCTTGGCTCTATGGATGAAAAAATTGACATGGCAGAATATCACCTGGGAAAAGAAATCCAGGTAACTTATCAGACAGTTCTTGAAAATAAGAGAGGAATTGAAACACTGTCCCGCCATTTTGATGGGGAAATCTGTAAGATAACAGAGTTAAGCGGACGTTTTGATGAATTTCAAAGAAAATGTGTGGGCGCATAAGAGACAAAATTTGTCAGTGCGCCCAGGGCGGATAATCAGTGTTTAAGCTCTGCAAGTCTGTCCAGAGCCGGTTTAAAATTTCCGCATTTGCGGTAAAGGGTAACGGCGGTGTCAATATCGCCCAAAACTTCATTGATGCATCCCATATTAAAAGTAGGAATAAAGGAATTGGCTCCCGCTACATGAACATGGCTTATCGTGGTTGCGTTTAAAAATTCCTTCATGGCCTGAATCACCAGACCGTTTCTTAAATAAATCAGACCCATCAGGCAGACAAAATCAGCGGAAAAAGAAAAGTCGTTATAAATATTTTGAAACTGAAGAGCCTCGTCATACCGCTCCAAATGGAGCAGGGCATAGCCGTAGCCAATCACCATCATCTGAACGTATTCAAGTTTTGGTTCAACGGGATATTCCAATCCTTTTCCGTAATAATAGCAGGCTTTTTCATCATCGTGGACCATGTTGTAGGATTGGCCTATCTGAAAATAAAGATAAGGGTCGTCGGGGGTCTTTTCCAGCATTTTTAAAAGAAGCTCGTTATTCCTGTCTGCTTTTTTCTTTATTTCTTCCGGGGTGCCGGTGTAGCCCTGGTGTTCGGCAGTGAGCGGAAGCTCAACGCGAGTGTATGGCTGTCCGTTTAATGCTCTTACCTGCTCATGAATGGGAAATTCATAATGATAAAGTTTTCTGTTAAAAAAACGCTCTACCTGGTCTGTATAAACGCTGTCAGTACCATTCATTTCATAGTGATTTTTCCTGGTAATCATTCCTACGGCATCGGGAAATTCAGAAATAATTTTAGAAAAAGCGCTAATATCTAAATTTGCAACATATTCGTCACAATCCAAAACCAGAATCCAGTCGTTGGAGGCACAGCCAAGGGAATAATTTCTGGCAGCGCTAAAATCCTGAACCCATTCAAACGAAAAGATTTTGTCGGTATATTTCTGCGCAATAGAAACAGTGCGGTCTGTGGAACCAGTATCTATCAAAATTATTTCGTAAGGATATTTTCCCATATGCTTTTGAATGGAGGAAAGAAATACCTCCATATGTTTTTCCTCGTTTCTGGCAATGATACAAACGGATATTGGCGTCATGTTATTTTCCTTTACGGTTTTTCATATTATTTTTGCAGTATCTGTAAGAGTTTTTGACAGATAGCGCTGGTTTTTTCAAGCTCATCCCGGAGAGTCTTTTTTTCCGCTGACAGTTGTGACATGGTATCCGGAACAGTGGGGTCATTGACACAGGTTTGCAGAAATTCTTCCATTAACTCTGTGTAAAAAGGAGTAAGTTTTGCATAATCCCACCATAACTGCTCAATATCATAGTGGACATATTGTCCCTCCCAGGGTTTCATACCGGCAAAATGGACGATGGTGGTTTCCTTTTTAACATCTTCATACCGAATACCATTGTTATATGCCATTTTCGAAAAAAGGTCATATTGAAATTCATCCAGAAATTTCACCTGATTCCAATGCAGATAATTCAGCAAATCCTGGTCAGGGGCAATCAACTGATAATTTAATTCACGGGCTAAATCCATATATGTCTGGAAAGTATATTTTCCCCGGAGTTTTTCAATGTTCCAGAGCATCATTCCGGCATTAAAATAAGTAAAATTTTGTGCAATATGTTCCTTAAATAGTTCGTTTCTGGCATCAAAAAAAGGCAATACAGCAGATTTGCTGCAAGAAGTCATATCCCGACAGACACAGAAAAGGCAATCTTCAAAATCGGTTTCATAAAGGAACCTGATTGGTTTGTCAATAATCATATCCACATCCAGATACAAAAGCCTGTCAACCTCGGGAGGTAGGATATCAGGGAGCATAAGCCGGTAATAGGTTTCAAGCGTCCATGAGGCAGTAGTTGGCAGGGAGGCGGAAAACTCTTCCTTTTTAACTGAAAGCAGGTAAAGGTGGTGGTATTTATCGGTTAATTCCTGCAGATATGCGATATCCTCCAAAGATAAATCGCTGTGCAGAAGATATACGTGGATGTCGGCATCCGGCTGATTTGCAAATAGGGAAGTCAGCATGACATAAGCATAACGCATATATTTGCTGTTTAAGGCGGTGGCAATGTTGATTCTTATTGGTGAAGGCTTAACCGTACTATTCATAAAACGTGTCCTTTTTGCAGAGTGATTTCTGCGGGAAAGCAGTGTCGCTGTTTTCTTTTCCTTTAATGTATGATAAAATTATAATAACATAAATGTGGATTAAGCACAATTACCGAGGCAGGTTAAGAAACGGATTTTTTGTTTTGGGGACGTAAAATGGAAAAAGAAGTCAAAAAAATACTGGTTTACAGATGGGGGTCCTTAAATGAGCCGCTGCTTGGCAGGGCAATAGATAAGGTGGTTGGCGGCCACATTGAACTGGTTTATGAGACAAAATGGCAGAATTATCATGCAAACGCACCTTTTGCAGAACGGCTGATAGGGATGCTTCATGCCAATGAGGTACAGGCCGTTGTCAGCTATGACTATTTTCCCTTGATTTCCATGATATGTGAAATTAACCACATTCCGTATATTTCCTGGATATATGACTGTCCGCTGTATACGCTGCAGTCTAAGACGATTGCCAATCACTGCAATTACATATTTTGCTTTGACGGGGCATATGCCGGAAGGCTGGTGGATTTGGGGGCAGCACATTGTTATCATTATCCTTTGGCGGGAGAGCCTGATTTTTTTGAAAAGATACAGGAAACGGAAAAGAAAAGTCCACATCTGAAAAAGAAGTATCTGTGCGATATTTCCTTTGTAGGCGGGCTTTATAATGAAGAAAAGAACCGTCTCCGGAAGGTAATGAAAGAGAAGCCGGGAGGGCTGCCGGATTATACATTGGGATATGTGGAAGGGCTTATCCGTTCCCAACTGCAGGTTTATGGGTACAATTTTTTGAGAGAATCCCTGACGGAGCAGATGGCGGCAGAGATTGCAAAGGCATGCGGTCTTGGGTTTGGAGAAGAATATTATCAGGATTTGCGGCAGATGGCGGCGGATACGCTTGGAATGGAAGTAAGCGCCAGAGAAAGGGAAGCGGCTCTTGGGAGGCTAAGCGAAAAATTTTCGGTAAAACTGTACACCGGCTCAGAGCTGCCGGATTTACTTTGTAATAAAAATTTGCAGAAAATGGGATATGCGGATTATGAGAATGAGGTGCCACTTATCTATCATAACAGTAAAATCAACTTAAACATTACGTCGAAAACCATTGAGTCGGGGATACCGCAAAGAATATTTGATGTTTTAAGCTGTCAGGGGTTCTGTTTGACAAATTATCAGCCGGAAATCGCGGACTGCTTTGCGGATGGGGAAGAACTCGTGATATATACGGACATGGAGGATTTGACGCAGAAGGCAGCGTATTATCTGGAGCATGAGGAGGAAAGGCTGTGGATTGCCCGAAACGGGTATAAGAAGATTGTCGAGAGTTTTGCAATGAAGGAGAGAACGGCGCGGATATTCGACGAGGTTTTCCGGCAGGTGATTGTTAATGAAGGAAACTATAATTTTTATTAAAGAAGATTTGTGATTTGAGGATTAAAAAGAGGCGAGAAATCTTAGAAGGGAATAAGAAAAGGTGATGGAGTATTTAAAATTGGATGCGGGGTGCAGGACGGCGTTAATGGATGGTACAATGGTGCCGGATTCACCTGGCCATATGGCAACGAGGAGGTTTTATCATGCGCTTTCGGGCAGTAGGCTGCGTTTGTGTGTAGATGGGTATTTATTTGCGGTGGCGGTTTTTAGTCTGGAGAGGGATACTCAATATCAGTTTACATATGCTTATCAACGAGAAGAAAACTGGAGTACATACACACAAAACCTGACGCCTCAGAGTTATCAGGAAGGGGATTATGTGTTTGAGGAAGAATGTTATTTCCGGGTCTGCGTGCGCAGAAAAGACGGTGTCGATATGGAGTCAGAGGACTTTGACCAGGCGCTTTCACTTGTCGAATATTATCATAAAGAACCAGAACATGAGATAAAGTCATGTTTTCAGGAAGAGATAGTAGAAACAGTGGAAGCAATACGAGTGTACGCGGAGTCTGTTTCAGATGTATTGAAATTATGTCTCCTTGCGGATACTCATTACACTGTTAACGGAACATGGGCAGATACGGCAGCCAATATCCAGGAAGTGGCCAAAGAAGCTAAATATGATGCCATTATTCATTTGGGTGATTTCACTGATGGCATGGTAACAAAGGAAATAACCAAAGAATATGTAAATAGGATAATCACTGACTTGGAGAGATGTGGAGTCCCATTATATATTACGCTAGGCAATCACGATAGCAATTACTTCCAAAACAGGCAAAATACTTTTACAGAGCAGGAGATAAAAGAGTTGTATCGTCTGCCTGGAGAGAGTTTGGATTATTATGTGGATATACAAAACAGTGTGCGAATGATTTTTCTATCCTCCTTTGAAGATTCGTTGCCTATTAGATATGGTTACAAAAAAGAGCAGCTTACATGGCTGAGAAATGTCTTGTTCAGTGCATCGACTGGGACAAAATTTCTGATATTTTCCCATGATGCTCCCCTTGCAGAACTTGATTACTGGAGCTATCTAATAAGGAATGGGGAAGCTCTTTTAGATGTGTTGGAGGAGTGCAATGCAAGGGAAGAATACCAGATTGTCGGTTTTTTTTATGGGCATACCCATTCTGATTATATTTTTAATGACTGTAGTTTTCCTGTAATTTCAATAAGCTGCGCCAAGTTGGAATATTTTACAGACAGAAAACCGAAGGATGTTGTTGTGTGGGAGCGAAGGGCCGAGACGGTGACGCAGGACTTGTGGGACAGTCTTTTAATTGATTTAAAGGGCGAATGGTTAAAGTTGGTTCGTTTTGGTGCTGGGGTAAACAGAGAATGCTCCTTTGCCAAAAAGAAAAGCACTTATAAGGAAAAAGCACAGAAGAAAAAAGAAGAAAGATTGGTAAAAATATGGGCGCATAGGGGAGCAAGCGGTCATGCGCCGGAGAATACAATGCCGGCCTTTAAACTTGCAAATGAGCTGGGAGCGGATGGAATTGAGCTGGATGTCCAGTTAACAAAGGATGGAGTCCCAGTGGTGATTCACGACGAAACTGTTGACAGGGTAAGCAATGGAACGGGGCGAGTCTGTGACTATACGCTGGACAGGCTGAGAAGTCTGACTGTAAACAAAAACTTTCCAGCTTATGGCATAGTGCGAATACCCACGTTGGAGGAGGTTTATGCTTTTATAAAGACAACGGATATGACTGTCAATCTGGAACTGAAAAACAGTATGATTTTTTATGAGAAGCTAGAAGAAAAAGTGCTTGTACTGGCGGAGAAGATGGGACTTTCAGACAGAGTTATTTATTCATCCTTCAACCATAGTTCCATGAAAAAAATAAAAGAGCTGGAACCGAAGGCAAAGGTGGCATTTCTGTATGCTGACGGGATTGTGGATGTTGAAGAGTATGCGGACAAATACGGAGTCTATGCAGTGCATCCTTATATGACAAATACGGAATATCCCAATATGGTGGAAAAATGTCATGCAAAGGGTATTCGGGTGCATGTCTGGACGGTAAATGAAGAAGCTGATATCAGGCGTATGAAAGAGCTTGGTGTAGATGTAGTTATCACCAACTATGTGGAAAGAATAAATATTTGAAAGGATAAATGTATGAAAAAGGTAATCACATATGGAACATTTGATTTGTTTCACGAAGGACATTATAACATATTAAAACGGGCAAAAGATTTGGGGGATTATCTTATTGTTGGAATTACTACAGAGCACTATGACTTGCAGCGAGGGAAATTAAACGTGGTGGATTCCTTGATGGAGCGTATTGAACATGTAAAGCATTCAGGTTTGGCGGATGAAATTATTATTGAAGACCACGAAGAGCAAAAGCAGGAAGATATTCAGAAAATGAAAGTAGATATTTTTGCGATTGGCTCGGATTGGTGTGGGGCATTTGACTACTTGAAGCAATATTGTGAGGTGGTTTATCTTGACAGGACGCCAAATATCTCATCTACAAAAATCAGGGAAGGACAACATCCGGTTCTTCAAATTGGTATTGTCGGGACAGGACGGATTGCACCGCGTTTTTTTTCCGAATCCAAGTATGTCAGTGGAGTAAATGCTCGAGCCGCTTATAATCCTCATAAAGAAAGCGTCGCAGCTTTTAGCAAGCAGCATGAATTGGAAGCGTATTACGGAGATTTCGAAGAATTTTTGGAAAGGATTGATGCTATTTATATTGCCACACCTCATCAGACTCATTATGACTACGCAAGAAAGGCTCTGGAAAGAAAAAAACATGTTCTTTGTGAAAAGCCGCTTACGTTTACGATTCTGGAGGCAAAAGAACTGTATGAGTTGGCGAAGCGGCAGGGGGTTGTGCTTATGGAAGGCATCAAGACAGCTTATTGCCCGGGATTTAATCAAATGATGAATATTGCTAAGAACGGGATTATAGGAGAGATTAAGGATGTAGAAGCCTGTTTTTCTCGAATAACTGCTTCTGGTTTGCGAGAAATGGTGGACAGAGAATATGGCGGTGCCTTTCTGGAATTTGGCAGCTACACATTGCTTCCTATTTTTAAATTGCTTGGATGTCGGTATGAAAGTGTGAGATTTGACAGTATTTTAGCAGAAAATGGTGTGGATTTGTATACTAAGGTGCATTTTCGTTTTAAGGATGGGCTTGCTATGTCTAAGACTGGAGTTGGTGTCAAGTCGGAGGGACAATTGCTTATTTCAGGTACGAAAGGATATATTTTAGCGGAATCACCTTGGTGGCTCACTAAATCTTTTGAGGTGAGGTTTGAGGACCCTAACAGAATCGAAAGATATTCTCCTAAATTTCTGGGAGACGGACTAAGATATGAGATTGCGGATTTTGTATCAAAAATAAACGGAAATGGGAAAATGTCATATCATCTTACAGATGAGGAATCCATTGCCATGGCGGGTGTAGTGGAAGAATTTATGAAAGAAAGAGCGAATAGAGTTTGAAAGACTGATAAACTTAAAAAGGGAATTGAAAATAAAAAATGGAGGTAAAGAACATGAGCAAAATAATCGGACAGCCAATGCCAGGCATCCCCTGGGAGGAAAAGCCTGAAGGGTATCAAATGCCCTTATGGCGCTACAGCAAAAATCCCATTATCGGGAGAGATGGAAACAGGATTTCCAACAGCGTATTCAACAGCGCGGTAGTGCCCTTTGAGGGAGGGTATGCCGGGGTATTCCGCTGCGACAGCAAATCCGTCAGCATGGATATTTTTGTGGGCAGAAGCAGGGACGGAATTAATTGGGAGATTGAAGATACGCCTGTTTGCTTTGAAGGGGCGGACGACGAGATACTTAAGAGAGAGTATCGCTATGACCCGAGAGTATGTTTTATTGAGGACAGATATTATATTACATGGTGCAACGGCTATCACGGGCCGACTATCGGGGTGGCGTATACGTTTGATTTTAAGAAATTCGTGCAGTTGGAAAACGCGTTTCTTCCCTGCAATCGTAACGGTGTGCTGTTCCCAAGAAAAATTGACGGAATGTATACTATGCTGAGCAGGCCAAGCGATAACGGGCACACGCCTTTCGGGGATATTTTTATCAGTCAGAGCCCTGACCTGGAATTTTGGGGAAGGCATCGGCATGTAATGAGCCCGGAAAAAGGAGATTATTCCGCGTGGCAGTCAACAAAAGTAGGTCCGGGGCCGGTTCCTATTGAAACGGACGAGGGATGGCTTTTGATTTATCATGGAGTAATCACCACATGCAATGGATTTAATTACCGTATGGGAGCCGCGCTTCTTGATTTGGAAAAGCCCTGGAAGGTGCTTCGGCGTACCAGAGACTATATTTTAGGACCTCAGGAATATTATGAGTGCGTGGGAGACGTACCCAATGTGGTATTCCCCTGCGCAGCGCTTGCAGACGCTGACACAGGAAGAATAACCGTTTATTATGGGTGCGCGGATACCGTGACCGGCATGGCCTTTACAACAGTGGACGAATTACTGGGCTATTTAAAAGAGCATGGTATGTAATAGCTGTTAAAACCGGTGTCCTCCACCGCCGCCGCTATGGCCGCCGCCTCCACCGCTATGCCCTCCACCGCCGCCATGGCCGCCGCTGCTGGAGGGAGCGTAAACCTTTTTCTGGCCGGTCAGATGCTTTTGGGAATTGCGGAAGGCAAAGCCGGTGGAGGACGCCTGCAGTATTTCATTGGCTGCAGGCTTCTTCCCCCGTGACGTGGCTCTGACGATAAAATAATTTATCAATGCGGCTAAAATCAATGCTAATAGCGCATTGCCAATGTACTTCATGGGCTGTGCGATTTTTCTTCCCTCTAAAAGGGTATGTATCTGTTCAAAGGCTTTGGAGGCGCAGAGATAGTAGTCGCCGTCAGAAGCATAGCGGTACACATTGTCGGTGATGGTGTCGGCATAGGAATCGGTAATGGTTCTGTAAACGGCGCCGTCGCTGAAAATGTAGATTTCTCTGTTATCCATATCTATCAGGAAAAGAGTTCCGCTCTGCTGTCCGAACAATTCGTGGTAATAATTTTCCGCAAAATAAGAAGCGCTTAAATAATTGGAGGAAACGGATTTAAAGGCAGCGTTTCCGTAGGCGGTAATGTCCTGCATTTGCGCCAGGAGCTGTGAGCGCTCCGCCTCGCTCATCAATCCGGCGTCGTCTTCCAGAATAATCCGGTAGCCGGTATCCGGGTTTTGCCGGCGGAGCGCGCCAATATCGGAATCCGGCGCAGAATCGTTTTCGCTGGACGGGGAGGCGGCAGAACCCCGTTTGCTGCGTTCTAAGACAGAGGAACCCTGAGATGCATTTCCGGCAGTTTCGGCCTTAGTTTTCAGAGGGCTGGCGCAAAGCGCGCAGAACAAAAGAAAAAAGGCGGCCCGGGCCCGGAAAATTTTGTGTTTTTTCTTAAGCATTGTCGTCACCTCCGCTTCTTTCAAACTGCGGGAGCTTTCGTGTGGCAAGCACGTTGTATTTCCTGATG
>CAJTMZ010000052.1 GCA_910577445.1 uncultured Lachnospiraceae bacterium | reverse complement strand
TTTCTGACGATGTGGCCGTGGCGCTCCGGGCCCGCTACAACAAGACATACTATTCCTTGGATGTGGATGACGGCCACACGGGAACCGATACGGAGCGCGAAAGTTTCCAGCGGCTTTTAAGGGATGTGATGAGCGGGAAAATCAACTGCGTTGTAGTGAAAGACTATTCCTGTTTCGCCCGGAATTATAGCGATGCCGGCTTAACACAGCTTTAACACTGTGCCAAACAGCTCCATTCTACCTTACATGCAATAAGTTTCTACCAATTCTATAATCTCCTGATTTGTCCGTATCATCTTCTATACACAAACAAAAAATGCGAGTTGTATTTTTATCCATGTCTGACTGATATATTTTCCTTTTTTTCATTTTATGAAATATATCCTCCGCCTCACTTTGAAGATTAGGCAACTGTTCTTTTTCTTTTAAAAAGAAAAAATAATAATAGGAATCATATTCTCGTTTTACAAATAGAATATCGTAATCGCCATATCCTATATCCAATCCATATTCCCCTTTCATCACATTTGTCAGAATAATCCAAGCTTTCGCTGTATCTCACCCACCAACCGATATACCATACTCGCAGGCCACATCTCTGACGGCTTCTTTTCCCATTCTCTAAGCACTTCTTGTAACACTGCTTCGCTACCTCAATTGCTTTTTCTTCATCTCCATACTGCACTAGCTTTCGATAAATATTCCTATCTTTCTTAAGATATTTCTGCCCTGCCACCTTCTCAAACTTCTCTGCAAACCGATTACAGCATGTATAAGATTCCCTAATTGCAGGCATTTCACCAAAATAAGCATACATCCAAATTTCAAAACATGGATTAGACCATCCGGCATTGATATCATTTCTCTCTGCCAGCCTTATAATTTCATCAAAATCCTTTACCTGATCCCTGTCAAAAACAATCCATGGAATACGATATTGTGATTCTGCATCGGTAATTTCCATCGCCCGTTTCACCAGTTCTGCGGTCTTTGCCTTTTCCACCTTTATTACCAAATGGTCTTTTAGTTCCGCGGGAATGCTATCTCTCAAGCCTTCAAAATAATTCTTCTCTGTTTCCTCCGTATCAGTTACAATCAGGTAATACCCTAATTCAGGTATCCTTGTCCCTACCCGCTTATTCCGGTCTTTTCGTTTCCCAGCCCTGCGGTCGCTGGGTTTGCCTTTCCATTTACTCGTCATCCAAAGTCCTCTCAGTCAGCATTTCCATGGGCTTCAAGGCCGGAATGGCTCCATAACTGCCTGTCAGATATTTTTTAGACAAAGCCTCGTCTCTACGTACCTTATTGCCTTCTTCATCTTTAAAGTCAGCCAGAGAATATAATTCAGAAACTCCATCCCTGTTTTTATTGACTAGCCATATCTCATCCCGGCGAAGCAATTCATTAGAAAACTGCCAAACATCATGTGTCGTAAAAATTAACTGTGCATTCTGCGTATTGATTTCTGGCGACAAAAAGGTCAATATAATATTCCGTACCAACAACGGGTGCAATCTGGCATTTAACTCATCAACAAACAGTGTACCCCCATGATCCAGCACATCTTTTAAGGAAGGATAGAGCGCAAACATTTTTAGCGTACCGCTGGACTCCAATTTTAAAGGAATAGAAGCCAGTTCCTGACTGTCCACCATTTTGTGAAGCGCATCAATCTTATAGCCTTTGCCTGTATCTTTCTCATCTTCCTGCTGCAACTCTTCTACACGAAAATCCTGAATTGCCTCATCAAACGATGCAAAATACTTCACTACATTCCCTTGTACTTCCTTGCTGTCTACAAAATTCTCTGGAAGCACTCTTGAGCGAAAGTAATTTTCTGCCGGATCTCCAAAATCAAGAATCTCATTATTTAAAAACCAGTCTCTTACCTTTTTTAACTTATCGATCCGCAATTTCGTTCCCAATGAAACAATAAGTGTTTCTTTATTTAAAGATGCTTTGATATTTTCTATATGGCTTTTAGAAAAACCATTCATCTCCAATTCTTCGCCTTTTTTTCGGTAAAAGATTGTTCTGTAGTTGTTCCTTGCTGTTTTAGCTTTGGAATATAGCCATTCCTCTACCACTTCATCGCTTTTCAGTGAAAATCCATATTGATAAATTTTTCCACTATTTTCAGCATTATCTACATAAAATACCTCAAATGTAGTTTCTTCGTCACAACTCTTTCTATCAAACAAGAAAGGAACGGCTTTTATATAATTATTCTCTGTTTTCCGGCGACTATCTTCCTCTCCCCCAAGGTTAAAGGATTCTGACACATAGTAAGTCATATAATCAAATGCATCATATACATTAGACTTTCCACTCGCATTGGCTCCATAAATTGCAGCAACCTTTAGCAGTTTGTCATTAGCAATATCCACCACATGGCTTTCATGTTCCGTAATCTTAGTAGCTGATAAATCCAGTGATACTTCATCCCGAAATGATTTATAATTTTTAAAGTTAAATTGTATCAGCATTATAATCTCCCTCATTCTTTAATAAAACTTTTATTATATTATACCCTCTATTAAGCAAAAATCAACATCTAATTCTCGCAATCCATTCAATTAGATGCTGATTTTGTTTGGTTTTCATTGTAATCCCTTTATGATAATCATCTAAACAAATCCAATTAATTTACTCAACAAAATTTTAGTTAGTTTGTATCAACACTCTATTTGACGCCAACAATTTTGAAATATCATACACTTTATTCCAAAAATACGTTCTATTCTACATTGGCAGACTATCCGTCCAGCACAGCGCCCCATACCCCACCTTCTCATTCGGATAAACCCTCTCCCCCCGAATCGGCTTCGCCCCTCTGCGCAGATACGCCTTCACCTTCTCCCCATACAGAAACACATCATTCCCCCTTACAATCCCCCACTCCATCATAAGCGCCGCGCTTCCCGTCACAAAGGGCGCAGCAAAAGAAGTCCCCGAAACCTGCACAAAGGTATTATTCGGTCCCACGGTATTAATATTCGTTCCGGGAGCGGCAATATCCGGCTTTACGTCTCTCTGGGAAATCCGCTCCCCCGGAATGCTCATAAGAGGATAGCCCCTGCCTGAAAAATCCGCATACCCGTCAAGCGCGGCGTTATAAGCGCCCACCGTAATCACTTTTGAAGCCGTGGAGGGAATTGTCAGCGTTTTATCCGGTGTGGGGGTAAAAAAACGCGTGCCTGCGTTCAGCACCGCGCTGCTTGGCAGATAAAAATCATAATTTCCGGTTACCGTCTCAACAGGGTACAAATTAAATATCCATATTCCCTCATTGACATATCTGCCCTCAGGAAGAAAATCAAAGTAAATTTCCTGATTTACGGAATACGGCGAAGGCTCGCCCACATAGATTAAAACCTGCGTGTTTTCCAGAATAACGGTTCTTCCTCCCGTCATCTGTATGTCAATGTCCGTCTGCCTGCCTCCCGGTGAAATCAGTTCAATTCGCAGAATATCCACATATTCTTTCCAGAACTGGACGCTGAAAGCGGTCTGGTAGCTCCCCACGCTCAGTTCAATCCTTTTCGCGTCCGTCCTTGCCGCGCTCATGCCAAAACTCCCTGAAACATGGCCTCCTGCCGCTCCCTCGTTTCCGCTCCCCACGCATATGACGCACCGGCCTATTTCAGCCGAATTGTCGAGAAAACGTTCCACCAGTGAAGTTCCGTCATGGGAACCATAAGTATTCCCAAAACTCAGGTTAATGGCAAGGGGCTTTCCCAGTTCCACCGCCTTTTTTACCGCATAGGTCACGGCCCTCATCAGTTCCGTGGTTTTAGGGAAAGAATCCGGTCTGGGCGTTCCCATTTTTACAATCAAAAGTTCGCTTTCCGGCGATACGCCCTGATATTGTCCGTCCGACAGACGCCCGCCGGCTGCCGCTATGGCCGCCACCGCCGTTCCGTGCCCCGATGTGTCTGTACTTGGGACAATGCTTTTCGGAAAGCGGCTTTTTAACGCCGCGTCGATACGGTATTTTGAAAACTCCACCCCTATGGCAAACCCTTCCGGCGGTGCCGCTTTTCCCGCAAACTCTTCATGCCCTTCCGGGAGCTGACGGTTCACCTGCTCCGCGTCCAATGTCTGGTCCCACAAGAACTGAATCCTGGAATTCCCCTGCCCGTCTCGAAATTCCGGACTTTCGTAATCAATTCCCGAATCAATTACCGCAATCAGAACACCCCTGCCGGTCAGATATGGTTCCCTTGCGGTAACAGGGAAAATGCAGGACGCCTGTTTTCCCTGTAAGGTAGAAAAATAAAGTCTTTTTGGCTTCTCCACATACTCCACCTCGTCCAACTGCGTGAAGGTGTCAATCAAACTCTCGGGTATGGTAACAATGGCATATCCCGCTATCAGCTCCTCCACCCGTATCACGTTACTTTGCAGTCTCCCGATATCTCCGTTGTACTTCACTATCAGCTCCCATACTCCGGTATCCTCATAAAAACCAACTCCTAACTGGCCGGATTTTTGGCGCTGCGTTTCCTCTATTTCAAGGGCAAGATTGAGCAGTGTTTCCAGTTTTTGATTTGGCATAAAAAGCCTCCGACTATTCGGGTAACTTCTATTATTATTACTTTATGCAGCGTCTGCAATTTATGTGAAACCAGCCCTAAAACCTGTTTTCCCCCGGCATTTGCATACAAAAAACTGCTGCCTGGAAGTTCCCAAAACGCAGCAGTCTCTTTTTCTAAAATGATATCTTTTTATACTTTTATGAATAATTATCCGCTAAACTGAAAAATTCTTCCTTGACGGCAAGAAATGCTTCCAGAAGCCTGGGCGAAAAGCAACCGCACTCCCCGTTCAGAATCATACTGTAAGCCGTTTCCTTGTCAAAGGCTTTTTTGTAAACTCTCTCCGCCACTAACGCGTCAAATACATCGGCAATGGATACAATCTGTGCCGCAATATTGATTTCATCCCCTTTCAGCCCGTCAGGATATCCGCGGCCATCGTATCTCTCATGGTGATGCCGGCAGATATCATAGCAGTACCGGAAATATTCCTCATCGTCAAGGTGGACAAAGGACGCTATCATTTCCGCCCCCTTGGAGGTATGCTCTTTCATTACCTCAAATTCTTCCTTGGTAAGTCTGCCCGGTTTTAAAAGGATTCCGTCAGGAACCGTGATTTTTCCGATGTCATGCATTGCCGCAGCCTGGCTGATAATATCTATTTTCTCCGTTGTCAGTCCGTATTCCGGGAAGCTTCTCTCGATTTCTTCCGCCAGCGCTCTTGTAAAGACGCGGATTCTCTTAACATGAAGCCCTGATTCCATATTTCTGAATTCTACTACGTTGCTCATGGCTTCTATCATAGCGTCGTTCGCATTGCGGAGCTTCTGCGCCTGGTCTTTGAGCAGCGCGTTCTGTTCCTCCAGCTCTGCCGTCTGTGTTTTAACCAGCGACTCCAACTGCGTCTTGTAAGAGTACAGGTCAATATTATTTTTGACCATCTGTTTTACCACAGGCGCATGATAGGGCTTGTGAATGTATTCCACCACGCCGTATTCATAGCCCCGGCGTTCATATTCCACAGATGTTTCGCCTGTAATCATAATAATCGGTATCTGAGGAATCAAATCCTGGTTTTTTAACTGTTCGAGTACTTCAAACCCGTTCATAACGGGCATTACCACGTCAAGCAGAACCGCAGCTACGGCGTCTATATTTTCCATCAGCAGCCGAAGGCCTTCTTTTCCGTTTTCAGCCTCCAGAATCTTATACTCATCCCTGAAAATTTCCGCCAGCATCTCGCGGTTTATTTCCATATCTTCAACGATCAGTATTGTATTTTTCTTCATTGCTAGCCTCCACTATTTCATATTCAAATTTGCCAGAGCACTGTTTTATCCATGTACGAAAGATTATGACATCCCGTCTTTGACATAAAATTTTTAAGCTCATCATTGACACTGCTTATCTTATCAAAAACAGATTTCACCCTATTCTCCTTTGGCGGGGTCGTAAACGTCTGTTTTATAAATACAGCCGATGAACCTAAGGCAAGCGCCTTAAATGCATCCAGTCCATTCGCTATTTCACAGTCCACAAATACGGGTATCTGTGCATTCACTGCATTTAAAATACCCGGCAATGACACAAACGGCGAAATGGCATACCCGGAAAGGCTGTTATGGACGGACATCACAATGCCTGACGCGCCCGCCCTCAGACATTTATAAGCGTCTCTTTCGCTTAAGATTCCCTTGACAATAAAGGGAACGGACGCGGCGGAAGCAAATTCCTGTATTTCTTCCATACTCTTAAAGGCCGTATTATCACCTGCCCCATCGTCAAGCGCAAGGGAAATATCGATTCCGACAGCCAGCACACCGCATTCCTGTGCCTGCTCAATTTGCGAAATTACTAACTTATTATCGGCATAAGGTCTGATAATCTTGATAGCCAAAACGCCTGTATCCGTAATTTCCGAAAGCTTTTCCTTTTCTTTCGTGTCAACCCAGCAAATAATACCGGCTTTTCCGGCCGCCCCGGCCGTTTCAACGGTTTCCGCTTTATGTACGCCTTCCGAATCGGATATTGCCACCATAACGGGCGAAGTAAACTTTTTTCCATATACAGCAAACGAAGTGTCCGCTTCTCCACTGTCAATATACCGTGTCTCCACAAGCAGTGAATCAAAATAATCTCTTGTAAAGAGACTGGAATAGCCCTTTTTTTCGTATCCCATCGTCTCTCTCCTTCATTTTATCGCTTGTTTTTTTATCTTAACGGATATCAATGAAAAAGTCAATATCCCCGTTGTATTCTGCAACTGTCTCCGCTTCGGTTTAGTTTTCCGTATCCCATTTTTGGTAGCTTGCCGCTGCCTCCTCCTGAAACTGCGCGATTTGAAACAGCCTTTTGATAATTTTGTCTATTTCTATCGCCGAGAGCTTTACTCCATGATACAGTCCGGCATGGCCTTTTATATAAAACGGAATAGCGTCTGCCGTCTCTCTTATCTCCTTTACCAGTTTATCTATCCGCAAGGTCAGGTTCTTTGTCTTAGCAGCCTGTCCGGATAGCTGTCTGTAATCCACCTGCAGATTCAAATTTGCCGGAAGCCCTCCGCCGGAATATTCCTTATCAAATAAAGAGTATAACAATTTTCTTCCCTCTTCTTCTGTAAAAAGACTTCCTGCAATCAGAGGGATTCCCTGCACCGTAAAATCCTTCATATCCTCCAGCGTCAGCTTCTCTCCGTTTATTCCTTTTTTCTGCCCCCGCAGCGCCTCCATAAGCTGCATGATAACGGCGGCGCACCCGTCCCGCTCTCCCGGCACAAGTTTCATCATGCCGCCGGAAAGAGCCGCCGCATATTTCCCAAGTTCTCCCCTCTTTGGCACGTCGCAGTTCTTCCTCCCGTGAAAAACCGTGACGCTTTTTCCGGTTTCCGAATCGGTGTTCAGAGAGGCAAACATATATTTAATGTCGTGGTACCCGGCAAAATTCGTCTTTTCCACAGGGGTCTTTATGTATCTGATATGCTCCGCCAAAATGATGGAGCTCCCCAAAACGCTGACATAATCGTTTTCTCCGTGAATGCCGTATATTTTTTCCCTTCTTTTATCGTATTTCTCATCCCCGTACCTGTCTTTCCATTTATTTATGGCTGTCTCCGAGAAGCCCTGCCCGTCCACGGAATAACAGGCGTCCACAAGGTTTTCATACTTTGTTTCCATAGTAACAAACTGCGCCTTATTTCCTCCCTTGGAATGTCCGGTCACGATGATTTGACTTTCCTTTCCGATATCCAGCGTCTCCACCACCTCCTCAAAATAGGAAAGCGCGCGGTTTTGCTGTGTTGTCGATTCTTCCGTCATTCCCAATCCGTTGTCAGGCCATTCCCCGTCTCCGGTTCCCCGGTAGACCACATAATAGCTGCTTTTGTCGCCGCTTTGAAAGGTACAGGCGGCGGTTCCGGAATCATATCCCATATTGGCGCTCTGACAGCATATCTTAAGACTGCCTATCTCTTCGTTTTGCACCGCCTCCCGAAGTACCGTATATTCTCCGTAATGAGCGCCTCCTCCTCCGTAATCGGGTTCCGTCTTAAGGCTGTCAATAATTTCACTTAATGTAAGACCGTCCCGGGCCTTTGTATAATCCAGATACATATAGGTGTCCAGCACCATGCTGATTTCCGCTTCTGAAATTTTTTCGCTGATTCCGGCCGCCTCCTTTCCGGTTCTGCTGCAATTATGCGCTCCGCGCTGTGTCATACCGCTACGTTACTGTTTTGCTGTGTCATACCACAACGTTACTGTTTAAGCTTCCGCCCTGCTCCGCGTTTCCGGCCTCCGCTTTCTGGTACAGCGCCGCCATCTCCTGTAAATCCTTTACATGCTCCTGCACCATCCGGTAGAGCCTGTCCATATCCGTCTGCAGGGACTGAAATTTATTCCCGTAAGCGTTCGCAGCTTCTCCCTGCCAGATGCCTTTCATTCCCTGCACCAGAGACATCATTTCTCCGGTAAGGCTCTTAATCTGATTGCCTGTGTCTGCAAATTCCCCTGATGTCTGGACCAGCTTTTCCGGCGTTACCTTTAATATTCCTACCATATAAATATACCCTCCTCTCTTAGTAGTTTCTTGCGGCCGCAATTTCCCTGTTTCTTGCCTCGGCCTGCTCGTACCTGGCCGCAATTTCCAAAAGTGCCTGTACATACTGGACGATAAGCTGGAAAAAGACGTCCATCTGCTGCTTATCCCGCGTAAATGCCTGATGGAACGCGTCTCTTGCCTCGCCCTCCCACATACCGCATAAAGCGTTTTCCTGTTCGTTTAAAACCGCCGTCTTTGATTTGAACCGGCTGTTTAAATCCGAAAGTCTTTCCGCCCTGTTTCGTAATTCTGATGATGTTACACTGAAAAAAGCCATATTTTTTCCTTTCCTTATTTTTATAAATATACTCTTACCGACGCCAACTGGTTACTCAGCATTTCTGCCTGATACATCTTTTTTGCCCGCTTTTCCATTTCTTCCGCTATCTTTAATATTCTTTCCGCCTCAGAAATCAAAAGCACGCAAAGCTTCACCTCCTTTCCCGCAAGAACGTCTGCGCACTCGCTGTTCCAGCAGCTTTTTTCTTCGCTGACGAGCCGCATCATGTCGTTTTCGCCTGCCGCCTTCAAGGCTTTTGCCAGACTTGCAAGCTCTGCGGAGAGCCGCGTCACTTCTGTGAAATGCATTTCAATTGTCTGTAACGACTCCAAGATTGCTCCTTTCCGCCCCGTCGTAAACCGCGGCAATCGTGCTCAGCTTTTCAAGGTGCCCAAAAAGGATTCCAAACGCCTTTTCCCCTTCGCCTTTTACAGTAAGAAAATCTGTTTTCAGGTTATGTGCCTGCTGTCCGAAAAAGCAGGCTTCCATCTCGTCGGCCGTATCCGCAGCCGCCGTAAACGCGCGCTTTGCCCTGCCCGCGGCAGCCAGCCATTCCTCCTGCCTTGCTTTCAGCTCCTGCGTCGTTATCCTGATATTGTCCTTCAAACTTTTTCTCCCCCTTTCCTTTATTTGCATTTTCGTTAAAGTTCTTCCGCAGCCCCGAGCATGATTTTTTCCATCTGTGCAAGAGACTGCGCCCTTTCTTTTGCTTTCCCTGTAAGCGCCTCCATTTTGGCCGCGCATTCTTTTGTCTGACGAAGGGCCTCAAGCAGCCCTCTCTCCCACTCCTCCATCGCGCCGCCTTCCCATATCTTTGAAAGCCCTCTTCCCCCTTCCTCCAACAGCGCGAGATTATCCTTTATTCGGGTAATCTCCGCCCCCATTCCGTCCATCCATTCGTTAAATTCCCGTGCTTTTAAACGTATTCTTCCTTCTTCCATTTGCAATCTCAGCCTCAAATCAGTATCAGTCTGGCCCCGTCTCCTATTCCCTGCTGCTTTAAGGTTTCGTTTCCTGTCAGAATCCCCTCCTGTCCCGGAACGTAAAGATACATTTTCCCGGTATCGCCCCGTCCGGTTCCCTCCTTCCTGGCAATCAGCTCCAGAATTTCCTCCAGCACAATATCCGCACTGGCTTCCTCGTCCAGTTCAAAATCATATATCTTATCCAGTACCGGTACCTGTATGTCCACTAAAATCATTTCCTTTCCCCTTCCCTTTCATAGAGCGGCAGCAAAAGCCTTCTGGTTATGTCTCCTGCCCTTTCCTTAAAATATCCGATTCCCGCCGGCTCCGGCTGGTTCTGCTTTGCATAGCTCAAATCGTCGAATGCCAATACCCTCTGGGCCGCCGCGTTGCCTCCCAGATGGATTCCCTGACGCCATGCGGTAAATTCCCGGAAAAATCCGGTTCCCGCCGCCTCATAGTCTCTTTCGGGGTGATAAATCCCTGCCATAAATGCAATTCCCTTATCCCCTCCGGCAGCCTTTTCCCAAAACGCCGTCCGTTCCCGCTTTTCTTCTCCCGCCTGATAAAGATAAGCGCAAAAGCGTCCCATATCGCCGATAAAAACGCATATCTTCCCGCCGGTACTATCCCTTTCCCCGGCATTTTCGCATTTTTCGTTCTCCGGATTTTTCCCTTCTCTCCCGGAGGCGGTAACCCTCAGACGCCAGTTTTCCGCCTCCTTCGCGCTTTCAAGATAAAGAATGCCCTCCCGTTCCTTTAAGTCTTTCAGTCTTTTTTCAAAATCCAGTACCACAACCCGGTTTCCAAGCCGAATCATTCCTTCCGCAAGGCTGCATAAAAAGTTTTTCTTTCCGCATCTTTCGGTTCCCGATACCAGAAAACAACGGATTTTTTCCGGTTCCATACTGCATAACGCGCCGGACGCAAGACAATATCCCAATGGCAGCTTTCCCTGCTCCCAGTCGAAATCCCCGGCAAGGCGGCAAAATGTCGGTTTTTCCGGAATTTCCGGGAATTTTTCCGGCAGACGCCCGCCCTCTTTTTCCATTGCCCTGCCGATTTCTTTTCCCGCTGCCCAAATCATCTCCGCCCGGCCGTATCCGGTCTGTCTTTCGTCAAACAAAGCAGTCTGCAGTTCCAGAACCCTGCCTTCCACCTTACAAAGTCCCCTTCCCTTTTGGTTTTCCTTTGGCAGAACCGGGATATAATATTGCCTCAATATGTCTCCATACTGGAATCTGTCGCTCATTTCCAGCGAAACGGCAGTCTTGATTTTTTCATAAAGCTTCCCGCCCATATCCCCGATATTAGACGCGGATATTACCAGAAAAACCCCAAGAGACGGCCCTTCCGAAGCAAGCTTCATCAGCAGTTCCTCATTCCCATCCTCCAGCAGGCTTTTTAACGCCCTGTAATTATCGACTACAAGAAAAAGACATGGCAGGCTCCCTTTTCCTGATTGGTTGTACTGCTCGAAGCTGATTCCCGACAACAAATTTTTGCGCCTTTTTATCCGCTCCTCCAAGTGAAAGAAAAACACGTCCTTTCCCCTCTTTTCCTTAAGTACGCCAATGCAGTGGGGCATGGCGGCAAAGCTGCCGATTCCCTCCCGGCGCAGGTCAACGGCAAGAAACAGCGCCTCCTTTACCGAAAATTCTGTTCCAATCTGCCACAAAACCGTCTCAAGAAAAACGGTCTTTCCGGTTGCCGGGCCGCCGCAGACCGCCAGATGCCCGTGACGCCGCGGCTCATAGGCATACGGGAAACTGCGCTGGTTTTCCGGGTCGTCGCACAGTCCGATGAAAATTCCCCTTTCCCGCTTTTTAAGCTCCGCAAGATAAACCCTATCGGGAAGTTCCGGAAGATAAAGGGGCTGCGCCGGAAGATAACCGCCCTCCTTTGCCGTCTTTTGTATATAGTCTGTAAGAACCTCCATCTGGCTTTTAAAAACGCCTTTATCCTCCTGTTTATTTTCCATCCGCTTCCCTGTGTCCGACACCAGAACCGCTTTTGCGCTTTTATCCTCCCCCTCCCGATATGGCGCGCCGCAGTAGGCCGCCTTAAAAAGCTCGAAATATTCGTGATTGCCAATCTGCAGGTAGCACTGCCCCGGAGCCGTCAGCGCCGCCGCCTCGTCGCTGTGAAGCATGTCGAGGCTGTCCTGTCTGTCCTGAACCCGCAGACACAGCCTAAATCTGGCGTTGCTCCATATTTTGTCGTCCACCGTTCCGGCCGGCTTCTGGGTGGCCAGTATCAGGTGTACCCCCAGGCTTCTTCCCACCTGTGCCAGTGAAATAATTTCCTGCATAAATTCCGGTTCTTCTTTTTTCAGTTCCGCAAATTCATCCACCACCAAAAGCAGATGGGGCATTGCCCGCTTTGTCTCCCCTTTCCGATAAAGCTTTGTGTACGCGTCAATGTGGTTGACATGAAAATCGCTTAAAAGCAATTGTCTTCGTCTGTTCTCGCTTGCTATGGCCGACATGGCCCGCCTGATTTGTTTTCCTGACAAATTAGAAATGACCCCCGCGCAGTGGGGCAGACTTTTTAAGAGATTCCCCGTTCCTCCGCCCTTATAATCAATCATAAAAAAGTTGACGTCCCTTGGGCTGAAATTCACGGCTATGGAAAGTAAATAGGTCTGCAGCAGTTCGCTTTTGCCGGAACCGGTGGTTCCCGCCACAAGTCCGTGAGGACCGTGAAATTTTTCGTGGACGTCGAGGCTCACCAAACGCCCTCCTACGCCAAATCCTATGGGAACCTTAAGGCGTTCCCCTGTTTCCGACGTTTTCCATCTTATGCCGCTTTCTGTTTCTTCCACCCGCCGGCATCCGTAAAGCTGCAGAAAATCCGTCTTTTCAGGGAACCGCCCGTCCTGTGCCGTCTCCCTGACCCGAAAGCCGGTAATGCCCCGGATATATCTTAAGGCCATCTCCCTGCCGCCGTTTTCCATGCACAGGGGTTTTCTTTCCGCGTTTTCATTCCCCAGATTTAAAATTTCTCCCAACTCCCCCTGCTTTGTCACAAAAAGCCGGCAGCATTTGGGAAGCGCTTCCTTTTCCTCCCCCACAAATACGGCGCTTGCCGGGAAAAGTCCCTGCGGCTCCGTAAGACAGCGGTACAGCGGTTCTCCCTGTATCAGTTCTTCGTTAAAAACAAAGAAAATGTACCAGGGAATGCTGACGCCCTCCTTTGCGCTTCCCTCTTCTTTTGTAAGCGCTTTGGTCAGAACAGGGAGAATTTCTCCGGCCTCCTTCTCGCTGCCTGCCAGAAACCTTGTCTCCTTATCCGCCGACCAGCTATGGGGCAGCCAGCGGAAACAGTCGGCTATTTCCCTCTCCGGGCTTCTGTCTTTGTGGTAAAAGCAGACCGTCTTTACCTCCGTATAGCAGTGGCTGAGGGCTGTCTGCATAAGAAGCGTCAGCACGATTCCCAAAGCGCCTGCCAAATCCTGATTCCCCCATATGCCAATCTGCCGGTTTTCATAAAGATTCACTCCCACAGGCGCTTCTTTTAAGGAAGCAAAACGCTCCGCCAGTTTTGCCGCTTCCCCGGTAAGCCTCCTCTGCACTATGCTTTTGTCGTTTCCGGAAAGCTTTATCCCCATCTGAAAGGGTATATCCCCAATCCCCAGCCGCAAAAACAAAAAATCCTTCTGTCTGTAATACCGGTTCCACAAAACCGCAGGCGTTTTTCCGTTTTCCATAAGAAATGATTGAACGGAGGGATATTTTCCCTCAAGAATCCTGCGGTTTTCGGACTGGCACTGCAAAAGTTCCTCCTTTATTCCGTCCAGATATTCCATGTACTGTCGCTCCTTCTCCTTCCGCTCCCTCCTGCCCGCGTGCTTTCCGTATCCATGTCCCAGAACGCCCCAGAAAAGGGCCAGCAGCGCGCTGCATCCGCTCATCAGCGCGGACAGATAATAAAATCCTCCTCCGGCGCCTTCTATATATTGATTCATCATAAACGCCATAAGAAGCATGGGAAGCACCATGGTAATCCCCGGCCCAAGACTTAGGAAAAGCGGCTGTCTGTGTTCCGCAGCCGGTATCTCGGGCAGCAATATCTCCATCTCGCCGGTATAAAGACGCTCTTCCCGTCCATGGAGCCTTTCCATCCGGCTTTCCGCCGCAGTCCGCGTCCTTATCCCGGTTCCCGGTTTAATCAGATACCTGTCCGGTTTGGAAAAGTCATGCCGGCTGGCAATCCGGCAGATTCCGCAGAAAGAAATGCAGACTATTATCTCCTGCAGAACGAGAAGATGGAGTCCGTAAATATCCACTCTGTCTCCGCTTTGCAAAAGTCTTTTACCCGCAAAAGCCTTCTCATTCAGGTAAACGCCCTCGTTTCCGTTATTTTCGATAAAGTTTCCCGTCTCCTCCGCCCGTATTTCCGCATGCTCCCGGCCAACCAGAGAAAAACAGTCAAAAAAGATTTGATTTTTAAAGGCGCTGCCTACCTTAAACGTTTCTCCTCGTTTCAGCAATACCTTATCCCCCGGTTTTAGCCGGATATTTCCCGAGAGCAATAGCAGCAATTTTTCATTTTTTCCGAAATAAAAATAAAAAGGCGCGTTACCGCTTAATTCCTTTCCGTCAATGCGGATGCTTTCCTCTGAAAACATAAGCTCCATCGCCAGGTCTTTTGAAAGCCCCGTGTCGCCGGACGCAAGCGTAAACCGGTACTTTCCCTGCAGGTCTCCAGGCAGGTTTTTTCTTAAACAGGCGTTTTTACTGAAAATCAGCAAAATTCTGCCATCCCTCCTGCAGTCTTCTTTTGTAAATGCCAACTGCAATACCTCCAAATTTAATCTTATCTTGTGGAAAACAACTGATAACGAACATCCATCGTCTTAAAATGTCCGATTCAACTGACAATGCGTCTGTCAAAACAGTTCCGCATTTAAATAACACTTGTATTTTAAATACAAATTAGAAACTTCCATCCGGATTCGGATTCTAAAAGTGTATTCACCTTAACAGATAAAAATTATTCTGTCAACAGCTTATCGGAATTTTATAATTTTTTTAGAATATAACTTTTTTTACCCCAGAGCCACATCCAAAATCATCATAATCAGAAAACCGGCCATGATGCCTGCCGTGCCCAGATTGGAATGGTCCCCCTGATTTGCTTCCGGTATCAGTTCCTCCACCACCACATAAATCATGGCTCCGGCCGCAAAAGCAAGAAACCAGGGCATATAGGGAGAAATCCATGTGGCAATCAGCGTAATTCCGACGCCAAAAATCAGTTCCACCAGACCCGAAAGGCTTCCCAGGGCAAAGGCCCGCCTTCTGCTCATGCCTTCCTGCCGAAGGGGCAGTGAAATGGCCGCGCCCTCCGGGAAATTCTGTATTCCGATTCCCAAAGCCAGCGCGAACGCAACCGCGAAAAGGGAACCGTCCTCCGGGTGCTGGGACGCCATGGCAAACGCCAGCCCTACCGCCATGCCCTCCGGAATATTGTGAAGGGTCACCGCCAGCACCAAAAGAGTGGTTCTGTGAAAAGAAGTTCTCACACCCTCCGGGCTTTTTTCCCCGAGGTGCAGATGAGGCATCAGAAAATCCAGAAAATAAAGGAAAATCCCGCCCAAAACAAACCCGCCTGCCGCCGGAACCCACGCCGTCTTTCCCATCTTTTCCGCGTCCTCTATCGCCGGCAAAAGCAGCGACCAGACAGAGGCCGCCATCATAACTCCCGCCGCGAATCCCAGAAATATTCTTTGAATGCTCCTGCCCATATCTTTCTTACAAATGAATACCACACTTGCGCCCAGGGCAGTCATCAGAAAGGTAAATCCTGTTCCCGCCCCGGCCCATCCGATTGCCTGATTCATATTGTCCTCTTTCCGCATCCTTTCGGACGCTTAACTCTGTTTTTATAATATACGCCTGTTATCTTATTGTGCCTGTTTTATAGGCTGGAATATACATGGTATCTTTTGCATTTTGCTTAAAAGCCGCGTTCATTGTAAAAACCCGGGTCATATATGACCCGGGCTTTTTGGTACTCTTAAACTTTATTTTACATCATTTCATAAAATATCACATATTATCTCTGTACTCTTCCGGAAGCGTCTCCGCCTGCAAGAGTCTCCACTTCTTTTCTGGACACCAGATTAAAGTCACCGGGAATGGTGTGTTTGAGAGCGGAAGCCGCCACGCCAAACTCCAGAGCGGATTTGAAATCCTTACCGTCCACCAGGCCGCAAATCACGCCGCCGGCAAAGGAATCGCCGCCGCCCACACGGTCCACAATGGGATGGATGCTGTATTCCTTTGAGTGGTAAAATTCTTTTGTGTCTCTGGAATAAATGCAGGCCGACCAACCGTTATCGGAAGCGGAGCGGCTCACGCGCAGAGACGATACGCAGTATTCAAAATTGAATTTTTCTACCATCTGCTCAAAAATGGATTTATAACCCGCAAGCTCAAGTTCCCCGCTTGTAACGTCGGTCTCGCCCGGCTTAAAGCCAAGAACCAGTTCCGCGTCCTCTTCGTTTCCGATGCACACGTCCACGTATTTCATCAGGTTCGTCATAACCTTCTGGGCCTTTTCGGAGGACCACAGTTTCTTGCGGAAATTCAAATCCACCGAAACCTTCACGCCGTGTTTCTTTGCTGCGATGAGGGCTTTTTCCGTGAGAAGCGCCGCGCTGTCGGAAACCGCCGGCGTAATTCCCGTAAAGTGGAACCAGTCAGCCCCCTCGAAAACTGCGTCAAAGTCAAAGTCCGCTTCCGTCGCCGTGGAAATAGAAGAATGCGCCCTGTCGTATACCACCTTTGAAGGTCTCATGGCGGAGCCTGTCTCAAGGAAATAAATTCCAAGTCTCTCGCCGCATTTTGCGATATGATTCGTGGCGACATTATATTTACGGAGGGCGGCAACCGCGCACTCGCCGATTTCATTGTCCGGAACCGCCGTTACAAACTCCGCGTCATGGCCGTAGTTTGCCAGTGATACGGCAACATTTGCTTCTCCCCCGCCGTAATTGATATCAAACTCGTCAGCCTGAATAAATTTTTCATTGTTGGGTGTGGATAATCTGAGCATTATCTCTCCCATAGTAATAACTTTTGCCATTTTTCTCCATTCCTTCTCTATTTATTAAATCTAAATTTATTTTTGCACAAGATGCACCGCAAAACCGCCGATTTCCTCTTTCAGATAAATCGCTTTCAGATTGCCCTTATCGTCTTTCTTTGCCGATTCCTCGTTAAACTCTACGCCAAGCACATTGGAGAGATAATTGACCGCTCTTTCAATGTAATTGGTCCTCACCGCAATGTGTCCGTTCTTTCCAAGATAAGGGGTTTTCATAACCTCAAGCGCAGTTCCCGTAAAGATGGAGCTATTTCCTTCCTTTGCCGGCATACCGAAGATAAATGCAAATCTGTTTGCAGCCTTTCGCGCTTCTTCTTCATTTTCCGCGTTAATTCCCACATGAGCCAGTTCAAAACCAAGCATGGTCTGAACCGCTTCTCTTGTGAGCTGTTCAATTCTGTCCCATTCCCCTGCGTTAATCAAATCGCCGGGAACCATCCAGGAGCCGCCGCAGGCAATAATCTTGTTAAAATCAAGATAGGAAGTTAAATTTTTTGCATTGATACCGCCTGTAGGCATGAAATTCATATTCACATAAGGAGCTGCCATTGCCTTAATTTTTGCCAGCCCGCCCGACTGCTCCGCCGGGAAAAACTTTACAACTTCAAGGCCTAATTCAATCGCCTGTTCAATATCGCTGGGGCTTGACGTGCCGGGTGTAATAGGCACATTCTTTTCAATACAGTACTTTACGGTGTTGGGATTAAGACCGGGGCTTACGATAAACTTCGCGCCCGCCTCCACCGCCGCGTCCACCTGAGCCGCGTTTAAAACGGTGCCTGCTCCCACGCACATATCAGGAAAATTTTCCGTCATAATTTTGATTGCCTCTGCAGCCGCGTCCGTACGGAAGGTCACCTCCGCGCAGGGAAGCCCGCCGGCACAAAGCGCTTTTGCCAGAGGGAGCGCGTCCTTTGCCCTGTCAATTTTCACTACCGGAACAATCCCGATTTTTTTGATTTGTTCTAATACTGCTTCCATAATAACCCTACCTCCATTTCAGTTCCGCAATCGTCCTCACTCGCCGTTTGGCAGACAAACTTCCGCCTGCTTCGCCGCCTGGCAGTTTGGCCTGCTGCGGTAACATTATATAATTTTTACGCTCCTAAAATTTCTTTCACGCAGGCTGCAATTTGGTCGCATTTGCAGTTGGCAAAAAAGTACTCTTTAAACTTATCCCCTGATAATGCGCCTTTTACAAGCTCGCCGTCGAGATTTTTAAGAATCGTTACAATATCAGTATGTGTGACTTCCTTGACTTTGTCAAGAATCTTCTTGTTTCTTTGTTCCGGTTCCACTCTTTCTTTGGGATATCCGCCGCCACCCGGCGCGCAGAACAGTTTTTCAAATATATATTCCAGATTTAATTCGCCGCCCCATCCGAAATTTTCCGCAAAAGGAAGGGCAATACAGTTGCCGTCGTTTACCTGTGAAAACAGATAGGCGTCCAATGGTGAGGTAATGTGGCCGCAGAGAACCTTCGGGAAAGAATTGCACGCGAGCATGGCGCCCTCTCCGGTACCGCAGCCGGTAATCACATAATCCGCCGCGCCTGAATTTAAAAGAACCGCCGCCAGGATTCCGTTCTGCACATAAGTGAGCTGGTGCGCATCCTCCGCAGAGTACATTCCATAGTTAAAAACCTCATGGCCCATGGGCTCCACTACTTTTTTTAAGGTGGCGCAAATCATTTCGTTTTTTGCCGCCTGACTGTTTTCATTAATCAATGCTATTTTCATTACAATCATCCTTTCTGTTTTTTTTGTTTTCTCTTTTCTGCCGCTTTCCGGCAGAATCGTTGTCTCATATATACCGCTCACAACAGGTTTGTCATATACAGACACGTTCGCCGCATACAGGCGTTTTGCCTGTATACGGCTCTATTTTTTCTATCGGCCGGCCGGAGTATTTCCCCGCCCTTAAGCCTTATTCCTCTTATTGAGGCTGTTTTCCGATGTATGCAAGAATACCGCCGTCCACATAAAGCACATGGCCGTTTACAAAGTCGGAAGCTTCTGACGCAAGGAACACTGCCGGTCCCTGTAAGTCTTCCGTCTCTCCCCAGCGTGCCGCGGGCGTCTTTGCAATGATAAACTGGTCGAAGGGATGTCTGCTTCCGTCAGGCTGCACTTCCCGCAGGGGCGCCGTCTGAGGCGTTGCTATATAGCCGGGGCCAATGCCGTTACACTGAATGTTGAACTCGCCGTATTCGGAGGCAATGTTTCTGGTCAGCATTTTCAGTCCGCCCTTTGCCGCCGCATAAGCGGAAACCGTCTCCCGTCCAAGCTCGCTCATCATGGAGCAGATGTTTATAATCTTTCCGTGGCCTTTCTTAATCATACTGGGAATAACGGCCTTGGATACGATGAAAGGCGCGTTCAAATCCACGTCGATTACCTGGCGGAACTGGTCGGCCGTCATCTCACACATGGGAATACGCTTGATAATTCCCGCATTGTTTACAAGAATATCAATCACGCCGACTTCCTTCTCAATCCTGGCAACCATATCCTGTACCTGCTCTTCATTGGTAACGTCGCACACATAACCGTGAGCCTTGATGCCTTTTTCCTCATAGGCAGCAATTCCCTTGTCCACCAGCTCCTGCTTGATATCGTTAAATACGATGGTCGCGCCTGCCTCAGCGTAAGCACTTGCAATTGCAAAACCGATTCCGTAGGATGCTCCCGTTATCAGCGCAACCTTTCCTTCCAGTGAAAATTTCTTTGTAAAATCGCTCATCTTTCTTCTCCTTATCATTTTTATTTTTCTGTTATTCCTGACCGCTTTCAGGGCTTTGCAGGTTCCTTTTTACATCAATTCCTGATTTGCCACATGGTCCATATCGTCAAAATCCTGATTTTCACCCACCATGCCCCAGATAAAGGTGTATGCTCTCGAACCGCTTCCCGCATGAATGGACCAGCTCGGTGAAATCACCGCTTCCTCGTTTCTCATAACAATGTGCCTTGTCTGCGTGGGTTCTCCCATATAATGCATGACAAAGGCGTCCTTTGGCATCTCAAAATACAGGTAAACCTCCATCCGCCTGTCGTGGGTGTGGCAGGGCATTGTGTTCCAGACGCTGCCCGGCTCTAATTTCGTCATTCCCATAACAAGCTGACAGCTTTCCACCTGTCCCGGCAGAATGTATTTGCAGATAGTGCGGTGATTGGCGTCCTCCAGACAGCCAAGCTCCACTTTATTTTCATCCTTTACAATTACCACCCCATCTTCCGGCGCGCCTTCCGGTTTAATCAAAACGGTAGGGTAAGTCGTATGAGCCGGCGCGCTGTTGATATAAAACTTTGCGGGCGTCTCCTTGTCATCGCTTTCAAAAACAATGTCCTTTGCGCCCATGCCGATATACATGCCTTCCTTGAATCCGACTTCGTACTTTTTGCCGTCAACGGTGACGGTTCCCGCGCCGCCGATATTGATGACGCCCATTTCCCTTCTCTGAAGGAAATATTCCGCGCGCAGTTCCTCTCCCGCCGTCAAAGTAAGCGGCGAATGGGTTCCACCGGCACTGCCGCACCCGTAATGATTCTGTCAATGTGGCTGTATACCAGTTTGATTTCCCCCGGCACGAACAGATTTTGAATCAAAAATTCTTCCCTTAATCTCTCTGTCGTGTAATGCTTCACGTCTCTTGGTGAAGCCGCTGTTCTCAGCTCCATTCTGCCCATCCTTTCTCCAGATAAAATACCTTCTGGCATTGCTAAATATTGCCTTTACATTATCCAGTATACATTAAAAAATTATCTATGTCCTTTCAAATATTTCTGTAAATATTGCAAATTTTGAACTTTTATCCTATAATTTACTGTACGAACCCCGAAAAGGAGATAAAAGATGATTGAACTTCTTTCCTGCCGTCAGGCCATGGAAAACTGCATGGCAACCCAGACCTTTGCCATTGCCCATTTATATAAGGAAGAAAAAGCCATGGACATGCACATCCATGACTGCCATGAAATTTATTATTCCATTTCCGGCGGAAAACAATTTCTAATCGACAATAAAATTTATACCATTGAGCCCGGCGATATCTTCATCATAAACCAGTACGAAAGCCACAAAATCACTCAGGTGGATAAAATGATACACGAACGGATTGTCCTTTCCATCCACCCGGAATATACCAGACGGCTTTCCACGGCCCAGACGGATTTGGACGCCTGTTTTTCGGACAGGGCGCAGGGCTTCAGCCACAGAATCCCTTTAAACAGAGAACAGCAGAACCGGTTTTTATATTATATCAGTAAAATTACGGACGCCGCTGGCTACGGACAGGACCTTGTGGAGCAGACGGCATTCACAGAGCTGCTGCTGCTCATTAACGGCGCCGTCCGCACCATCCATCTGCCGGAAAGCTCCGACAGCCGCACCTACAACCATCAGGTGGACGATATTCTCGCCTACATCAATCTGAATATTTCCTCGCCTATCACCATCGAAAAGCTTTCAGGCGAATTTTTTTTAAGCGAATCCTATATCTGCCGGATTTTCAAGTCGGCCACCGGCACCACCATCAATAAATACATCAGCGCCCGCCGAATCAGCATTGCCAAATCTCTCTTACGGGACGGTGCAAGCGTCACGGAAGCCTATGAAAAAAGCGGCTTTTCGGATTACAGCAATTTCTTTAAAACCTTCACAAAAGCCGTCGGCATTTCGCCAAAAAAATATGCCCAATGCAGTGTCTTCTGACATTGCACCGGGCATATTTTTATACATTACCTTTAGAATCCGTAATCGAAAATTCCGCCTGAAGTGTAGGCATTGTTATAGATTCCGTTGTAATTGTAAGTATTTGCTTTGGTCGCTTCCGTATTGGCCGTATGGTCAAGCATGGTCGCCTGAGCCGAAATCCTGTCGGCGTAGGACGCGTTTCCGCCAAACAACGTCTTTACCGTTGCCATATCCGCCGCCTTGAACGCCTTTTCATCAATGGAAAGGGTCTTGTTTTCATTGATGGTAATACCAACCTTGGACAAAAGTTTTTCGTTGGCGCTTGTAGCTCCCGTCATGGACTTCACTCTGTTCTGAATGCTGGTGGATTCTGCCGAACCTGCCTGCTTGATTACCGAGTTGTAATCGTCCACAAAGTCGGAAACCGCCTTATAAATCGCATTGGTATCATAGCCCTTGGTTGTGGAAGTAACGCCGTTTTCATCCTTGGTCTCAATATCAACCTTATTGAATACCGACTTGCTTCCTTTTGCCGTTAAGGCATCCGCGGACTTCTTTAATTCCTCTGCCGCACTTTCAATGGAAGACAGCGTCTTTGCGGAATCCTTGGCTGCCGCCGTCGTTCTCTGGTTCTTCTCCACCAGGGAAGACACTTCCTTTGACGAACGATGGCTGGGTCCATAGTATGCTTTCATCAGCTTGCCGTAGCTGCCGTTTTTAATGCTTGCATAGTCTGAAAGGAAATTCATACTTGCAGCATTGCCTCCTGTCATACTCTGAAACAGATAAGAATAATCCGGCTTTAAATTTCTTACATTAATACCTATTCCCATATTCTTCACTCCTTTGATATTGAACATCCTGTCTGATATGTTCTGCCGTATGCACGCAGCGGCATCTGCGAACAGTTCCGACTGCGGAACCTCCCTGTTCCACATGGTTTCCTGCTTTAATTATCGTCAGGAATACTCTTATAGTTAAGGCTATTTTAGCATTTCGAGGAAAAAATTACAAGTGCCGCCGGAGACATTTCATTACATTTAAAGGTCATTTCAGCATATTGACTTTTTCCTTATATAATGATAGCTTTTTTACAAGATTATATAAAGGAGCCCTTTTATGGAACAACAGCCCTCCATTTTAAAAGAAGTCCGCCCCCACGGCACCAAATCTTTTCCCTGCGCCATCTACCGCACCCATTCTGTGGGCAAAGGCACCCTGGTCAAGCATCACTGGCATGAGGAGGTGGAAATTCTGTACTTTTCCGGCGGGGAATTTCGTCTGGAGATTAACATGGAATCTTTCCCTATTTTCTCCGAATGCCTCTGTTTTATCAACCCCGGCGAACTGCACAGTATTATAACGGAAACCTCCGACAGCCACTTTGAGGACGCCGTGGTCTTTTCCCTCGGCATCTTAAGCTTCGACTCCTATGATGAGGCCCAGATTCACCTGCTAAAGCCCATCCAGACGGGAAAGCTTCTCTTTCCCCGCTGTATCACGCCCCGGCACCCGGCTTTTCTTCCCGTGAAGAGCGCCTTTACAGACATTATGCATTCTTTCGGACAGCTCCCTTCGGAAGACGCTCCGGACAGTTCCTTTGTCACGGATAATTTCACCAGCCAGCTATACATCAAATCCTCTTTGCTGCATATTCTCGCCACCCTTTCCTCCCACAGGCTCTTTACGCCCACCGAAAAGGATTTGGACAAGCGGGTGGAAAGCATCAAAAAGGTGCTGACCTATATCGGCGACAACTACCAGAACGAAATATATATATCCGATTTGGCAAAGCAGGTGAACTTAAATGATCAGTATTTCTGCCGGCTTTTCAAAAAGGCAATCGGCCGCTCTCCCATGGCCTACATCAACGAGTACCGCATCAAGCGGGCCAGACGAATGTTGGAGGAAACAAACCTTGCCGTGACGGAAGTCTGTCTGGAATGCGGATTCAACAATCTCGGGAATTTTCTGAAGGAGTTCCGCAAGCACACCCAAACCACGCCCCTGCAGTACAGAAAAAAGTCATAATATTGTAGTTTTTAATCAAATAACTGTAAGACTTTCTTCCTGTGTGTCACTAAAATGAATACAACATATACGGGATTGCCGGGCGGGCAATCCACGCGGAAAGCAAAAATAAAAAAGTCCACAGGAGGTAGGGCAATGAAAAAGAAATGGTGGCATGACAAGGTAGCGTATCAGATTTATCCCAAAAGTTTTTATGACTCAAACGGAGACGGCATCGGCGATATTCCCGGTATTATCAGCAAACTGGATTATCTGCATGATTTGGGCGTTGATATCGTATGGCTCTCTCCCTGCTATCAGTCTCCTTTGGCGGACCAGGGCTACGACATCTCGGATTATTATAAGATAGACCCCCGCTTCGGCACAATGGAAGATATGGAACGGCTGATTGCCGAAGCCAAAAAGAGAGAGATGTATATCCTGATGGATTTGGTGGTAAACCACTGCTCCGACGAACATGAATGGTTCCAGAAGGCCTGCCAGGACCCTGACGGCAAGTACGGCAATTTCTTCTATTTAAAAGACAAAAAGGAGGGGGAGCTTCCCACCAACTGGCGTTCCTATTTCGGCGGCAGTGTGTGGGAGGATTTGCCGGGCACCGAAAAACAGTATCTGCACGTGTTCCACAAAAAACAGCCCGATTTAAACTGGGAAAATCCCGAACTGCGAAAGGAAGTTTACAAAAATATTAACTGGTGGCTCGACAAGGGTCTTGCCGGTTTTCGGATTGACGCCATTATCAACATCAAAAAGGCCAACCCTTTCCGCAATTACGCGCCGGACAGGGAGGACGGCCTGTGCAGCATTATGGAAATGCTGAAGGAAGCCCGGGGAATCGGCGAATTTCTGGGAGAAATGCGGGACTGCACTTTCAAAAAGTACGACGCCTTCTCCGTGGGGGAAGTGTTCAACGAAAAGCCGGAGGAAATCCCTGATTTTATCGGTGAGGACGGCTATTTCTCCAGCATGTTTGATTTCAACGAGACCATTTTCGGCGGAAGCGGCAAAGGCTGGTACGACTGTAAGCAAATCACCCCGGACGATTACAGAAACTGCTGCTTTGAATCCCAGCGGAAAATCGGCGAAATCGGATTTTTGTCCAATATTATCGAGAACCACGACGAGCCCCGGGGCGTTTCCCGCTATCTTCCGGAAGGCGACTGCTTCCCCGAAAGCAAAAAGATGCTGGCAGCCTTAAATTTCATGCTGCGGGGTATTCCTTTTATCTATCAGGGACAGGAGCTTGGCATGGAGAATATGTCTTTCTCCTCCATTGACGAGGTTGACGATATCTCCTCCCTGGACGAATATCAGGTAGCCTTAGATGCCGGCCTGTCTCCGGCGCTGGCTTTAAAGGCCGTGGCCAGATTCAGCAGGGACAACGCCCGCACTCCCATGCAGTGGTCTGACGAGGCAAACGCCGGATTTACCACCGGTTCCCCCTGGCTTAAAGTCAACCCCAACTACACCGAAATCAACGCGGCGTCTCAGTTAGAGGACCCTGATTCCGTATGGAATTTTTATAAAAAGATGATTGCCCTGCGCAAAAATCCCGTTTATAAGGAAACCATTGTGTACGGCACGCTGGAACCTGTGTGGGAGGAACGCCATAACCTGATGGCCTACTACAGGAAAGGCGACAGGACGCTGCTGGTAATCGGCAACTACCAAAGGGACGAACAGGAAGTAACCCTCCCCGCCCCCTGCCGGAATATCCTTTTAAACAACTATCCTGACATCCTCATGGAAAACAGCGTACTGAAGTTACACGGATATCAGGTGCTGGTTCTGGAGCTGTAAACAATCATTATAATACCGGCCCGTGTTTGGGCCGCAGAAAATTTTTTTAAAGGAGAACAGAAAATGAACAAAACCTGGTGGAAAGAAGCGGTTATTTATCAGATTTACCCCCGCAGTTTTATGGACAGCAACGGGGACGGCGTGGGCGATTTGCAGGGAATTATCAGCCGCCTGGATTACCTGAAATATCTGGGCATCGGCGTTATCTGGCTGTCCCCCATCTACCAGTCCCCCAACGACGACAATGGCTACGATATCAGCGATTATCAGGCCATTATGGACGAATTCGGCACCATGGAGGACTTTGACGAACTGCTTGCAAAAGCCCATGAGCGGGGCATCCGTATCGTCATGGATTTGGTGGTAAACCACACCTCCGACGAGCACAAATGGTTTGTGGAAAGCCGCAAGTCCACAGACAACGAATACCGCGATTACTATATCTGGCGGGAGGGAAAAGATGAAAAGACACCTCCCAACAACTGGGGCGCCTGCTTCGGCGGCTCCGCATGGCAGTACGACGAAGCTACCGGAATGTACTACCTGCATCTTTTTTCAAAGAAACAGCCCGACTTAAACTGGGATAACCCGAAGGTGCGGCAGGAGGTTTTCAACATGATGACCTGGTGGTGCGAAAAGGGGATTGACGGCTTCCGCATGGACGTTATCAGCATGATATCCAAAACCCCGGAAATGCCCGACGGCGAGGTCCACGACCTTTACGGAGACTTTGCGCCTTACTGCATTCACGGTCCCAATGTCCACAAATATCTGCAGGAAATGAACGCGAAGGTGCTTTCCAGATACGACATTATGACCGTAGGGGAAACGGCCGGTGTTACCACACGGCAGGCGATGCAGTACGCCGGGGAAAATACCCGCGAGCTGAATATGGTATTCCAGTTCGAGCATGTGGAAAGCGACGGAAAATACGGCAAGTGGACGGACGAAAAGATTCCCCTCACCACTCTGAAAAAGACCCTCTCCCGCTGGCAGAACGAGCTTTACGGAAAAGCGTGGAACAGCCTGTTCTGGGATAACCACGACCAGCCAAGAGCCGTTTCCCGCTTCGGCGACGACAGACCGGCGTACCGGGAGGTTTCCGCCAAAATGCTGGCTACCTGCCTTCATATGCTGCAAGGTACGCCCTACGTTTATCAGGGCGAAGAACTGGGTATGACCAATTATCCCTTTAAAGGCCCGGAAGATTTCCGCGATATTGAAAGCATCAACGCCTACAGGGAATGGTGCAAGGAGGGGCCTCTCTCCCATGAGGTATTCTGGCCCTGCATGCTTTTCAAGAGCCGTGACAACGCCAGAACCCCCATGCAGTGGGACGACAGCGCTCAGGCCGGATTTACTTCCGGAACGCCATGGATTGCGGTAAATCCCAATTATAAGGAAATAAACGCCAAAGCGCAGACAGAAGATTCCGGCTCCGTATTCCATTATTATAAAAAACTGATTGCCCTTAGAAAAGAAACACCTGTTATGGTATATGGAAAATACGAACTGCTTCTGGAAGAAAGCGAAGAGCTTTTCGTTTATACCAGAACGCTGGAAGACGGCGCCGGGGACGCTTCCCAGCCTGAAAAACTGCTTGTGGTGTGCAATTTCTGCGACCATGAGACGGACTTTACTCTGCCCGATGAATTTGTGGGAGCGCCCTGCCTTATTTCCAATCTGGAAAATAACTACGAGGGGCAAAAGATTATTGTAAAGCCCTATGAAGCTTTTGTACTTTACAGAAAATAAAAAATATGTTTTTAAAACAGGGGACTGTCCTTTGGCAGTTCCCTGTTTTTCATAACAGGCTTTATACCGTTTATTTGTTTTGATTCCCGCGGGCAATGAGCCAAGCGGCTGCGAAGCAGACATTTGGCGAAT
>CAJTMZ010000051.1 GCA_910577445.1 uncultured Lachnospiraceae bacterium | reverse complement strand
TTGCTCCCTTTAAAGAAACAGATATTACCGGAAATTTCCCCATATACTTTTCACACAGTTCCTTTTCCTGTCGGATTGCCAGTCCTTCAAAACATCCTTTATCGCTGCCTAGTTCAAAGAAGCACTTCAGCATATTCATATTCAAAGATTTCCCGAATCTTCTTGGACGGGTAATAAGCGTTACCTCACTCCAATTCCAGAGCAGTTCTTTTATCAGTCCGGTTTTATCGATATAATAAAAATTTTCCCGGCGTATTTTTTCAAAACTTTCAATGCCAACAGGCAGCTTTTTCATTTCCATAAACACCATTTCCCCTGCGTTTTCAACTGTTTTCCTGTTATCAAAATCATATATCTTTTCTTTATTGTAACAGAAAATCCGGTCAAAACATACTGCTTCTTCATATTATTCCCTCACGCCGCCAAATCCCTTCTCCCATAAACCACAATCGCAGCGCCAAAGGAAATCACCGCCACCGCGGCGCTTACCGCCGCCATACTGCCGTCAACACCTCCGCCGGCGAAAATATCCGTGGCATTGGAAAAATAGTAGGGCGTTACATATTTTAAATCTTTAATATCCGGCACAATCCTGCACATCAAATCCATAACATATAAGAGAACCGCAAACCCCAGTGCCGCTCCGGTCTGTTTTCTTTTACAGACGGAGGAAAGGAAAAAGCATACGCTTCCCACCTCAAGCTGCATCAAAAGCTGCGCTCCGTGGAAAAGCGCCAGGCTTTTTCCCGGCGGCGTTTCCCCGGCCAGCGCAAAGCCCGCAGCTTCCCATATCACACATAAAATATTGAAAAACAGAATCATCGACGCCGCCGATAAGTATTTCCAGCATACAATATATCCTCTGCCCAAAGGAAGCGTGTTTAAAAATTCCGAGGTATGTCCTTCCTCCTCTTTCGATAACATACATACGCCCGCCATTGCAGCAAACATCGCGCCTCCGATGGCATAAATCAGGGCCACCTCCGTGGCGTAAAAGCCCTCCATGGTGCTGACATTCATCCGGTCAAGCCCCAGCGCCGAGGAAAAAGTCCCCATCTGCGCATAGGCGTCCGCCATCTCCCCCATAGATTCTTTCAGGCCGCCGAAAAGAAGGATACAGCCAAAGCATGAAAACCCCACGCATGCCGACCAGATAATTATTAATTTTAGATTTAATTTTATTTCATGTTTAAAAAGTATCATACCTGCTTATCCTCCGATTCATAATAATGCATGAACAACTCCTCCAGAGACGGCTCTTCTATCAGCAAATCCTCTATGTTCCGCCCTTCCAGCTCTTTCAGCAGTTCTTTCATGCTTCCTGTATAGGCAAAGTCTTTCACCTTTTTGTTTTCTGTCAGTTTAATCCGGCGCAGATTCGACTTTGAAAGATTTTCCACCGTATCAACTCTGATGATAGCGCCATCCCTGATAATCGCCGCATTTCTGCAATACCGCTTCACCTCCGAAATCACATGGGAAGATAAAAAACAGGTCGTCCCCTGGCTGTTATATTCCAGTATCAGCTTGAAAAAGGCTTCCTGCATCAGCGGGTCAAGACCGGAGGTTGGCTCGTCCAGTATAAGGAGCTTCGGTTTGTGCTGCATTGCGCAGACAATACTCACCTTCTTTCGGTTCCCTAAAGACAGCTCCTCGATTTTCTTTTCCCTGTCCACCTTGAGAAGCTCGCAAATCCTCTCCGATTCTTCTGTGCAGTCCCTTCGCCTTTCCCCGGCGCTCCCCGCGGTCCCGGCTCCGACAGCCGCCCAACCGGCACTGCTTGCCTCCGCGGCAAAAGCTATCACATCCTTTACTTTCATCGTCGGATAGAACATGGCCTCGGAGGGCATGTATCCTATCTGGCTCAAAACCTCCCTGCGGTTTTTTACCGCGTCTTTTTGAAGGAGCTTTATCTGACCTTCCTGAAAGCGGATAAGACCTAACATGCTTCGTATGGTGGTGGATTTTCCCGCGCCGTTCGGGCCTAAAAACCCGAAGATATCGCCCTCCTTTACCGTCAGTGAAATATTTTTTACACCCCGTTTTTTCCCGTAGGACTTTGTGAGATTACTGATTTCAATCGCTTTTACTTTTTCACTCATTTCTTTCCTCCGCCTCTCCTTTTTTGAACTCCGACAGCATTTTATTTAAATTGTTGGTATCGATGGCCCTTTTTGCCCTGTTCAGCAAAAAGACGCATAAATAAATAATCAGCATATATAGCGAAAACAAAAGGCTTGCTCCAGGGCTTTTCCCAAACCAGCCAAGCAAATAGGATACAACGCTGTAAACGCTGATGCCAAATAGAATTCCCAGAACGCCTTTTTTTTCAATCTGTTCCGCCTCGTCAAAATTCTGGAATACATATACCTGAAAATATCCCACGAAGTAAGCAGTAAATATCATTTCAAACATAAACAGTATGCTTGCAGAATATATCCCCTTACAGAGCAGCCACATAAAATAGAAAAACAGAATGCAGGCGAAATAAAGACATGACTTATATTCTATCATTATTTCCTTGCTTACAAATCTCTTAAACCAGCCCCAAAACCTACTCTTCATCTCTGCTCCCGCCTCCTTTCAGTACCTGCCGCAGTCCTTTTGCATATTTTCTGGATATCATCACTTCCTCGCCGTTTTCCATTGTGGCGCATATGCGGCTCCCCGGCTTGCTCTGTAAATGGCTGATTCTGTAAATATTAATCACCATGGACTTTGAACAGCGGAAAAATCCTCTGCTGTCATAACACGCCGCCGCCGTCAGAAGGCTCATCTGCACCCTGTATACCTGTTTTTCCAGATAGGCAAAGGTAGCCCCATCCACGCTTTCCAGATAGAGAATATCCTCCGGCAGCAAAAGAAACGTCTGCCCATCCGCATATGCGCTTATCTTCTGCGATTCCCCCTGTACCAGTCCGGCAATCGCCTCAATCTGCTCGTTCATCTCATGGTATTTGATGATTACCTCATCCTCGCCCTGCGTGATTCTGTTCATCGTCAGTTTCATGTAGTTAAGCCCCTTTGTCTGTTTCTGTCTTTAACCGTATTGTAACACGTTCCCGTTTTCCTACAATGCCGGTTCCGTTAAGATGCGCTTTATCACGGTTAAGATGCCGGCGTCAAAAACGGCCCGGGAACTATCCCGAGCCGTTTTCTGATAATCTCTGTTAATTTGTTACCCTTTCGAACTATACTTGCTTCCTCCCGTCAGCATATCAAAGATATCGCTTCCGTACTTGTCGTATGTATAACTCCCCGCATACTGCGTCTTATTTAAAACCGAAAGATTTGTTTCCGCGTTTGCCTGAGCATCCTTTGCGCGTTTTCCCACATTGTCAACGAAAGAGCCGGAGGAACCCAGAACTTTCTTTATCTTCTGGACGTCGCCTTTCTTAAATTCCTCCTGGTTCACCGAAAGCGTTCCGTCATCCTTCATGGTAATCCCCAGCTTTTCCAAATCGGACTTTGCGTTATTGTAATAGCTCTTAAGCTGGCTTAAGTAAATCTGGTTGACCTTTCCGCCTTCGTCTCTCATGCCTTTTACCATGACGTTAAAGTCATTGACAAAATTATTGACTTTTGAAAGCGCGTTTTCTCTGTACTCCGTAATCTCCTCTCCCGTCATCTTATCCCATTCTTTCTCCGGTAAATCCAGAAGATTCTTTACACAGCTCTGAAGGCTCCCTGCCGCCTTTTTTATTGTGGTATAATATTCCTTTGATTTTGCGTCGGCAGCGCTTAAGCCGTTTTGGTTCTTGTACTGGTTCTTAATGGAGTCCAGCACAGAGTTTTTACCGTTGTTTCTGCTACTGTTCAGCACAGAGCCAACGGCCGCTCCCTGAGACCTTGACCGGGACTTTGCACGGCTGATAAGCCGGTTTTGTGTAATAAGTGAACTGATTCCGTTTAAACCCATTTATTTCTCCTTCCCCTGAAGCATTATCGCCAGTAAAAACTCCTGATTCCTGACCTCCCACCTCAGCGTGCCATAATATTTTTCGGCACAGTTTTTCATATTCTTTATACCTAATCCATGTGCGGATAAATCCTTTTTGTCTGTGAGCAGGTTCTTTCCGGTTTCATCCAATATCAGGCTTCCGGAAAAAGCGTTTCTGATTTCTATAAAAAACATGTTTTCTTTCCGGTAAGAGTCTAACCGGATATACCCCTTATCCTCCTTTTCCGAAGCTTCCAGCGCATTGTCAAGTCCGTTGTTCAGCAAAATACTCAAATCAAAAGCGCTGATGCCAAGCCCTTCGGGGAAAACAAAGTTACATTCAAAAGGAATTTCCCTCCGGTTTTTATTTTGTACTGCATTCGACGCTTTCCGCATCTTTCTGCTGATTACCACGTCCGTAACGGGGTTTCCCGTACTGCATTTCATATCCAGCTCTTCCATGGAAAGATACAGCCCGTCCAGATATCTCTGAACTTCCCCGCCGTAATTTCCGCAGTCCGCCCCCTCACGCTGTAAAAGAATTTCCAAATCGGCCACGTAGTTTTTCATATCATGGCGCATTCCGCGAATCCCGTCGTAAAGGTGCTCCACGTCTTTCATATGCTCTTCCATATCGCAGATACGGTTCTGGTAAATCTCCACCAGCATTTCCCTTTCGCCGCTTTCCACAAGCTTACGCAGCATTATAACGCTCAGGATAATGGAAACAATGCACAACCCCGACAATAAAGGGATTAGCAGGCGGGTTTCGGGATATCTGTCCATCAGAAACTGGCTTTCCAAATCTTTGTAGGAATACATTATGCTGCGAAGTAATATTCCTATACTCATTCCCATCGCGCCTGGAACCGCGAGAAACAGTTCCTGCACCCTGCTCAGTTCTCTGTTGTTATATATTAAATTTTGTTTTAATATTTTAGTTATATGATAAAAGACCAGGCAAATCGCTATCTGAAAGGATAAATTCCAAAAAAACTGAAAGATTTCTAATATCAGTATATAGTTTTGAATAAAAAATTCATTTCCCTCTATAATCTTCTCCGTAAGCATATCTGACACTCCGCCAAAAAATGCAACGAACAGGGAATGAAGTGTAAACAGGATGAGCTCGCTCAGTGTGTAAAACGTAAAAACCACATAAAAAACCTTACTCTTTTTTCCGGAATAAAAGTACAGGCAGTAAAACAATATCAGACATAAGTTTAAAAAGAGAGGAAGAATACTTCTTCTGCTTTCCAGCATTCCTTCCCGGTTTCCATACAAAAACAGAACCATCTCCGGCAGATAACTCGCCGCCAGATAAAAAGCAGTGCTCAAAGCCACATAGCCCGCCGCGATTTGCTTTCGTTTCTTTATAAATCGTTCCTTTTCCGTGAGTATGCCGCAAATCGCGTAAATCATCAGCCATCTTCTTAAGATGACGCAGAACAGGTCTAAAGTAAAGTTGATTGCTTCTCTCAAAATCACCTCCGCTATTTTCTGCGAAGAAACTCCATATACGCGGACACGAAAGCACTGTACTTTTGTTTTGCCATCAAAATAGTTTCCCCGTTTTTCAATTGAATGCTTCCTGTATCATAACTTTTGACCTCGTTTAGGTTTACCAGATATCCCCTGTGGCACCTGAAAAACTGTCCGCCGAGTATCTTCTCTAATTCACTCATTTTCGCATAGTAGGAAATCTGCTCTTCTTTTAAATGCAGTACAACTTTTCTCGCATCGTTTTCGGCATAAACGATATTTTCCCGCATAATGCTCCTGTAAGTTCCCTTTATTCTGATGACAAGCGGCTCCCCGCCTTTACCGGCAAGGCATTCCTCCACCGCGCCGTCAAGCACCCGAAAGAATTTCTCCTCATTGACAGGCTTTAAAAGATACTGGAACGCCTGCACGTCAAAAGCGTCAAACACATACTCTTTAAGCGCCGTCACAAAAATGATTACCGCCCCGGAAGTCTCGCGGAGTTTCCTTGCCATGTCAATTCCGCTCATATCCTTCAAATCAATATCCAGGAAAAAGATATCAAACTTTTTGTCGCTTTCAAGCAGTTGCCATCCGGCTTCAAAGACTTCAATCTGATATTCTTTCCGGCCTGCAAGTCTTTTATCTATCAACTGTTTCAGATAACTTCCCATGGCCTTTTCATCTTCGCAAACTGCAATCTGAAGCATCTTAGTATCATATCCTTTCCTGTAAACTGCCCGCTGCCCTTATCAGGTCTTCTCTACTTATATCGGTCAATTTTCAAAAAGGAATATTTATGTTGTAACAAAAAGGCTGATTTCTGTCATCAACGCAGGTTCTTATATATCAGCTTTGGTTTTCCATTTTCTACTTTACTTTCTTTTCCGCCATAAGCATCAGCTTCGCTATGGGCAGCATTGGCATAATGCCCTGGTAATCATACATGTTTTGGAAATCTCCCCTTCGTATTGCCGCCTCCTGATACACATGCTGCAGAATCTTCTTTTCGACAGCAATTTCCTGCTGCAGCCGGATATACTGTTTATGCCGCTTTCTGCGTTTTTCCCAGAAGCTCTCTTCCGCTTCCTTTTCATATATGGAACGGCCCTTTCCTCCCCGGAAACCGGTATACCATTTATCTACCCGGTATTCCTCACGGGTCGCCCCAAAACGGTGAATCGAAAAGCTTTCGCCTCTCACCGCCGCCCAGGGGTCGCTCATTCCGAAATCCCGCCGCAAAACGTCAAGCACCCACTTTTCATATTCCTCGTCCTTTCGCATTGCCTCGAATCCTGCGTCCGTTATATGAACCGCAGCCGACATCATGTGCTGGGACGGATGAATGGGAATCTGTGAAATTTTCTGGTAAATATACTGCTTGTATTCTTCCAAAGGCATATTTTCTCTGGAAAAAGAGGCTACTCCTCCCTTTTTGTCCATTGCCGCTACCATGTCTTTAAAATCCATCCCCGCCATAGCCGGTTTTCCCGCTTTCTGAGTCTCCAGAACGCCATAGTATGCCCTGACCATATCGTTTACCAAAAAACTGTTATTTGCCACTGCTGTTCCCTCCTTCCGTCAGAGCATGAAAGCTGTGCAAAGCCTTATTCCGGGTTACACTGATATATCTATACTGACAGCGCACGCATCTCCAACCGCTCCGCCGGCGGCCGCCCCGCCATCCATTCCGGCTGGTGCGCCGGCAATCGCATAAGCCGCTGCCGCGCTGTCCACTCCCATGCCCAATTCCAAATCACTTGTTATTAAATTTTCCAGCGCCGCGTCGCCGGAAAAACCAGCCAGACCAAAATCCTTTATTGCCGCAGGCTCGCTGCCTGCCACGCCTCCGTAATTGGCGCCCATACCCATCCGGCTCTCCTCCACATCCTTCTTTTCTCTGTTCTTGCGAATCGTTCTGCGCACTTCAAGCTCTCTGCGGAGCCGCTCTTCCAGTTTACGTTTTTTTGCCTTCTCGGCATTTTTCCTCTTCTTTTCTATCCCGGCCTCTTCTTTCAGCTTTTTAATCTTTGTCTTAAGCTTCCCAATCACCTTTTTCAATTTATTGACGGCAATCTGAACCTCGCCGGATTTCGCACCGCTTGCTTTTATCGTACGGATTTTAAACATAAGGCGGACCTGTATTGCCTTGAGCACAGTCTCCCTTTCCGCACTGGCTATTGCCATCAAATCCATGGTGGCGTCATAAAGATTGGTCTGGTTTTCCCTCTGCTCTTCAAAGGACTGCTTCATTGCTTCTGCCTGGCCAAGGAGCTTCGATACCAGGCCCTGTGTTTCCTCTTCTTCCTCTTCTTTTTTCTTTTCCTGAATACTCTCTAAGGTAAGAACGACCGCTTCCTCATTGGAAAATCCTTTGTTTTCGCTTTTCTCCTCTTCCGGACTTTTCACGCCCCCCGCGCTTTTCTCCGCCTCGCCCTTTTCTGCGGACGCGGCATTGGTTTTCTCCTTCAGCATTTCCTGTGCTGATTTTTTCTGAGTGTTGTTTCTGCTGTTTTTAGAATAACATGACGATGAATAGTTTGTGTTTTTAACTGAATACATAAAAGGCTCCCTCCTTTTTACCAACCAAAAGACCTCCTGTCTTGTATTTTATATCGGCTGATAAAAGGGGGAACCTCATAGCGTTTTCCCTGTATTGGAACGGAATCGGGTATTTATGTAACAGAAAACTAGAACAGCTTCTTTATGGCATCCACTGCCCCTGCCGCCTTATCGGCGGTCAGCTTTGTCTTGACGCCTGCAATCACCTGATTAATCACATCATCCGGCAAATCCACACCGAGCACGTCCTCTAATGCCTTTACCGGGTCTTTTTGGAATTTTTCCTGAAAATCCTTATCTTTGGAAATCCTGTCCACTACCTTTTTAATCTGTTCTTTTATGTCCATTTCCGTGCTCCTTTTCTTTTTTCTTTTGATATTAACTTATAGGCGCCATGTTGTCAATGAAGTTATCATTATCCGCTTTTTCCTGCAGAAAAACCACCTGCCCGCAGGCTTTATATGTTATGATGAATAAAAGAACCGTATACTTATCAATTGCAAAACAGGAGCCGACTTATGAACAACATCAGCCGTAAAAACTGGATTTTAATCTGGGTATTGGGAATGGCAGGCCAAATCTGCTGGAATATTGAAAATTCCTGGTTCAACAACTTTGTATATGACAAAATCGCCCCGGAACCGGCCATCGTTTCGTGGATGGTGGGTGTCAGCGCGGTGGTGTCCACTTTCTGCACTTTTCTTGTGGGGACATGGGGCGACCGCATCGGAAAAAGAAAGCCCTTTATCTGCGTGGGATATATTTTCTGGGGACTGTTCACTTTCCTTTTCGGAGCCACGGAAATGATTCCCAAAAACCCTCTCTTCATCGCCGCCGCGGCAGTGGTGCTGGCGGACGCCGTGATGAGCTTTTTCGGCTCGCTTGGAAACGACGGAGGCTTTTCTCCCTGGACCACGGATATTTCCAACGAGCAAAACCGTGGAAAGCTTGGCGGCGTGCTGGCAGTCATGCCGGTCTTTGCAACGATTTTCGGCGCGGTTGTATCCGGCTTTCTGATTGAAAAACTGGACTTTTTCGCTTTCTTCGGCCTCATGGGAGGCATTGTGGCAATTATGGGATTTGTCGCGCTTTTTACCCTGAAAGATTCCCCCCACCTTGCGCCCAAGCGGGATGAAAGAGGCTTCTGGCACCAGTTTTTATCGGTGTTTAACGGGAAAACTATCCGGGAGAATCAGGAGCTTTTCTGGGTATTCGCAGTAATGACGGTTTATTTCATCGGTTTTAATGTATACTTCCCTTATATCACGATATATTTTGTCAACTATCTGGGATATGACTATGGGATGACAGGTGTTATTCAAGGTGTCGGACTGTTAACCGCCGCCCTTTTAACCATCCCTGCCGCCAAAATTATTGACAGAGGGAAAATGGCACTGGTTATCTTTGCCGCATTAATCTGCAACACCACAGGGCTGGTTCTGGTGAGCCTCTCCCAAAAGCTGCCGGTGCTTTTAATCGGCGTGTTCGGCGCCGGAATCGGTTACATTCTGGTGCTCCAATCCCTGACCGCATGGATGAAAAATCTTTATCCTGGAGAGCAGCGGGGACAATTTGAGGGCCTGAAACAGATTTTCTTTGTATGTATCCCCATGATTGCGGGGCCCGCCATCGCAACGCCCGTAATTAACCGTCTCGGTATACAGGCGGAAATCAACGGCACTGTGGGAATGGTTCCCGCCCCCAGCCTTTTTCTCATCTCCGCAGCTTTAACTTTATTTACACTGCTACCCTTAAATATAGCCGCGAAATTATGCCGGAAGCGCAACGGGGCATAACTGTATGCGAAAACCGGCAAAAGGCCATGCAGCGCGCAAATGGATTTCAAAACAGGAGGTAATTCATGGAACGAGAACTTTTACAACGCGAGCCGGTTCTGGACAAAAAGGGCCGTCCCCTTCCCGGCTTTTCAAGAAAAAGCACGCTTATCTACCGCAGAAGCGCCGTCAAAGCGCCGCCATGGCGGTTAAAGGAATGGGATTTTTACCAGATTTCCAACGACCATCTCTGCCTGCAGCTCACCATCGGCCACGCCGGATACGCCGGGCAGGTCAGTTTGATGCTGTTTGATTTTCAGAAAGGGAAAAAATATTTTGACCTCTGCCAGACAATTCCATTGCCTTTCGGCTCTTTCCATATGCCGGAGGATGCGGAAAAGCCCCACACCTTAACCTATCCCCGTCCGGGCTTTCCAAATGTGGATAAAAAGGCCGGCGTCTTTATGAGCTTTGACGTCACTTCGGGCAGACGTACGCTGACCTGCCGCTGGCGCGGACTGGAAGCCATCATTTATCTTGAGCGGCAAAATCCTGATTCGCTGGTAATCAATCTGCCTTTTGACGAATATGAGCAGGCGTTTTACTACAACCACAAAATCAACTGTATGACCGCCGAGGGATTTGTCCGCACGCCAAAGCATGAATGGAAATTTGACAAAAAAGATTCCTTCGGTATTCTGGACTGGGGCCGGGGCGTCTGGCCTTTTCATAACGAATGGTATTGGAGCAACGCAAGCGGTTATCTTGACGGGGAAATGTTTGGCTTTAACTTAGGGTGCGGTTTCGGTAACACCGATATCGCCAGCGAAAATATGCTTTTTTACAAAGGGAAATCCCACAAGCTGGGTAAGGTTACTTTCACTCTCGGAAAAGATTACATGGCTCCCTGGCATTTCACCGACGAGGACGGGCGGCTTGATTTGTGGCTGAATCCCGTTTATGACAGAGAGACGAAAATAAAGCTTCTCTGGGTGGACAATCACTGTCACCAGATGTTCGGAAGCTTTTCCGGCACCGCCGTTTTGGACGACGGCACCAGACTTAATGTAAAGGACGTGATTTCCTTTGCGGAACACGCGGTAAACAACTGGTAAAAGTTACAGACTGTAAACTTCCGCCGCCAGCAGGCAGAACATGGAATCTGCCCACGCGAACCACGGACGGGTAAATTCTTCCGGTCTGTCCGGGTGAAAGCCTTCATGCATATGAAAGGTTCCCGCCGTGGTACTTAATAAAGTATTTAAAACTTCTTTCTTTTCCTCCATGGAATCCGCAGTCAGTCCCTGCACCGCCAAAGCAATATGCCAGACATATCCTTTTGGCGTGTGGGGGCTCCCGATTCCTTTCGCCAGTTTCCCGGAATAATAAAAGGGATTGGACTTACTTAAAAGAAATCTTCTGGTGTTCTGATAAACGGGGGAATTTTTCTTACAAAAACCAAACCAGGGAGCGCCTAAAAGGCTGGGCAGGTTGGCGTCGTCCATCAGGAGGTAATTTCCAAGCCCGTCCACCTCGTAGGCAAAGATTTCGCCAAATTCCGGGTGTCTGACCACGCCCCATTTATAGATTCCCTCCTCTATCTGCTCCGCCAGCGCTTTTGCTTCCTCTACAATCTCCTTTTCCAGAGGGAGATTTTGGACACCTTTTAAAACCACTGCCGCCAGCATGTTAGAGGGAATCAGATAGTGATATGTGCAGGCGTCGTCACTGGGCCGAAATCCCGACCAGGTCATGCCGGTAAAGCCCGTCGGAGAACCTTTTCCTTCATTGCACAGAGTTTCCGTTGGCAGTTCGCTGTCTCTCTCAAACCTGTAGTTTGAGTTTTCGTGGTTCTGTTCTGACTTCCACACCCGAATAACGGTGCGTATCGCCTCTTTTACCCTGTCTGTAACGACGTCATCCTTCTTTCTTTTGTAATACTCCTCCAGCAGGAACAAAGGAAACGCAAGGGAATCTACCTCGTACTTTCTCTCCCATATGTATGGCCCCATTTCCGTTTTATCCTGCCTGTAGCAGGCATAATCCCCGTCCTTATTAAAAGCATTGGCATAGGGGTCCGTCAAAATCTGTTCGGCCTGTTTCCAAATCAGCCCCTTTATGGCGGCGTTTACCTGCCCGTCGGAAAGAGCCCTCAGGTAAGGAAGTACCTGCATGGAGCTGTCCCGCAGCCACATGGCTTCAATATCACCTGTTATACAAAAAGAGGTTCCGTCCTCCAGCCTGCAAAGGGTCGTGTCCCAGGTGCAGCCAAAGCAGTTCCTGTAGACCTTTTCTGTCTCTGCATCGCCTATGCGGCGGCAGTCCTCGTTGAGTAAATTCTGCATTTCTTTTGTCATTTTCATCATTATTATAACCATGCTCCTTTCCAAAGCCCGGAGACCTTGCGCATAGCACTAATCTCCAGATTGAAAATTTTAATTTTTAATCTTCCCCCTCATACTCCCATCCGCACTCTTTTATATCCACATGGCTGCCATCCTTAAACTTCACATTCTCCTCCGCCAGCAAGCGCTTCTGCTCCGGAAAATGAGGAGCCAGCCGCCCCGCATAGTTCACCACCCGGTGGCAGGGATACTTCCCATAATATTCCGCCATGCCAAGAACCTTTCCCACAAGCCTCGCGTTTTTGTCCCTGCCAATCAGCCGGGCAATCTGCCCGTAGGAAGCAACCTTCCCCTCGGGAATTTCCTCCACCACCGACAATATTTCATAAATCAGTTCTTCCGTCAATACTTCCGCCATCTTATCCTCCGGCCAAATTTTTCTTCCTTATATTATGGCATTCCTTTCAGCTTCCGCTGCATCCGCAAAGCTTATCAATTGCGCCGGAGCGGTCAGGCTGAAAGTAAATATCTTTCCCCATGTTGCTTTCATACATAAAATCTTTCAGGGGCTTACTTGTATATCCTGAAAAATCTCCATATACCGCAAATCTTACGCCATAATTGATAAACTTCTGCAATATTTCCCCTGCCAGACCGGTGCTCAAAATAAAGAAATCGTCTGTAACAGCTTCTTTGCTGATTGCAATATTCATGCATTCCGTTTCGTATTTGACCGTTACAATCAAATCCAGAGCCGACTGGACATCCGTAATCAGCTTCCCTTTACTGTCCACGACCGCAACCGCCGTATCGTTTTTTCTCACTACTTCAATTTTCATTTTTTAACTATGCTCCTTTCCAAAGCCCGGAGATTTTGCGCGCAGCGCTAATCTCCAGATTAAAATTTTTAAATTTCCCTTTTCAATCTTTTCTCCTGTTACTCATACAAATTGTCAATTAAATGCGTCGCCATAAAGTCAAACGTTTCCATATGATTGCGCGGAAGAATATCTTTATTCCTGATATTCATAATTAAAGAGTAAATGACGGCTATTGCCATATCCCCGCCGGCTTTCAGCTTCAGACCGGGCGGATTTAAAAAAGCTGCCGGCTTCTGTTTTCAGACTCCCTGATTTTATTTACCTGCTCCTTCGACAGCCGGTTTTTAAAAATGGCGAAGTCCATGCTGTCCGCATTATACAAAAAGTTGTTTTTATCATATTCCCGATAAATCCATTTAAGCGCTTCTGTCACACCACGCCTGTCTTTTTGTTTTTCCATAATCTCAGAAGCCGTATCGCAGATTTGTTCCTGTACCGTGCACAAAACCTCGCAGAAAAGGGCTTCCTTCGATTCAAAAAACAGGTAAAACGCGCCTTTTGATATACCGGCATGCTTACAAAGCTCATCTACGCTTGTTTTTTTATAACCGTACTGCGTCCAGCTCTGCTTACAGGCTTCCAGCAGGCTCTTTCTGATATTATCCTTTTCATAATCCGTAAAGCTTCTTGACATAAGCCCCCTCCATGACTAAAAATACCAAATCGGTCACAAATGCATAATAACTCTTTCTCCGCGAAATGTCAAGGAAAATAGTTGTTGTCCGTGAAAATACATGATAGGCTAAACGTAGCGGCCTTTACTACGCCGCGCTACAGGAATAGAAAAGGCTATACACCGGGAGGTTCTTCCTTTGTCCAGACCAAAACATCAGACAATAGAATACCGCAATTATCTGCTGCCCGCTTATTTTCCCGTTATTTTGCTGCGGGGTGATGAATGGCGTATTTCCGACGTGCCTTCCGGCACTCTCCACTTTCACAATTGTCTGGAAATCGGTCTGTGCGAGTCCCACAGCGGCACCATGGAATTTTCCGGGAATCCCCTCGCCTTTTCCGCCGGGGACATCACCATTGTGGGAAGCGATATTCCCCACACCACCTATTCCGCTCCCGGCACGGCCAGCAAATGGTCTTACATTTTTGTAAATGTGGAAGAGCTGTTTTATCCGTATTTTCCTCTGGAGGTCATTTCCAGCCTGGAAATCCTTCAAAAACTTTTGCGAAGCTGCAGTGCGATTCTTCCCGGGAAGATTTATCCCGAAATTTATACGCTGGTAACAGCCGTTATGAATGAATTGGAACGAAAAGAAATGAATTTTGCTTTCAGCGTAAGAGGCCTTTTGCTTTCCCTTATGATGAAGCTGATTACCGTTTATTCCGAGGCGGAAAAAGAGGGCGGAGGAAACATCCGGTTACATGAAAATTCTCTGGCCATTTCCCCTGCCCTTCAATATATCAGAAAAAATTATATGTTTGATTTTCCCATGGAAAATCTTGCCCCGCTGTGCCATATGAGCCCTACCCATTTCCGGAGAACTTTTCACTCCATTATGGGCTATGGCGCTTTAACGTATTTAAACCGTACCCGGATTGCCAGAGCCACCGTCCTTTTGCGCACCACGGAACTGCCGGTTCTTGCCATCTCGGAGGAGGTGGGTTTCCATTCCGTTTCCAGCTTTAACCGGCACTTCCTGGATATAGAAGGGGTAACGCCTCTGCAGTACCGGAAAGAGATGTCCTTTATCCGCAACAAGTCTATTCTGAAATGTACCGGATGGATGACGCCGCCGAAGGATTTTTAGCCATACCAGCCTCGTATCTGTTCCATGGCGGCCTCCGCTGGATTTCCGTCCTCATAGTTTCCCATATCCCGGAATTGTCTTGCCGGGTAAAATTTCAGAATATTTTATTCCTCCATCCGTCCAGCCTTGCAAGTGCTTCCAGATAAAAGTAATCTCCATAAATCAACGGCACGTCCACCTGCTCCTCTGCCGGTTTATTTCCTGTCCCATGAAGCAGAAGTCCCTGATATTCCGGGTCGTCTAATACCGCGCACTGCTACAGGACGCTTTCTCCCAGTTTTTCATGCATACATACTATTTTCTTCTGAATACTCTGCATCCAATCAGGATTTCTCATACTTTTTTCCTTTCACTCTCTTATTATCTGTACAAAATACGTTTGTTTTGGCGTTTCCTGTTTCGACTGATTTATAATGTCAGCCGGCCCGGCTTCTTTACAGGGAAATTAAAACTTTTCCAAATCAATGTTTATTTCATACACCTCATCAATCAGCACATAATTTACGCCATACCTTTGCGCAAGCTCCAGAAATTGCGCGTTATCTTCCAAAACGCTTTCCATGGTATACGATTCGTCTTCCAAACGGTTTTCTATAGCATTGGCATAGCTTTTTATCTGTGCAAAATGGTTTTTGATATAATCTCCACTCATTACAAGGCAGTAATATCTGATATGTTCAAGATACTCCTTTTCAAAACTCTCTGCCCAGTCAAAAGGAATATAGCACCCTTCAATGATAAGATTTTGCCTGTTCTCTATGGCGGTTTTAATCATTTCACGAATAACGGGCCACAGATAATCCGTAAGTTTGTCGTCATCTTCAGGCGTAAGGTGCGTGTAACCGCTGCGGATGAAACCCATTTTCAAATGGTCGATTGACAAATAAGGATATTTATATTTTTCAAGAAGTTTTTGAGCAAGAACCGTTTTCCCTGTATGCGAAGCGCCCGTTATCAAAACAATCATTTATATTTTTTCCTTTCCTGCAAAACTCCGGTTTACCGCTGATTCCATTATAACCCAATGATTAGTTAGACGGAACAGGATTTATAAAATTTTTCTTCTTTACCTAATGAATCAGGCTGAGCGGAGAGTGGAAAAACTTTCGTGAATATTTGATGGAAATATAAATTTGATTATGATAATCTAAAGGTAAAACTTTAAAATGGAGGAATCTGATTTGATAAAAAACAGAAAATATCTAAATATTGCTTTACTGCAGCTTGCCCCTTGCAAAACGCTAAAAGAAAACCTCGAAAAGGGAATAAGATATTGCGAAAAGGCTAAAGAAAGCGGCGCTGATATTGCGTTATTTCCTGAGATGTGGAGTAATGGATATAACATTTATGACAGACCTGTAAATGACTGGAAAGAGGAAGCTGTTTCTGTTCATAGTGATTTTGTCACCGCGTTTGGTTGTCTCGCAAAAAAACTTAACATGGCCATTGGCATAACTTTACTTGAAAAATACAAAAATGCTCCTCGTAATTCATTAGTTCTTTTTGACAGATTTGGAGAACAAAAATTGGTATATGCGAAAGTACATACCTGTGACTTTGATGTAGAATGTAATTTAACTCCCGGAGAAGATTTTTATGTCACTACGCTTGATACAGAATGCGGAGAGATAAAAGTTGGCGCTATGATTTGTTTTGACAGGGAATTTCCCGAAAGTGCAAGAATTTTAATGCTCAAGGGGGCTGAACTTATCCTTGTTCCAAATGCATGTCCTATGGAAATAAACCGCCTTTCACAGCTTCGTTCCAGAGCTTATGAAAATATGACAGCAATCGCAACCTGCAATTATCCTGAAACTGTACCCGATTGTAATGGAGGTTCAAGCGTTTTTGATGGAGTGGCTTTTCTCCCGGGTTTAGATAGTTCCCGTGATACATGCATTTTACAGGCGAATGGTCAGGAGGGCATTTATATAGCTGAGCTTGATTTGGAACTACTTCGTGATTACCGTAATAAGGAAGTACATGGGAACGCATATCGCCATCCAGTAAAATATGGATTGTTAACGGATACAAAAATTCAAAATCCATTTATCAGAAAAGACTATCGGGAGTAAAAGAACCAACCGTTTGCCCCGGTTGGTTCTTTTGTTTGCAATAGCATATAATTATATTTGTCAATGCGCGTATCACGCTTCTTCAATCACCGTCTCAAACGCCGCCAGCGTAAATTCCCGCACGCCTTTTTCTGTCTGCACCTTTGTACGCACCTGTCTGTCGCTGTTGTTGATTACCACCAGTTTTCCGGTTCCCGGATAATAAGCGCATTCCGCGTCCGGGTTGTCCGTGAGATAATTCTGGCTAAGGGGCAGTCCCATACCGTAGAGCATCAGATTAAGGAGCATCCGGGCGTTGGCGTTGCTTAAGGAAAATCCGCTAAGATAAATTCCTTTTCCTTTTCCGAAGTCATTGATAACGGCTGTGGGAATTTTGTTCTTTTCCGCCAGGACGCGGGCTTTTCCATCCGTCAGCATAAGATACGGCCTCTCCGGTACGTCCGCGCCTTCCGGCATCAGAAGCTTTTTGGTTTCCTCGTCTATGGTATACTGCCATCTTCCGTGGCATACTCTTGCACCAGTATCCTCGTCGATTCCCAGAACCTGTGCCATGCGGAAATAATCCTGATAGCCTTCCGCTGCCGAGGGCTCGCCTACGCCAAGGAATACGCCTCCTTTATACACCCATTCCTGAATGCGGCTTACAAGCTCCGCGTCTTTCCACGCGTCGCCGCCGCTCCAGGCAGTTCCGGCCCGGCCGGCATTGATGACAACATCCGCGTCCTTTAACGCTCCGGCCTTTACGTCCTCAAAGCTGATAAAGGAAACTTCCACCGGAAGTCCCGAGAGGGCTTCGTTTATATGTATCAGGTCATGCATGTAGGTTTCGTGGAAATGTCCCGAAAGGGTCCATGAGCGGAGGCTTCCCCAACTGTGGAGAACCGCCACCTTACAGGGTATGGTGTAAACGCCGCCGTCCCCGTGCATTTCCTTTATGGTTCTGAACTCGTCCGCCACCTGCTCTATGTAGTCGCAGAAATCAGGGTAGGGCTCTGTCAGATGCAGATAACCGCCAAGGCCGATTCTGTCCACCGGCTGGCGAAGGAGCGCCCGGCGGATGCTTACCCAGTATTTTTTTGCGTCCAGAACCGGATTGCCGCCCTCCGAAAAGGTAGGCGCTCCGCCAAGGCCAACCGGGAACAGGTAGGGATGCAGACGCAGCTCGTGGGTCTCCACCTTTGCCCCGGCGCAAAGACGCGCCTCGTATCCCGAAAATACGCATTTAATCAGCCCGTCAAATCCAAACTCGGGGAAAAGTTCGCTGTAAGGCTCCACGCCTACCCAGCTATCGTCATAAAATACATAGGCTTTCTTGCCGTAACGGTGTACCAGTTCCACCAGTTCTTTTCCGAAATCCACCACGAAACGGTTGGTAAAGGCCATATAATCCCTCTGCTTTTTGCCTGCCGGCATATGGGTCACATGAAGCTTTCCCTGATTGATGAAATCCTCGGCGCAAAGTGCATAGCCGTACGCCTTTTCAAATTCCTCCAAAGCAAGCGGACTTACGGTGAAGTCATAGGAACCCCAATCCGTATAAAGATTCCTGTTTTCCTCCCTGCTGCCCCAAATCCAGACAAAATTGTAAAACAGGGATGTAAAACGCACCACCGTTGTGTCGGGATGGGTCTTGCACCAGTTTTCCAGCCACTCGTAAAGATAGTCCCTGGCTTCCTTTTTTCTGGGGTCAATGGGCACTAAATGTTCCTTGTCCCAGTTATTTGTCACGTGATTGTACATGGAAATTTCTTCCCACACGCGGTATGCCAGAAAGCTTACCGTATAATTATGAAAAGGAACGGCCTTTTGGATTACCACGTTGCCGGCTTCCTTTTCAAAGCACCACTGTCCGTTCGGGAGCTTTTCTTCCGCGGTCCTGTCATAAACCTCCCAGTAACGTAAGGATTCCTCGCTGTCATTGACAACGAACTGTCCGTCAAAAAATCCTTCCATCAGATGAATGGACACCACCTCGTCGTTTGCCGTCACCGGCGCGGTCATTAAAAAGGACTGCTGTAAGTTCCCCGGATGGTTTTTTGCCCATTCGTTGTGCTCCCTGATGATACAGATAGTGGAATAAATTCCGTATCCCGCCTGCACAATCTCTTCCGACAACTCTGTTCCGTCACTGTCACGAATCACATCGGCTCCCCATTTTTCCGCCATTTTCAGCGTAAGCGCCTCGTATCCGGCTTCCCCCGGCAGGGTGAAGCCGCCTTTTGTTTTTGCCATAGTTATAACCATGCTCCTTTCCAAAGCCCGGAGACTTTGCGCGTAGCACAAAGCTCCAGATTGAAAATTTTTAATTTTCAATCTTTCCCTCTTTTCCGTCTCTCATGCCAAACCAGCGGCATCAGCTTTATAATTTCAACTATGCTAATTATACAAAATCGCCGGGCGGCTTTCTCTTTACTTTATATTTAAAACTTAGCAATTTTGTCCATTTATCCACATACTATACTTATTGAAAACCAAAATTTCCTTTTCAGCCGTCCCTTTTTTTCCGTACCGCCCCCACTTCAAACCAGTCGAAATCCGCATACCTCCCGAATCCGGTCAAATCCTGACAGCAGATTCCAATCATCGTGCCGGTAAACCATCCCTCCGCGCAGGCTTCATCAGACAAAAAGCCGATGTTTACGGCCCCGCCCGCTTTTTCCCATTCTCCTTCCTGATACCCATAAAAAAACTGCGCCTTGCTGCCGTTAATGGTTAATTTCAGATAAACCTCTCTTCCAGGCTCAAGAGGAAGGTAATCCGTGAGGTATTCATACTTTTTATTTTCGGCCTTTAAAAGCGTGACGCACTTTCCCACATCCTCATCGCGGGAAACATGAAGGTAAAGATAATTGTCCGTATCGTACATCAGAACAAGCCCGGCCATCTGTTTGAAAACCTCAGGCTCAAACTCCATGCACGCCGACGCTTCCATATAGTATTCCGTCATGCGCCGGGCAATCAGGGTCTGGGAAAATTTAGAGGAAAGGCCGCTTCTGCCGTACATGCGAAGATACCCCGGCCTCTCTTTCAGGGAAATATGATTGCCGTCCATGGGAATCCGCAGGGACTGGTAATCCAGATGGAGCTTTGGCCCGTTAAAATCATCCCGGATAAATTGCGTTTCCCTTGCCCCTCCGTCGAAGCCGACTGCCGTTTCTACCGCCTCTGTACTCTCTGTCTGTGCTTTCCCATCTCCCCGCTTTGGCATCTCCACTTCCGTCTGCGGCGTATTCCCCCCGCATTCCATCACCAGCCATCCATCCTCCGTCCATTTCATTTTCTGAACGGCGGTTTCCCGGCCCAGTATGTAACGGCGGCAGTTCGGAAAGCGCGCCGCGTCGGCAGGATTTCTCTCTTCTGACGCCCGCCCGCACAAATGCACCGCGTACCATTCCCCCTCCGGCGTTTCCACCAAATCGCAGTGGCCGCTTTTTTGCAGAAGAATCTCCTCATGGTGTCTGCTGGTGAGGATGGAATACGCCTCGCTCTCCGAGGCGCGCTCCATGAAATCGGCCCGGTACATCTCGTAAGGCCCCCAAATGTTTTCGCTGCGCTGGATGGTCTGACCGTGGCCTTCTCCCGTTCCTGTGTCGGCTGAGAAGAGATAATACCATTTCCCATGCTTAAAGATATGAGGCCCTTCAAGGAAAATCTTATCCGCTTTATAAATATCCTGAACTGGTCCGGTCATTTCCTTTTTTACAGGGTCATATTCCTGCAAAACCAGCCGTCCGGCATATTTCTTCGGAACACGGTGGTCGGTTGCCATACTGACCACGTATTTTCTGCCGTCCCCGTCGTGGAAAAGAGAGGGGTCAAAACCAAAGTTATTTAAAGCCACAGGCTCCGACCAGGGCCCGTGAATATTGGAAGCCGTCACAAGATAATTGTGGGTATCATACATATTGCAGTAAAAGGCTTTCACCACCGTATAAAGCAAGTAGAAGGCGCCGTCGCAGTATGACAAATCAGGCGCCCACACGCCCTGGGAAGCGCCCACACCCCGCAGGTCAAGCTGGCTCATCCTGTTTAACGGATACTCTATCAGCTCCCAATTCTTTAAGTCCCTTGAATGATGCAGACGCACCCCGGGCCACCACTCAAAGGTTGAAGTGGCAAGATAATAGTCCTCCCCCACCCGTATGACGGACGGGTCAGGATGGAATCCCCGCAAAATGGGGTTTATAATTTTTTCTCTCATGTCAGGCGTCTCCTTTCGATTCCCGCACCCGCTTCCGGTAGCTTCCCGGCGTCTCCTGATAAATTTTCATGAACGCCGTGTTAAACATCCTGATATCCCCGAAGCCCGCCTTCTCCGCAATCTCATAGGTTTTCATATCCGTTGAAAGTAACATGGGCACCGCTCTCTCTACCCGGATGCGGTTAACGTAGTCTTTAAAGTTCTCCCCGGTATTTTTCTTGAAAAAGCTGCTGAAATAATAGGGATTCATATGGATTTCCTCCGCCAGCACGTTCAGCGACAGATTTTCCATATAATGTTTTTCAATGTAGTCTTTCGCCTTTAAGATATCTTTTTTTTCGCTGTTTACCGCCACGTTTCTGATTCTGTCCAGGTATCTTTCAAATTCCCGCTCAAACATCGCTTCCATTTCCCCAAAGCTTTCGCACGCCCTGCTTTTTTCCAGCAGTTCTTTCATCTCGGATTTGTTGCCCGGCAAATCAAGGGCCTCGCACCTCTCATCCATGAATCTGGCCGCCGAGCAGAAATAGAAACAGGCATCTTCCTTTTTTCCCTCGGACAAACGCAGAACCAGCCGTCCGTACTGCCTGCCGGTTTCTTTCATCAGCTCCTCATTCTGGGCCACCGCCGCGTCGAAAAGCTTCTGCCGCAGTTCCCCCAGCATATGGGAGTCGCCTCTGCCGCTGAACACCTTTTCGCTTAGATTTATCACGGGAACCGGCATTTTGTCCGCGAAAAAAAGATACCCGCTCCTTTCAAGGCACTGACGGAACATACCCGGGATTTCCCCCATGGAACGGACCGCGTCCCCGATTATAAAAAAGACGGTATGGCCGGTTCCCTTAAAGGCTTCCGAACAGATTTCCTCCGCCGCTTCCCGGGCCTTCTCTCTCTCCAAACCCTTTAAAACCACTACAATCCGGTTATTTTTCTGAAACACAATTCCCAGCTTTGTTTCATTTAAATATTCCTCCAGAAAGCCAAACAGGGAAAAATGAATCAGTTTCCGCATCTGCCCGTCTTCCTCTTTCCTGTAAACGATATCCGCGTAAACCGTTACATAGTCGGTTTCTTCGTTTTCTATCAGCCGTTCGTAATCGACCTCTTCCCTGTTTTTCTTATTCCCGTCCTCAGCCCCTTCTACAGCCTTTTCCCGGCCCGCCGCCGATACGCTCTTTTCAATGGCCCGAAGAAGCTCCTCCCGGATGACAGGTTTTAAAAGGTAGTCTACGGCCCCGTACTGCAGAGCGGCCTTGGCGTACTCAAAATCCTGAAAGCCGCTGATAAAAATAACGGATACCCCGTTGCCGATTGCCCGGCACTCTTTCAATATCTCCACCCCTGTCAGTCCCGGCATGGAAATATCCAGAAGCGCAATCTCGGGCTTATCCCTCACGATTGCCTCAAGAGCCTTACGCCCGTCTTCATATTCTCCCACAATCTCAATCCCCAGCGCTTTCCAGTCAAGGAGTTTTCTTATCCCTCTGGTAATCACCGGTTCGTCGTCCGCCAATATCATCTGAATCATTTATCTTCATCCTTTTCCGTAATTCCCCGCAGCGGGAGCAGTATTCTCACGATTGTGCCTACCGCCGCCGTGCTGGTAATCTGAATCCCGTATTCCTCGCCGTACAGATACCGTATCCTGTCGTGTACATTTTTAAGCCCGATGCTCTGCCAGTTATATTCGTTCTTGATTCCCGGAGCGTCGCTCTCAAAAAGACCCATAATCTTTTGAGTGGCTTCCCTGTCCATGCCGATGCCGTTGTCCATAACCGAAATTTCAAACCGCTCCTCCGACACCGCCGTTTCAATCATAATACAGCCGTTTCCCTTTTTGGGCTTTATGCCGTGGACATAAGCGTTCTCCACAATGGGCTGCAAAATCAGCTTTGGCACCTGCGCCTTAAGACCGCTCTTCGCCTCCACCATAAGCTGTACCTTGCTTCCAATCCGGCAGTTCAGCAGATAGATGTACTTTCTGACAATGTCAATCTCCTTTTCCAGCGGCACCATATCCTGCATAGGGCCTATCAGATAATGAATCTGCCCGGAAAGCGCTTCTATCATCTCCGGCACTTTCTCCCGGCCCTCCTCTTCCAGAGCGGTCATGCGGATGATTTCCAGTGTGTTATATAAAAAATGCGGATAAATCTGGGATTTCAATGCCGTAAGCTCCGCCTCGTTCTGCTTAATCTGCGCCACATAGGACTGATTGATATAGGTTTTAAGCGCTCTGCTCATCTGGTTAAACCGCTCGAACAAAACGCCAATCTCGTCCTTCGAGCGGATGGGAAGCTCGATATCAAAATATCCGGTTTCCACCATGGACATCTGCCTCATCATCTCGTGCATGGGACGGGTAAGCCTTCTGGAAAAATAAAAGGAACCGGCAAACAGCGCCGCCACCGATATGGCCACAAAAAAATACATGGTCTGCTGCATCCGCCTGATATCGCCAAAGGCAGTCTCCGTATCTAAGGAAACCACCACCGAAAGTCCGTAATCGTTTTCCGGCGTCCTGATTACAAAGCGTTCCTTCTGCCCGTCCACATTTTCCATTATCCGGCTGATATTCTGCCCGATTAGCTCCGCCTGATTGCTGTAAAAGCAGTCGTTTTCGTCGTTTACCACATAAAGGACCTCGTTTCCGGTAAACGCCACGCTTCGGAAAATCCCCTCTAAGGTTTTCAAATCAATGTCTATAAAAATCGTACCCACATAGGGCGTATTTCCCACCGTACCCCGCAGGTCAAAGTAGTTGCGTGCAACCGTGAGAACCATCTCGGGCGTTCCGTAAAAGTAAGCGGTGGTGTGGGGCGGCACAAGCATCAGATTTTTTCCGCTTTTATCCGTTTCCGCATAGGCCACCGTCTCCTCGAACAGCTCCGGGTCCAGAAAAAAACGGTTATAGACGCTGTAGTGGAAGGACTGCTTTTCTCCGCTGCTGTCTAACGCAATCACGTGGACGCCGCTGATATAGGCATCCACGCTCTGGATGTACTGCAGGAAATTTCCCATGTCCCTCTTCCTGTCCTCCTCCATGGTATCCGCCTCATAGCCCTCTCCGTACAGAATCTGCCTGAAATGGTCGAAAGACAGATAACTGCCCTGCGTATCATTGTCATTGAAATTATAGTAATAGGGCATTTTGGATATGGTGTTATAAGAATCCAGCATGGACTCAATGCTGTATTCCACATAGCCCGCCGCCTGCTCGTACTGCCCTCTGAGCGCCAGGGAATAATCCTTAATCATCTTATTGGCGATAAAGGTTGCCAGCACCGCCATAGGTAAAAGCCCCAACAATATAATTGTCAGGGCAAATTTCTGATAAAGACTGAAGCCTTTCACGATTTTCCTCCATACCGCCAAAGCGGGAATACCGGTTTTCTCTGCGACGCAGATTCTTATATGCTGGTTTCAGCAATGCTGATTTCAGCAATTCTGATTTCAGAATAACAAATTCAGTGTAAAAGCGCAATCAGCCTTTTGCGGCCCCGGCCGTTATACCTTTCACAAAGTACTTCTGGAACAGGCAGAAGATAATCAGGGCCGGTACAATGGAGATAATGGTTCCGGCAAAAACGATATCCCATCTGGCCGTATACTGGCCCACGAACCCCGCGATTTCAACGGTAATGGTCTTGGCTTTCCCGCTGGGAAGCACCAGGTAAGGCATCAGGTAATCGTTCCAGATTCCCAGACCGTTTAATATAACCATGGAACCCGTACAGGGGCCAATCAGCGGAAACGTTACTTTCCAGAAGGTCTGAAAGGGCGTGCATCCGTCAATCATGGCCGCTTCCTCTATCTCCAGAGGGATTCCTTTTAAGAAACTGCAGTAAAGCAGCGAGCCGAAAGCAATGGAGCCGGCGATATAGTTTACAATCGGGCCCGCCATATTTCCGAACAGATGGAACATTCTCATTTCCTTAAACAGCGGGAACATATACAGATGAAAAGGTATCATCATGCCGGCCAGAAAATAGGTATAAATCAGGGCGGTGGTACGGCTTTGCCTTCTCTCAATCCCGTAAGCCGCCATAGGAACGATGAACACAATCAGCACTTCCGACACAACCGTCAGAAACACGGAATGGAGAATCGCCGTGAAGAAATCCGACTGCGCAAATAAATCCTTAAAGTTCTGTATGTAAAGGCTGGTGGGAAAGCTTATGGGACTTTTCAAAATATCGCCGTTACTCTTAAAGGCCGACATCAGCGCAAACAGTACCGGATAGATAAACAGAAAGGCCAGAATCACGGTTACCGCAAATAAAACACAGTCGCCGGGCTTTACTCTTTTCTTTGCTTTCATAATTACATCTGCACCTCCCTGCTCCTTAAGAATTTCTGCTGGATAGTATTCAGCACGATTATGATAAACAACAGCATAATTCCCACCGCAGTGCCGAATCCCTGTCTGCCTTCGTTGAAGCCTACCTTATACAGCAGGTAAACCAGCGTTTCCGACGTAAATCCCGGGCCGCCGTCCGTCATTACATTAATCTGGTCAAAAACCTTCAAACCGTTAATCAAAGACAGCGTAAAGTTGATGGTAAACGCTCCCGAAATCAGGGGAACCGTAATGGCTTTAAATCTCTGGATGGGGCTTGCCCCGTCAATCTGGGCCGCTTCTATCAAATCTGTGGATACGCTCTGTAAGGAGGCCAGATAGATAATCATATAGTAGCCCGCCCCCTTCCAAATCAGCACAACGCCAATCATAAGAAGCGTCAGGGCGCTGTTTCCAAGCCAGTCCTGTTTCCATTTATCCAGCCCCAGACTGCCCAGCACCGCGTTAAAAGTACCGAAATTGTAATTGTACATAATCTTCCAGATAAAGCCTGAAACAATGCCGCTGATTAAGACGGGAATGTAAAAACCGCTTCTGAAAAAATTCTTTCCCCATCTTACATTGTCCACAATAAGGGCAAGGGCAAGGGCGATTATATTTTCAAAGATAGAGATGAACACCGTCAGGATTATCGTATTTTTCATGGCGTTTCCGAAACGGTCGCTGGTAAATATTTCTTTATAATTGGCCAGACCGATAAATTTGATATCGGGGCTGATGCCGTCCCAGGAGGTAAGACTGTAATAGACGCTGGAGACGGTGGGAACTATGATAAATAACGTGAAGAGGATAAACGCCGGCGCTATGAACATAAATGCCGTTTTGTCAAACTTTTTTTTCTTTTTCATCAAAAACCTCCGTGTCTGCCGGTTCTGCGGGCTTTGGCTTATGCGGCTCCAGCCAGACGAACATACCGGTATGCCGCCCGGCCTGCCGTTTGCGAAAATAAATCCCGTAACTGCTCACACAGTCCGGGATTTACTTCTGACCGCATCGCTGGTTATTCGATTCCTACACCTGTAATCGGGTTAAAGCTCTGCATGCTGACCTGCCATGTTTTGTTTAATTCCTCACATGCCGAGTCAATGTCTCTGGTTCCCTGCAGAACCTCAATCAGCGTTTTGTAAGTAAAGTTTCTGAAATCAGGAGGAAGCTCGTTCTCTCCCACTCTTCCGTTCCACATGGGCGCCAAATCATCCGCCGTTGCGTTTGCGTCGATTACTTCCTGGAACACATCCATCACTTCAAGGTCAGGGGTTTCCACAGTGGAAGGAATTGCGCTTAATTTTTCACAATGTCCTTTGTAGTTTTCGGGCTGGAAGAAAAATCTGATGAATTCCTCCGCCGCAGCCTTTTTATCAGGGTCCTTTGCCGCTTCCGCGGAAATTGCAAGACCGCCTACACCGCCGCCGCCCACCAGACGCGTCTTTCCGTCCGGGCTGGGAACCGCAAACCATCCCATTTCAAATTCCGGGTCCGCCTGGGCAATCTGTGAAAACATATGGGTGCCGGAGTACATCATGGCTGCCATATCGTTTACGAGGAATGTGGTAATCTGCGCATCCGGCGTGGACACCCATCCGTCCTGGGCATACTGCATGATGGTCTTCATTTCCTCAAAAGTAGCCTTTACCGTTTCATCCGAAAAATCCTTGCTTCCGTCATAGCAGTGTTTGATAAAGTCAGGGTCTTTGCTCAGCACCTGGTCGTTGTATGCCTTGTGGAACCAGAAGCCCATATGCCAGATATCCTGACCTCCAACTACCAAAGGCGCCATATCGCCTTTGTCCGCAATCTTCTGGCAAAGCTCGATAAACTCGTCATAAGTAGCAGGCTCGCTAAAACCGTTCTCGTCAAAATATGTCTTGTTATAAATGATTCCGTTGGTGTTTTCCCCGCCGAAAGGCGCCGTATAAACCTTGCCGTCAAAAGCCGTTGTGGTTCTGAAAAGGGATACGATGTCCTCTGACAAAGGCTCCAGCTTTCCGGCGCGTACATACATGGCCGTGTCCCTCATTTCCATCACATCCGGGAACTCTCCCACACTGTCCTTGGTCTTGATAAACTCGCTGTAAGCGCCGCCGTTTCCGGGCTCAATCGTAACGGTGATATCAGGGTATTCTTCGTTAAATTTGTTGACGATTTCATTCATGGAAGCCTTCGCTCCCTCATCGCCGTCGGCAAAAATATAAGTCAGTTCCGTGGGTGCGGAAACAACGGAAGCTGTATCCGCAGCCCCCGCCGTAT
>CAJTMZ010000050.1:23093-27645 GCA_910577445.1 uncultured Lachnospiraceae bacterium | reverse complement strand
CGGACATAGGCGCTCATATTGCGTATACATGATGTGTTCTCTGTATGCTTCTGTGCAAGGCATAAATAATTCCCCCTTTCTCCCACATGGGGCGTTGCATGGTTTATAGTTGCATTTATAATTCAGAGGGGCGATAGTATTTTAGACTGTCGCCCCTTGACTACAACTGGCAGAATATAAATATAGAAGCTATTATTTTCCTTAATTTGATTTACGTGGACGTTCCCTTTCTCGCACTAAACCACTCTCGAAAATAACTTCAATTTTTGCATAATTTATTTCAGTTCCAACAAATCTTATAACATACTCATTTTCTTTCAAAATATTATTTAATGAAATTGTAAAAGTATCATTTTCAATATTCTCATTCCATGTATTTGCCCAGATAAGTTCATCTGTTTCATTATCTCTTATTTCAACAAGTCCACTTTTTCCGTCCATTTGAAAAGAGATTTTTGCTTTTAAAGTACTTATATCCTCGGATACACAGAATAGCCTTTCATTTACAAACGGGTCTGTATCATCATAGTATCTATCCAATTCCATTTCAAAAATTGAATTTTTATTATCTGATTCGACATTTCCACAAATATCTGCGACAGCTTCCATGACTAATTTCTTTTCTTCCTGTGTAAGAGTGTTCATATACTCACACTGCTCGGCAACATCTTCCATAAGCGTTTCCATATTGTCAAATGGTCCGATAGAGGTATAACTATCTTTTCGTACCAATACAAACTTAATGCTTCCGGCAGAAACAGAAGAAAGGGGCTTGTCATCTTCTCCTGCACCATCACAAAAGATGTAGTATACTCCATCCCCTGTTAATATTTCATTCAGTATTTCGCTGTCCTTCCACGTTTTCCTATCATGGGTAACAGAAGGGCTGGCATATGCGCCGGTTGCCAGAAAGCAGACACAAACAGCAACTGTAGAAATAGCAGTGACAGCAATAATTGCTTTTGATTTTTTCTTAAATTTCATAATCGCACCTAACCTTTCTTTTAACTGTTCTGCTCCCTCTGTCAAAGTAACGGAAGCTAAGGAACTTTTATAAAGATTATTTGATTTCAAAAATGAAATCAGCGTATCCCCATACTCACGCCTTGCTTTTTCGTCAAGCAGGGATAGTACTTTTTCATCACATGACAATTCACAGGATTTATTCACTTCCTTTTCCAACAGATATACAAAAGGATTAATCCAATGGGACACTTTGTAGGTGACAATGCAATACCCTAAAACAAATTTAAAACAAGCTTTTAATAATTTCCGCCTGCTCTTCCAGAAAATTCTCTCCTTCACCCTCCAGAATAAAATATCCCCGCCCCATAAGCGAGTGGCCGTCCGATACCGGCTCCAAATCCTCTCCGGGCTTTATATTGCACTGCCAGTCCACAAGCCCTGCCTCTATCGCCTGCTCTGCCTGTCTTTTGTCGGGCACATTCTCCGCCATGCCCTGCATATCAAAATAACGAATCAGCATGGATTTTGTGATGCGAGGCGCAAAATCATAAGAAAGCCCCATCCTGTACCGGATATACTCCTCCGCCATATCCACCCCGGTACACAGCGGCGTAAACAGATTATGAAGGTTATGGCCGGAGGGCCTTGCCGAAAGCTCTATCACAAAGGGCCCATTTTCTCCCCTGATAATATCCGCGTGAATCAGGCATTCCTTAAGCCCAAGACACCGGATGACCCGGGCCATATAATCCTCCGCCTGCTGCCAAAACGTATCCCCGGGCAGCACCGAAAAATATCCCACCGCCTGTCTGGCCGGCGGCGGCGTATTTATTTTTTTCCGGAGCAGAATCATCTGAAAACCCTGCTTTGTCACTGCTGCGTCCACTCCGTATTCCTCTCCGGCCACACATTCCTCCAGCACATAAGGCTCGCCGGAAATCTTATCAAGGGCCTCCCGAAGCTGCTCCCTGCCGGAGAGCATAAAAATACCCCTGCTGCCGGAACCGTATCTGGGCTTTAAAATTGCCGGATACGCAAGCGCAGGATTATCCCCAAATACCGTATAGCACCGGCACTTCCGAAGCCCCATTTCGTTTAGCTTTGTGTGAAATTTGAATTTATCCGTACACAGCTCCGCCATATCCCTGCTGATTCCGGGAAGCCCCAACGCATCGTTGACGGCTCCCGTGGTCGTGAGATATCTTCCAATCGGCACGGTCAGCAAAAAATCCGGCTTTTCTGCCCTAAGCGCCTCTGTAACAGCATTTTCATCGGAAATGTCCACCACAAGCCCTTTATCCGCCGCCGCAAGCCCTGCCGCGCTTGCATCCCCGTCCAGAGCCAGTATAAAAAGGCCGTGCTCCCGCGCTTTTTTGATTGTGTGAAGCGCCTCTCTGCTGGCGCCGATAATCGCTGCTTTCATTTTTATATCCGTTTCCTTTCTTTCCTTATATAAAAAGAATCTCGCCCCCTGCCAAAACCGCGGCTATTTATACGCCGCTCGCGCAGGGTGGCCCCGAAATCTTTCTTCTTTTCCGCCCCGCCATCAGAATGGCAAAGCAAAAGCTGATACCGATTGTCTGCATCGCAATGCAGATGCTTCCCATTGCGGCAATTCCGGAATGCTCCAGAATTGCCCCGCTCCAAGACGTGGCCAGCATTCCGGCCAGACTTCCGTAAGCAATGTCGATAATCCCATGGGCTGTATTCCGCAGGCCGCTGCTTACGCTTTCCTCCGTCATTTCCCGCATAGTGGGGAAAAGGATACCAAAAGAAATATTGTTGCATATGGTACCCATAATCACCCCAAGGGGATTGCCCGCCTGAATCACGAACAGGGCATACAGCATCGCGAACCCTGCTCCGGTAAGCAGACGCATATCCGAACGCACATGCCGCATTTTTCCCGCAAGCATCAGAAACGGAGCCTGAATCATGCACCCGATAAAGGAATCCCATCCCAAAACGGAAACGTCGCCGCCCACATTTTCAAGAAGCACGAGCTTCATTGTATTTATCGGCGAAATCGCCATGCCGGTAAAAAACACCCCGCCGCCGCCATAAGCACATAACGTCTTGAGGAAAGAAGCTGACGGGGATTTTCCTGCGCCGGCGCGATTTCCGTTCCGCTTTCGCCGATTTCTGCCTGCGCTCTGCCTTTCGGCTGAAAAGGCGCGACAATGAAATTGACAGCCATAAAAAACAGGGCAGCAGCGGGCATCGCCCCATAGCCGAACCTGACAATCAACTGTCCCATAAGAAGCATTACGACAGCAAATCCCAGCGTACCGAAGGCCCGTGAGCGGGCCGCCGCATCGGACCTCTGGGGAAACGCCGTTATCACCCACGCGTCAAGCGTGGTGGGAATAGGGCCTGTCATAAACCCGAAAAGCGAATAAGTAATCAGTAAAACCAGCGGACTCCTCCCAAAGAAATACAGGAGCAGGCACAAAAAAAGCGCCACGCCGTTTCCCAGCAGATAAAACTTTCTGCTGGCCCCGTTTTTATCCACCCATCTCCCCCAGACCAGCGAGCCTGACAGGGCGCAGAGCATATTGGCGGCAAGAATCACGCCAAGCAGCGACGTGCTGACCCCCTGGGAAAGCGCAAAAGCAGAAATATAGCCCGGGAATGCGGCAAAAAAAGACCAATAGGCAGCCTGCAGCACACAAAACCTTATAAATATCCGACGCTCCTTCATTTGGAACCCCTTCCTTTCGAGAATACATAATCCTGAATTTTTGTGGATTTTTTCTCCGGTAAATTGTAAGCTACATTATTGCATTTTCCATTTTCCTGTGCTATAACTTTTGTATCATTTTTTTATATTTTTGTATTTTTCGGAGCGGAATCCATGGATAAAATACTGCCAGATATTAACTATGACCTTTCCCAGAACGTCCGGCATGAACGAGGTTCTTTTCCCGTTCAGGCTTTATGGGATGATGCCAAAACCTATCAGTCTTCCGATTACCCGTATCACTGGCATTATGAAATGGAGATATCCATTGTGGAGCGCGGCTCCGTCATCTACGCCATCAACGGGAAGTGCTATTCCGTATGGGAGCGGCAGGCTATTTTCGTCAAGCCAAACGCTCTGCACAGCACAATCCACAGCGAGGAATATTTTTCCCGCATCCTGCTCATCAGCCCCCATGTCTTTGGCGACCATGCGGAATATATCAGCAGGTATATCAAAAATATTATCCGGTTTGCTCCCGACGCGGTGGTTCTCGACGGCTCATCCCACTGGCATATGGAAGCCTGCGGGCTGATTGAAGATGCTTTCCGGCTCTGCCACGAACGCCCGGAATCTTTTGAGCTTGACGCTCTTATTGTGCTGTTCCATATTTTAAAGCTTTTTGTCCGGGAATTATGCGGCAATCAGGAGGATACCGCAAGAAACCCCAAAAACGCTTCCCATATTAAAATATTAAAGCAGATGATTACCTTTATGCAGGAGCATTACGCGGAAGATATCGACATCTCCGACCTTGCCAGAATAGGCGGGGTCTCCCGCAGTAGCTGCAATAAAATTTATCAGGAATTTCTGGGAGAATCCCCCATAGAATACCTGACGAAATAC
>CAJTMZ010000050.1:0-23083 GCA_910577445.1 uncultured Lachnospiraceae bacterium | reverse complement strand
TATGCCAGCATGGAGCTTCTGCGGAAAAACATGACCGTCACGGAAGCCGCTTTAAGCTGCGGTTTCAATACGCTGGCTTACTACTCCAAAATTTTTAAAAAAGTAACAGGGCGTACGCCCCTGGAATTTCGCAAAAACGGCTGACGCCTTTTCCGGGTCAGCCGCGTTTTTTCTGCAGTTTCTTTCTGAAATTTCTATAACCCCACAGTATCTTATAGTATGTCATAAAATACAGCGTTGATTTCATATGCATTTTAATCAGCTTTTGCTCTTCCGCGTGAACCCTCTCCTGATAATAGGAATTTTCCATAAATCCCGGAAAGGTTTCCCTCATCTCCCGGCCAAGAGCCTTCACAAAACCATACTCTTTCTTTTTCACGCCTGCCATATAGGTAAACAGCGTATTTACATAAAACAATGTGGTAAAGCTGCTTTCTATCTCAGGATAATATTCCTCCAGATATCCGAATTCTCCGGCTTCTCTCACCATCACTCTGGCCGCTTCCATCCTGTCCTGACACCGTTTTTTCGTGATGGTATGCACAGTGGAAGTATCGTGCTGGTAATAATAGTAAAGAGGCTCTTCCAGATATTCAAAGCGCTTTGCTCTGAGCATCCAGGAATTGCTGATGGCATTATCCTCATAAAAAATATTTTCCGGGAACCGGTTAGGGTAATCCAGAATAATATGCCTTTTATAAATCTTCACCACAAGGCTGCCGCTGTCAAGAATCAGCGATTTGTATTTTTCCTTTGTCAAAGCTCCTGTCTGCGACTTCTTATTGTTATGCACCACCTGACCGATTTTCATGCTGTGCTCGTCCGTCAGATGATAATCGCAGCCCACCATATCCGCTCCGGTCTCCTCCGCAAGCCCAAGGAGCCTTTCGTAAAAATCAGGCGTGACCCAGTCGTCGCTGTCAATGAATCCAATCCATTCACCCTTTGCCCGGCCAAGCCCCAGATTTTTGGCCCCGCCCTGCTTTTTATTGACAGGCGAAGCGACTACCCTCACCTTTTCAGGATATTTCCGCTCATAATCATGGAGTATTTCCAGCGAATTGTCGGTAGAACAGTCATCCACCGCAATGATTTCATAATCGGAAACGGTCTGATTTACAAGGCTGTCCATACACCAGTTCAGCTTTTCCTCTGACGCCATATTATAAACGGGTACAATTACGCTTAATTTCATTTCGTCAGCCTTCCTGCTTTGTCCCGTAATAATTTGCAATCTTCGTCACCGCGCAGATTACATCCTGCACGTCCTTATCCGTCATGGCATAATAAAGCGGCAGACTGATTATCTCCTCGTAGAGCTTCTCCGCCTTCGGGCACAATCCTTTTTCATAGCCTAATCTCTGATAATAGGGGAAATAATAGGTCGGAATATAATGCACGTTACAACAGATATTCTCCGCAGCGAGCGCCTCAAAAAACTGTCTTCTGTCTATGGTCAGTTTTGACAGATTAAGCCGCAGAATATATAAATGCCTCGTGGTATCCGATTCCGGGATTTCTTTCTGCACAATAATCTGAGGCAGTTTTGAAAACGCCTCGTTGTAAGTCCTTACGATTTCTTTTCTTCTTTTTATAAAAAGAGGGAGCTTATCAAGCTGGCTGATTAAAAGCGCCGCCTGTATATCCGTCATGCGGTAATTCATTCCAAGCGTTGTCTGCTCGTAATACCAAGGACCGTCCGGCTCATTTTCCATCTTCGCAACGTCTTTTGTAATTCCATGGGTACGGTAAAGCAGTAGCTTTTCATAGTATTCTTCACTGTTTGTGAGAACGGCGCCGCCCTCCCCGCTGGTCACGGTTTTTACGGGGTGGAAGCTTAATGTCGTCATGTCCGCAATCGAGCCGTTACACTTTCCCTTATATCTTGTACCTATTACATGAGCGCCGTCTTCTATGAGTACAAGGTTATTCTCACGGCAATGGTCTAAAAGCTCGTCGAGCTGCGCCGACTGCCCCGTATAATCCACAGCCACCACCGCTTTCGTCCTGCTACTTATTAATTTGCCCACCATTTCCGGGTCAATATTATAGGTTTCCTCATTGATATCTGCAAAAACCGGCTTCGCCCCACAGTAGAGCGCGCAGTTCGCGGACGCGGCAAAAGTAATGGGTGTGGTAATCACCTCGTCCCCCTCGCTGACCCCTGCCGCCATACAGGCCATATGCAAAGCCGCGGTTCCGTTGCTGCATACAACCGCATATTTCGCTCCGGTTATCCGGCACAGCTTTTCTTCCAGCTCCGTGATTTTGGGACCGCAGGTAATGGTATCGCTCTTTAATACCTCCACCACCGCCTGAATATCCGCGTCATCAATATACTGATGTCCGTAAAATATTTTCGTATCCCGTACCGGTTCTCCTCCGCATATAGCTGGCTTATCCATTGTAGTCCTCCTGTTATTTTTCTTCTTTTTGATTTTCCTGATTTACCTGCATTCTGATGCAGTCGGCAATTGCCGCTATGTATTCGCTGTTGGTCGGTCTGCCCTGACCGCTTTCCGCGCAATATCCGAATAACTGCTCGAAAGTCTTTTTATTTCCTCTCTCCCATGAAATCTCTATGGCGTTTCGGATAGCTCTCTCCACCTTTCCGTCAGTGGTATTATACCTCTTTGCTATTTCCGGATAAAGCAGCTTTGTGACGCTTCCCACCACTTTCATGTCCTCTTCCGCCATCAGTACCGCCGCCCTGACATATCTGTATCCCTTTAAATGAGCGGGTACGCCCATGTCCAGCATCATGTGTGAAACCATTTGTTCTGTCTTCTTATCCATTACTTCCTGCATAATCAACCTTTCACCTCGTAAATTCTTTTCCTCCCGCAAACCGCAAAACCGCAGTTTCATAAACAGATGCCGGGATTTTTAACTTAAGTATAAATTACGTCAATTTCTGTGAAAAGCTGTAATTCATCGCACAGCCCGCCGCCGCCAAAACTGATGTCATGTGCGGATACAGTCCTTTTCCCTTTATCTTCCTGTCTCCTGTACTCAGATAAGCCCCCACCCGGTCAGGCACTCCCTGAAAAAATTCTCAAATCCCCTGTTCTGCGCCTCTTCGCCCTCGGAATCCTCCTCCAAATCGTAAAGGTACTTTCCTGTAGAAATATCAAGAGAAATCCTGTCAACCGGAAAACCTTCCACCCGTTTTTCATGGGGCTTGTCCGTTAACAGAAACGGTTCTCCCCACATGCTCTCCGACATGCTTTCCTTTCGCTGCTGCCCGTTCCATATAAAGCAAATACCGTTTTTGAATCTTCCGCAGACCTGACCGTATTTTTTCACCAGTCCGATGTAATAGGCAAGCAGCTCCTCATCCCCAAGGCGTCTTTCCCCGTTTCCCCGGATGTGGATTCCCGGCTGTTCCTTCTCCGGAAGCGGTTCTTTTGTGGTATAATTCCACAGATAAATCCCGCTGTCGCAGGAAAACACAGGTTTCCCGAACACACGGAAATATCCTTCCGCTTTCAGCCTTGCGTTTTCAAGAGGATTTTCCCCTGTTTCCTTTATATCAGGAAGAATAATTCCCTCTTTTTCCGCCGCCTGATGTAAGCCGACGATTCTTACGGGAAGGTTTTTTAATGTTTCTTCCATATAAGAAATTTTCGCACCGTTTCCTGTGCCGTAAATTATTTCAAGCATTATCCGCCAACCTCTCCAGTCCCCGGCCATTCCCGGACAGGCACAAAAGCCTTATACCGGTTTATACTTCCCGTCGTCTGCAATAAACCGCCAGAGAATATCCCTGTACTTTTCCGTGGCGTAATCAATTCCCACTCTTTTGGCCCTGACATATTGCGGCTTGTACCCGTCATCCTCTATCCACAGCAAATCGGAGGTTACCATATCTTCCCCGTTAAGCGACCGGTCAATTTCCATGGCCCTGGTCAGCTTCCCCGGCCCGTTATAGCCGGACACGCCCCGCACAAGCACAGCTTCCGGGTGGCCCTCCTCTCCACTCACCACGTTGAAAAGCGAATGGATTCCGTAACAAAGATAGATATATGCAGTACCGCCCTTTTCATAGAGTATCTTCGTCCTCTTAGTCTTTCCTTTGCTGGCGTGGCAGGCAGTATCTTCCTCGCCGCAGTAGCACTCTGTTTCCATAATTCTGTATCTGAGGATTCCTCCGGCGCTTTTTCTGCACAGAAGCTTACCCAAAAGCCATGGCGCAAGCTGCTCCGCGGGCTGAGAAAGCGCCCATCTTCCCACTCTTTCAGCCATATATCAATCCTCCGGCTAATTTCACCGCTTAATTATTCACATATTCCATATAATCTTCCTCGCTTGCAAAAAGCATATAACTGCCGTTAACCATTCCCATGTATCCGTTGCTCACATAATATCCTTTCATATAAACATGCCTCCTGTTATTCTGATTTTTCATCTGTAATCAGAATAACATTTTGTATGTCCAATAAAACGGACTTATATGAGCAGACAGCAACATTTAAACCAGACGGCGCCGGCTTTTCTTACGGAAGCTGGTAATGCTCTTTCAGACGATTAACCTCCGCCGTAAACGCGGCGTTGTCCTTAACGGACATACTGTCCTGAAAACCATGCGTACCGAAATTTTCTTCATTCAACTGAAGCAGGCACAACGCGATATTGGAGCAGTGGTCCGACACTCTCTCGTAATTGGTGGTAATATCGGAGAGAACAAATCCCATCTCGATAGTACACTTTCCCTTGCGCAGCCTTTTGACATGCCTTTTCTTAATCTCGGAGTTCAGATTATCAACCGCTTCCTCCATAGGCTCCACCATAGCGGCCAGCTTCAAATCTTCCTTCTGGAATACCTGAACGGTAGTATTGACGATATCCTTAATCGCTTCCGTAAATATCTTTAATTCTTCCTCCGCTTTTCTGGAGAAATACAGTTTTTTCTCATGCATTTCCTCCGCGGATTCCATAATGTTGATGGCATGGTCTGAAATTCTTTCAAAATCTCCAATGCTGTGAAGCAGAACAGAAATCTCCTGGCTGTCCTTTTCCGTAAGATGCTTGCTGCTTAACTTCACCAGATACGAGCCAAGCTCATCCTCGTAATTGTCAACCAGCTCTTCCAGTTCTATTACCTTATCCGCCGCTTTTTTATCGAACGATTCCAAAAGCTGAATGGATAAAAACAGGCTTTCTCTGGCCAGATTCGCCATGTCAATCGCAGCGTTTTTACAATGTTCAAGGGCAAGACCCGGACGGCTTAAGAAACGGGAATCCAGTATCTGGATTTCTCTCCCCACTGCTTCCTGGGCCTGATTTTCCGCGTCGCTTTTCGGAATGGTCAGATAGACAAGCTTCTCCAGAACCTGTGTAAAAGGATAAATCAAAATTACGGATACCACATTAAACGCCGTATGAATAACGGCAACTCCCAGCGCGCTGGCCGGTTTTCCCAGAAACGCAAAATGAAGGAACGCGTTTAATGCATAGAAAACAGCCATAAAGACTGCCGCCTTGATAATTTTATAGTAAAGGTTTACAAACGCCGCTCTTTTCGCCATCCTTCCCGCGCTGGCACTGGAAAGAAGCGCCGCCACGCAGTCGCCGATGTTCTGTCCCATAATAATGGGAATCGCCGTGGAATAGCTTACCGCGCCGGAAACGCACATTGCCTGTAAAATACCGATAGACGCGGAAGACGACTGCATGATTGCCGTCAGCACAAGTCCGATTAACATTCCCAACACAGGGTTGGAGAACATAAGCAGGATATTGGTAAATTCCGGTATTTCCGCCAATGGCTTCACCGCATTCGACATGGTGTCCATTCCAATCATCAAAACGGCAAAGCCAATCATAATGGTAGCCACATCTTTATGTTTTCCTTTTTTGCTCATGCTTAAAATAATAACAGCCACAATCGCAAGTATAGGGGAAAAGGAGGAAGGCTTAAGAAGCTGGAGCACCAGACTGGAGCCCTCAAGCCCTGTCAGGCTCAGGAGCCAGGCCGTCACGGTAGTACCCACGTTTGCCCCGAGGATGACGCCTACCGCCTGTGAAAGCTTCATAATACCGGAATTGACAAAACCGATTACCATAACCGTCGTAGCCGACGACGACTGAATAACCGCCGTTACGCCCGCTCCCAGCAGAATCGCCATTAATTTGTTGGACGTGAGCTTTTCCAGAATGATTTCCAGTTTACCGCCGGACACCTTCTTAAGGCCGTCCCCAAGCACATCCATACCATACAGAAAAAGCGCAAGCCCTCCCACCATGGTCAGCACACTGAATATGTCCATTTCTCTTATCCCTCCGCATCTTTCGTAAAAAACATGTCCGATTTTTATTTTACACTATTTCATTCTTTTTGGATATAGGCATTTTTAAATAAAACCTTGCCCCTGCCATACGGTACGGGTATAATATATTTACTACTTTTTAACAGCGAAAGAAACGAAAGGATAATACCATGAATAACCTGACCGACGCCATCATTGAAAACGCAATCGCGCAGTTTGCCTTAGAAGGCTCTCTGAAAGAAAAGCAGCCTTACGGAAATGGCCACATCAACGATACCTTTTTGCTTACATACGAAACGCCCTCCGGCGGCGAAAAGCATTATATCCTTCAGAGAATGAATCACAACATATTTAAAAACCCGCAGCAGCTCATGGAAAATATGGTCCATGTAACCGAATATCTGCGGAAAATTATCGCTGCAAACGGCGGCGACCCTGACCGGGAAACCCTCAATCCGGTAAGAACGGCAGACGGCGGGTGTTATTACGAGGATGACAGCCATAACTTCTGGAGAGTACTCTTATTTATAGAAAACACTCTGTGCCTGGAACAGGTGGAAAGTAAAAAGGACTTTTATGACAGCGCTGTCGCTTTTGGCAATTTTCAAAGGCTTTTATCCGATTTCCCCGCGCATACCCTGTATGAAACCATCCCCAACTTCCATAACACGCCCTCACGTTTTCTGGATTTTAAGGCGGCAGTGGACAGGGATAAGCTGGGCAGGGCGAAGCTGGCGGAAAAAGAAATCGCCTTTGCCCTGGAAAGAGAAAAGGATACCGCCGTACTGACGAATCTCTTAAAGGAAGGGAAGCTCCCCTTAAGAGTAACCCATAACGACACCAAGCTGAACAATATCCTGTTTGACGCCGCTACCAAAAAGGCCCTCTGCATTATTGACCTGGATACGGTGATGCCCGGCCTTTCCCATTATGATTTCGGCGATTCCATCCGTTTCGGAGCCAGCACCGGCGCGGAGGACGAAAAGGACTTAAGCAAAATCGAGATGGATTTGAGTTTATTTGAAGCCTTCACCATGGGCTATCTGGAGGGCTGTGCCGGAAGCCTTACAGACTTGGAAATTGAAATGCTTCCCATGGGGGCCAAGCTTATGACTTACGAGTGCGGCATACGCTTCCTGGCTGATTTTCTGGACGGCGACGTTTACTTCAAAATCCACAGGGACGGACATAATCTGGACAGAGCCAGAACCCAGTTTAAGCTGGTAGCGGATATGGAAGAAAAATGGGGCGAGATGGCGGCTATTGTCAAGAAGTGTAAGGAAAAACTTAACTAATGAATAAATACTGGATTGTATTTAAAAAATCTTTAAAATCGGAAACCATTTACCGGGCGGCGACGCTCTCTGGCGTCGCCGGCTCTCTGCTTGGTTTTTTCATGCAGGTGTTTTTATGGAAAGCACTCCTGGGCGCAGGAGTGCGACAGGACACCAGCTTTTCCGATATGCTGCTGTATGTAATCATCAACTCCTTTATGCTGGAGCTGACCCGCACAAACGTGGCCGCTATTATTGAAAACTCCATGATAGACGGAACCATATCCATGGAACTTCTTCGGCCCATGTCCTACAAAACCTACCTGCTGACAAGCGCCCTTGGAAAAAATACCTACGGCACATTAACCCGCACGATTCCTGTTTTAATCATCAGCGCATTTTTCGTTAAGGGAGTTTCCATCCCGGATTTGCATTCCTTTTTGCTGTTCGTCGTATCCGCTTTTCTCGGTATTCTTCTGATGTTTGAAGTGACCTATCTGGCCGGGCTTCTGGCATTCTGGCTCCAGAGATGCTGGTTTATAGAATTTTATTTGATGGGGTTTGAAAGAATTTTCGGCGGCACCATGATTCCCATCTGGTTCTACCCGGAATTTCTGAAAAAGTTGAGCTTCTTTCTTCCTTTCCGCTATATGACCTTTGAACCGATAAATTTCTTTTTGGGAAAAACGCCGGCCAGGGAAGCATGGCTGCCTGTCCTGATGGCGCTTTTCTGGCTGGTTGTTTTAAATGTTCTGGACAGATGCATGTGGCAGATGGCTGTAAAGAGATTAACCGTCAACGGCGGCTGAGGAAAGGAGGCCATTGCATAATGAAAGATTTTTTTAAACTGTTTTCTTCTTTTTTCCGGGTGGCAATGCGCCGGGAAATGGCCTATAGGGGTACCTATCTGGCCGGTATTGTGGGGCAGTGGATTTGTTACGGCTCCACTTTTCTTTCGCTGTATATTCTTGTTTCCGGTTTTGATTTGCTGGACGGCTGGAACGGCGCGGAGGTCATGGTTCTGTATGGACTGTCGCTAATGTCCTATGCCCTGGGCGCGTCCTTTTTCTTTAATTTTTCCTCGGGCCTCTCCCGGCGCATCCGTTCCGGGGAGTTCGACGCTTCCCTGACAAAGCCCATACATCCCTTTCTCCATGAGGTGTTTTCCGCCGGATACAATGTGGGATACATAAGCCACTTTACGATTTCCCTCGTCATCATTGTAATTGCCCTTTCAAGGCTCCACTATGCGCCCTCTCTTTCCAATATCCTGCTTCTGGTTTTGATGGTGCTCGGCGGTTCCATGGTTCAGGCTGCCTCCCTGATTGCTTCCTCCACCATGAGCTTTTTTACCGTTGGAAGTAATCCCGTAATGGATTTTCTGCTGTGGGATATGAAACAGTTTACCAACTACCCGATTACCATTTTTCCAAAAGGGATTCAGTTTATTTTAACTTTCCTGCTTCCCTTTGCATTTATCAATTTCTATCCGGCCTCCGCTTTGCTTGGCAAATCGATTCCGGATGGATATCCGGCGGTTTTACCCGGTTTAAGCCCTCTGGTGGGACTGCTTGTGTTTATCTTAAGTATTCTCATGTGGAACCGGGGGCTTTCCCATTATAAGAGTACGGGGTCCTGACGAAATTTGCAAAAACAAGACTTTCACCCACGCGGACAGCAATGTAACAGAAACGAGGAAAATATGAGCTTTATCGAAGTGAAAAATCTAAGCAAAGAATACCAAATCGCCATTTCCGGGAAAGGAATTTCCGGCGCGGTAAAATCGCTCTTTCACCGGGAATACAAAGTGAAAAAAGCTGTTTGGTATATCTCCTTTTCCCTTGAGAAAGGGGAAATAGTAGGGTATATCGGCCCCAACGGAGCCGGAAAATCCACCACCATCAAGATGCTTTCCGGCGTTTTAATTCCCACCGGCGGGCTTGTTACGGTTGGCGGCATTATTCCTTACAGGGACAGAAAAGAAAACGCCAGACATATCGGCGTTGTGTTCGGACAGCGCTCCCAGCTTTACTGGGATTTGCCTATATCCGATACTTTTGAGCTTTACGAAAGCCTCTACTCCATTCCAAAAGCAAAATTTCAGAAAAACTGTGACTATTTTACGGAACTTTTTGATATGAAGGATTTTATCAACCAACCCGTGCGCCAGCTCAGTCTCGGCCAGAAGATGAAAGCAAATATCGCAATTGCCCTTCTCCACGACCCGGACGTGCTGTATCTGGACGAGCCTACTATCGGCCTGGACGTGACAAGCAAGAAAGTTCTGCGGAAAGCCCTTAAAAATATCAATGCCGAAAAAAACACCACCATTATTCTGACTACCCACGACATGGATGATATTGAAGAAGTATGCCACAGGCTGATTATGATTGACCAGGGGCAAAAGCTTTTTGACGGCACGCTTAACGATTTCCGTACCAGGTATAACGACGGGTTTTCCCTGAAGCTGGAGTTTGAGGGCCTGCCTCCCCTCTGGCAGGAAAGCGGCGCCTACGAACTTTTGGAGAAAGACCAGCACCAGTGGATTATCAAAGCCTCCAACGGAATCACTTCCAAAGAGGCCATGATATACTTAATTGAAAAATATAACCCTGCTAATATTTATGTGGAGGAGGAACGGATTGAGGAAATCGTGCGGAGGGCTTATGCGTTAAATTAAAGCGCGCCCTCCTCCATAAGTTTATCGTCTAATTTTATTTTATCAAGAATTTTAAGCATATCCTCCGGAAGAACGGCGGGTATGACCGATACAGAAAAATCATTTATGTTTCGGGTAACGATATAGTCAGCATGAATTTGCTTTGCGCATTCATCCTGAAGGCAGTCTTCAAAATCGGAAAAATCTTCTCTCTGCAAGGCACTTCGAACACCTTCGTGGTCGGCATTGGCTATTTGCAGTAAATTAAGAATATCAAGAATAAGCTTTCGTCTGTCCGCCGCAGAATATCGTTTTCTCAAAATATAAAAAAGATTTGATATAGAGTGCAACGCAATATAGCCGGTAATTTCACCGGAGACACAGCGCTCCAGAACGGATTTGGATGCATCATAAAAAGGAAACCGTTTTTCCAGTACATCGAGTATAATATTTGTATCAAATAAAACGGGCATATTTCTCCTCCCTTGCATTCTCAAGCTCTTGCTTATAATCAAAATCTTCCGGTAATGTTCCAGCGAATGACATAATCCCCTGAAACCCTTGTTGCCTTTTTTCTACTAAATTTTTTTCAGTAGCATTTTCGGAGGCAACACCTTCAAATATATTAGTTTCTTTTTCTATTAATGCTAATCTGTCATTATTATCAATCTGTGCATTTACAAAACGTATATACATATATACAGCCTCCAATTTGTTTTGTGGCATTTCCTGCAATAATCCTATTGCTTTTTCTAAGGTTGACATAATCTTTCCTCCTTTTAGATTTTGTATCTTACTTTTATAGTATATACTATGGCACAGATAAAAAACAAATAGTTTTGAAGCGTTGGCCGCTATTCCTCCACCAGCACCTTCCCCATCGACACCAATAGCTGCTCCGTAAAGCTCAGCAGCATCTGGGCGTCCTTCTCCACGATTCCGCACTTCTTATACCGGAACAGGAAAAACGGCGTTCCTTTATGGTTAAAGGACAGTTTATCATACATCTTGAGTATTTCCGGGATTCTCTCCGGCATAATCCTTGCATCAGGCTTAAAGGTAAACCGGATTTCACCGCCCCGGCCTCTTACTTCCGTCATATAAAGCCTGTGGGCGCTCACCCGAATCATGGCAATCCTGAATAAATTCTGCACTTCTCCGGGCACTTCTCCAAAACGGTCCAGAAGCTCCTCCTTCATGTCGTCGCATTCCGCCTGGTTCTCCACTCCGGCAATCCGCTTGTAGATATCCAGTTTCTGTATTTCATTAAAAATATAGGCGGGCGGGATAAAGGCGTCCACATCCAAATCCACAGTGGTGTTGAAATCTTCCGCAACGCTGATTCCCTTTAAATTCTTCACCGCCTCATTGAGCATTTTGCAGTACAAATCATAGCCCACGGCCTGCATATGTCCGTGCTGCCTTGCCCCTAATAAATTGCCTGCCCCGCGGATTTCCAAATCCCGCATGGCAATCTTAAAGCCGCTGCCAAGCTCCGTAAACTCTTTGATGGCGGACAGTCTCTTTTCCGCTATCTCCTTTAACATCTTATCCCGTTTATACATAAGAAAGGCATAGGCCGTGCGGTTGCTGCGTCCTACCCGCCCCCTTAGCTGGTAGAGCTGGGAAAGCCCCATGCGGTCGGAATCATGGACAATGATGGTATTTACATTGGGAATATCCAGTCCTGTCTCGATAATCGTTGTGGAAACCAAAACGTCGATTTCCCCGCTGATAAAATCGTACATAATGTTCTCAAGCTCCCGCTCGCTCATCTGACCGTGGGCAAATGCCACCGCCGCCTCCGGCACCAGTTTCTGGATGACGGCGGCAGTATCCGCAATATTGTGCACTCTGTTATATACATAATAAACCTGTCCTTTTCTGGACAGCTCTCTTACAATGGCCTCCCTGACCATCTCCTCGTTGTATTCCATCACATAGGTCTGGATGGGCATCCTGTCGTTAGGCGCCTCTTCCAGCACGCTCATATCCCGAATCCCCACAAGGCTCATATGAAGGGTTCGGGGAATCGGCGTTGCCGTAAGCGTCAGCACATCCACATTTTCCTTCATCTGCTTGATTTTTTCCTTATGGCGCACGCCGAAACGCTGCTCCTCGTCAATAATGAGAAGCCCCAAATCCTTATAGACGACGTCAGCGGAAAGCACCCTGTGGGTTCCGATTACAATATCCACCAATCCTTTTTTCAAATCCTCTATGGTTTTTTTCTGCTCCGAGGCGGTACGGAATCGGGACAGCAAATCCACGCGCACAGGAAAATCCTTCATTCTCTGGACAAAGGTATTGTAATGCTGCTGGGCAAGGATTGTGGTGGGAACCAGATATACCACCTGCTTTCCCTCCTGCACTGCCTTGAAAGCCACCCGGATGGCGATTTCCGTCTTGCCATAGCCCACGTCCCCGCAGACGAGCCTATCCATAATCCGGGTGCTCTCCATATCTTCTTTGGCGGAGGTGATGGCAAGAAGCTGTCCTTCCGTCTCCTCAAAGGGAAACATTTCCTCAAACTCTCTCTGCCACACGGTATCCGGCCCGTACTGGAATCCGGTTTTATTCTGTCTGGCCGCATACAGCTCCACCAAATCTTTTGCCACCTCTCCGGCGGCTTCCTGGGCTTTTTTCTTTGAACGGTTCCATTCCTGTGTCCCCAGCTTGTTGAGCTTAGGACGTTTGGCATCGGCGGAAGCATATTTCTGAATAACGTCAAGGCCGGTGGCAAGCACGTACAGATTTCCGCCGTCCTGATACTCAATTTTGATATAGTCCTTTACGACCTTCTCAACCTCAACTTTTTCTATGCCCCGGTAAACGCCCAATCCATGATTTTCATGGACCACGTAGTCCCCCACCTTAAGCTCATTGAAATCATTGATTTTGCTTCCTTCGTAAATTTTGCGCTTCTTCTTTTTCTTTTTATCGGCCCCGAAAATATCGCTTTCCGAAATAACCGCAAACTTAAGCAGGGGATATTCAAATCCCTTTAACACCCGGCCGTAAAAGGTCATAATTTCTCCGGCCTTTAGCTCTCTGTCCGGATTTTCCGTATAAAAAGCCGGCAGCTCCTGCTCCTGCAAATCCGCGGCCAGCCTTGCCGCTCTGGTACGGGAGCCTGACAATAAAAGAACCCTGTAGCCGTTCTTTTTATAGCGCTTTAAATCCTGTATCAGGGTTTCAAAACTGTTGTTATAGGAAGAAATGCTTTTCACCGGAATATCCGCTTTCCTGTCAGCCTTAAAAAACGGATTTTTTGCATCCAGAGCGGACAAGGCCACCGTCCGTCCCCGCTCCATTTTCGCCGCAACCTCCTCCACGGAATAGAGCAAATCCATCTGTCCGGGAAGCAGATAGCCTTTTTCCAGACGATGCGCCATACTTTCCCGAAATTCCAGCTCCACCGCGTCGGCGTGTTCTTTCACTCTGGCCGGTTCATCCACAAAAACGCATGTTTTGCTCTTGTCAAACAAATCCAGAAAAGACACGGTATCCTCATAAAAATAGTGCACATAAGAATCCAGATTCAGCAGATTCCGAAATTCGTAAACCTGCTCCAAAAGTTCCCCTGTCTGCTCTTCTACTCTGTGAGCTTCCTCGGTATGAAAATCTTTCCGCAGCTTTTCCGCAAACGCCTTTCCCTCTTTTTCAATCTTATCCATTCCGGCCTTAAGCCGCTTATCCGAAAGCAGCATTTCACCCGCCGGATAAATCGTAACGCCGGAAAGCTTTTCCAGGGAACGCTGGCTTAAAACGTCAAAACTTCGGATGGAATCCACCTCGTCCCCCCAAAGCTCGATTCGGTAGGGATTTTCCTCCGTCAGGTCAAAAATATCCACAATCCCGCCCCGGATGCTGAACTGCCCGGGCACTTCCACCTGATAGCTTTTTTCATATCCCATATTCACCAGCCGCTGCGCAAGCTCTCTTTCGTCCGCCTGTCCTTTGACGCTGACGGAAAGCAGGTGCTCCTTCCAGGCCGAAAGCGGAATCTGAGGAGCCATAAGGCTGCTGAAAGTGGTAATTACCGTAACCGGTTTCCCCTCCAGCATCCGCCGCAGGCACTTGATTCTCTCTGTTACAAGCTGGTTTCCGTGAACGTCGGCCTGATAAAAAATCAAATCCCTGGCCGGGTATGCCACCGCGTTTTTATCATAAAAGCGGTAGTCCTCCATCAGTTCTTTCACCCGTAAATCGCTGAAGGTGACAATGAGCCTGTTCCGGAAGCCGCCTCCAAGGCCGTATACCATATGAAGCTTCTGGGATTCCACACAGCCGGTCAGAGCCGCGTGGGCCGTACTTTCCTGCAGTTTCCTTTTAATTTCTTCAAATTCCCCCAGTTCCTCAAGGGGGGCCGTCAACACTCTCATGCCTTTTCTGCCTTTCGATTATACTCGTTCATTGCCTTATCCGTATCCCCCATAAGCATCAGCTCCGCCGCTTCCACAGCCATGGAGACCGTCTTTTCCATCAGGGATTTTTCTTCCTTTGTAAAATGTCCCAGCACGTAATCCGCCAAATCATAATTTTCCGGCTTCCCGCCCACGCCAATCCGTATTCTCTGAAATTCTTCGCTGCCAAGCTGCGCAATGATATTTTTAAGGCCGTTGTGCCCGCCGGCGCTTCCTTTTTTCCTGATTCGTATCTGGCCGGCCGGCAGATTAATATCATCCGAAACCACAATCAGCTCCCGTCCCGCGTCTATCTTATAGTAGTCCACAAGGGGGCGGATGCTCTCCCCGCTCAAATTCATAAAGGTAAGCGGTTTTACCAGTATCACTTTCTGTCCGGTAATGATTCCCTGCCCCGTCATAGCCCGGCTTTTAATATTCCTGACCGAAATATGGTACTTTTCCGCCATTGCGTCTATCATGTCAAACCCGATATTATGTCTGGTATTATCATATTCTCTTTTCGGATTTCCGAGTCCCGCTATTATAAACATTTTAGTTTCCCCTTACTTTCAAACTGTATTCCTGCCTGTACTCAAGCCATAATAACACACTTCTTTTTAAAAATCGAGTGCGGAAAAATAATTACCGCCGCCTTTACCCGCGCAAAAAAAGAGGTTGTCGAATTACGACAACCTTTGTAAAAGTCCCTCAACTCACTTTTATTTTCCTACTCAGGCTCAGGTATTGCATTCTCGTACCTCTCCAGAATAATCCTCTGGATTTTCTCTCTGGCTTCCGAGTTGATGGGATGAGCGATGTCTCTGTATTCGCCATCCGTTGCCTTTTTGCTGGGCATTGCAATAAACAGGCCTTTATCTCCCTCTATGACTTTAATATCATGAATCACAAATTCTTCATCAATGGTAATTGAAACAATGGCACGCATCTTGCCTTCTTTCGTGATTTTCCTCACTCGTACATCTGTAATTTGCATATTCAGTCCCCCTTAAGTTCGTCCTTTTTATTATGTACAAACCCCGGTGCCTGCAGACGCATACTTAATTAAATAACATATCTGTTGTTTCTTTCCAGCACAATCTTAATGCCGTCAGTTCCTGCATGATAAGAATTCGCTCTGATTGTATCACGGCTTTCTACGATGCAATTTTCAATGTGAGTGTTGTCTCCGATATACACATCATTTAAAATAATGGAATTCTTGATATAACAGTTATTTCCAATGTAAGCTTTTTTGAAGATGACAGAGTCCTCCACGACTCCGTTTACAATACAGCCGCTGGAAATAAGACTGTTTTTGATTCTTGCCCCCGCGTTATACTTTGCCGGCGGCAAATCATCAACTTTGGAATAAATATCCGGATACTGCTTAAAGAAATAGTCTCTTGTCTCAGCTTTCAGAAAATCCATGTTTGTGTCAAAATAGTCTTCCACAGAAGCTATGTTTCTCCAATAACCCTTCAGCTTGTATCCATAGATTCTTTTCATATTTTTGTAGCGGATTAAAATGTCCTTAACGAAATCATATCGTTCCTCCTGTGCGCTTTTTTCTATCATTTCTATGAGCTGACGTCTTCTGATTACATAAATACCACAGGAAATGGTGTTGGACTTGGCCATTACCGGCTTTTCTTCAAATTCCTCAATGCGGCTTTCCTCATTCATTTTAACCGTTCCGAATCGCTCCACATTGACGTTTTCTCCCATATCCTTGCATACCACGGTAATATCCGCTTTTCGCTCGATATGGTATTCCAGCAGTTTGTTATAGTCCATCTTGTAAACACAGTCGCCGGAGGTAATTACCACATATGGTTCATGGCAGTTTTTAAGAAAAGAAAGATTTTGCGCAATGGCGTCCGCCGTCCCTCTGTACCAGAAGCTTCCTTCAGCGGTAATCGCGGGAGTAAATACGTACAGCCCTCCCTGTTTACGCCCAAAGTCCCACCATTTAGAAGAGTTTAAATGCTCGTTTAAACTCCCGGCATTATACTGCGTAAATACCGCCACCTTCTGAATATGGGAATTTGTCATATTGCTTAAAGCAAAATCAATGCTCCGGTAGCTTCCTGCAACAGGCATCGCACACACGGCTCTCTTCTGAGAAAGCTCTTTCATTCTGTAGCTGCTTCCTCCAGCTAAAATTATACCAATCGCCCTCAATGCTCATCACCCGCCTTAATCAATGTTTTTCCGCACGCAAGATAATTATCCGTATAGTCTTCTCTGGAAGTTGCTCCGAATATACAGGTGTTCTTTCCTACCGTGACGTCTGCCGGTATAACACTCATCTCGCCTACAGTAACGATTCCGCTATTGTAGATGTGCGGGTCCGTCTCATTGGGTACTTCCTCCCCAAATCCCATTTTAACATGATTCTCGATTCTGACATTTTCTGCCGCTATCACTTTGTAGAGTTCGCATCCCTCCCCTATCCGTGTATTATTCATGATAATAGAATCCCTGACAATCGTCTCCTTCCCAATCGTGACGCCGCAGCCAATTACAGAATTATACACCCGGCCATAGATGTCGGAGCCTTCCCCTATGATACTCCTCTCCACAACGGAGCCTTCCGCAACATATTGTGGCGGCAGAATTTCACTTTTGGTATAGATTTTCCAGTACTCTTCATACAGGTTGAACTCAGGAACAATATCTATCAATTCCATATTGGCCTCCCAATAGGAATTTAAGGTTCCCACGTCCTTCCAATACCCGTTAAACTCATAGGCATAGAGCGAATTTCCTTTGCCATGGCAGTAGGGAATGATATGCTTACCGAAGTCAAGTCCCGGCTGCTGTGCGTTTGTAAGCAGGGCTTCCCTTAATGTTTTCCAGTTAAATATATAAATACCCATGGATGCAAGATTACTCCTGGGATTGGCAGGCTTTTCCTCGAAATCAGTAATTCTCCTGTTCTCATCAGTAATCATAATTCCAAAACGTTTTGCCTCCTCCATGGGAACAGGCATAACCGCTATTGTCACTTCAGCGTTCTTTGCTTTGTGGAACCCCAGCATCACCTCGTAATCCATCTTATATATATGGTCCCCCGAAAGAATCAGGACATATTCCGGGTGAAAGCTTTCCATATACTCCATATTCTGGTAAATCGCGTTTGCCGTGCCGGTGTACCATTCGCTGTTGATTGTCTTTTCATAGGGCGGCAGAACCGTCACGCCGCCGATATTTCTGTCCAGGTCCCAGGGAATACCGATTCCAATATGTGTATTTAACCTCAAAGGCTGATACTGTGTCAATACCCCAACTGTATCAATTCCGGAATTAATGCAGTTACTGAGCGGGAAATCAATAATACGATACTTTCCCCCAAACGATACCGCCGGTTTGGCGACCTTAGAGGTCAATACGCCCAATCGGCTTCCCTGACCGCCTGCCAGCAGCATGGCAATCATTTCCTTTTTAATCATAATTTCCCCCTGTACATTTAACACTATATCTTAATAATAAATATTTTTATATTACGATGCATGTAACGATTATAATTTGTATGAATAGTATATCATAGGTTTTTCCAAAAGTGAATGTTTATTAAAAATGTCATTGGTTTTTCCTGTGTAATTTTATATAATTAGGTCAAGACTATTGTATTAGCGGAGGGTTTTCTCATGTATCAGTTAAACTTTACTCACCCTGAACATATATATTTCATAGGAATCGGCGGTATCAGCATGAGCGGTCTGGCAGAAATTCTTCTGGAAAAAGGTTTTACCGTTTCCGGCTCCGACGCAAAGAAATCTTCCCTGACGGAGCATCTTGCCGGGAGGGGCGCCCTTATCCATTACGGCCAGCGGGCGGAAAATATAAGCGGCGATATCGACCTGGTAGTTTACACAAGCGCCATCCATCCCGACAATCCCGAATTTGCCGCCATGAAAAAGGCGGGTATCCCTTCTCTTACGAGAGCCCAGCTTTTGGGGCAGCTAATGAAAGACTACGCCCTGCCCGTTGCTGTCAGCGGCACTCACGGAAAAACCACCACCACTTCCATGATTTCGGAAATCCTCCTTAAAGCGGATACGGACCCAACCCTTTCCATCGGCGGTATCCTGAAAGCCATCGGGGGCAACTTCCGCATAGGCCATTCCGACCTGTTCGTCAGCGAGGCCTGCGAATATACCAACAGCTTTTTAAGCTTTTTTCCCAAAGTAGGCATTATCCTCAATGTGGAAGAAGACCATCTTGACTTTTTTAAGGATATTGACGATATCCTCCATTCTTTCCATCAGTTTGCAAAGCTTATCCCGAACGACGGCGTCCTGATAATCAACGGGGAAATTCCCGGGGCCGACGTTATTCTAAAGGACTTGTCCTGCAGGGTCGTAACCTTTGGCGGTACCGCAAAATACGATTATTTTCCGAAACAGATTTCCTGTGACGAAAACGGCCACGCCCGTTTTGTTCTTGTGAATAAGGACTCCGAAAAGCCCGTTTCCCTTGGCGTTCCCGGTATCCACAATATTTATAACGCGCTGGCGGCTATCGCCCTGGCCGACGTTTTATCCGTTGATTTCTCCGTGGTACGCAGCGCCCTTTCCGAATTTCACGGTACGGAACGCCGCTTTGAATATAAAGGCATGATGAACGGAACTACTATAATAGATGATTATGCGCATCATCCCACGGAAATTACCGCAACTTTAACGGCTGCGATAAATTATCCCCATAAATCTCTCTGGTGCGTGTTCCAGCCCCATACCTATACGCGCACCAAAGCCTTAATGAAGGACTTTGCCAAAGCCCTTTCCGCCGCGCAAAACGTGGTATTGGCCGACATTTTCCCGGCAAGGGAAACCGACGACCTGGGCATCAGCTCCAAAAACCTTCAGGACGAAATTAAACCTCTTAATCCGAATTGTTATTATTTTTCTTCTTTTGAAGATATAGAAAATTTTCTTAAGGAGAACTGTTCGCCGGGCGACCTGTTGATAACTATGGGAGCGGGAAACGTTGTAAACATTGGAGAAAATCTGCTTCGCCAATAGTTTTCCACATTTTCCACACTTTCCACACAGGACAAAATTCCCCGGAAACCCTTGAAAATACTGGTTTTGCTGAAATTTTTACTATTTCATTTTCAGAATACCTGTGTTATAATGAGCCTTGCTTTCACTTAAGGAACCGTATCAGATGGGGGGCGTTTTATGGGGCGTTTTAATGTTTATCAGGAAAATTATACCGATACCACTCTTGTGTCCAACGTCTTTATAGACGTATACATGAAGGACGCCAACGACGCCCAGCTTAAGATATATCTGTATCTTCTCCGGGTGATGGGAGCGGGTCTTTCCACAAGTATTTCCGATATGGCGGACCAGTTCAATCACACGGAAAAGGATGTAATAAGAGCCTTAAAGTACTGGGAGAAGAATCATCTTCTCTCGCTGAAATACGACGATTCCAAAAATATTTCCGGAATCCAGCTTCTTGACGTTTCCGGGAAATCCGGCAAAGACACCACAATTTTGGCCTCCGTCGTAAAGCTTCCGGCCAAAACCGACGTGCCAGTCCAGAAACCGGAATTTGTAAAACCCAGCTACAGCGCCGACGAGCTGAAGGAATTTAAGAGCAATGAGGAAATTTCCCAGTTGCTTTTTGTGGCGGAACAATATATCGGAAAGCCTTTAAGTCCCAACGAAATCAATACCATTTTATTCTTTTTCGACAAGCTGGGATTTTCCGAGGACTTAATAGATTATCTGATACAGTATTGTGTGGATAAAGGTAAAAAGGATTTCCGGTACATAGAAAAAGTCGCCATAAGCTGGGCCCAGGAGAATATAACCACGCCAAAGCAGGCGGCAAAGCTTGCGGGCAAATACGATAAATCCGTTTATACTATTATGAAATCCCTTGGGAAATCCGGCACGCCTACAAAAATCGAAGCTGATTATGCCAGCAAATGGCTGAAAGAATACGGATTTTCACAGGATATTATCGGGGAGGCCTGTTCCCGGACCGTTATGGCGACGGACAAGCACCGTTTCGAGTATGCAGACAGCATTCTCAGTAGCTGGCACAAAAAGAACGTCCATAACAAGTCCGATATCAGGCAGTTGGACGACGCTTATGCCAAAAACAAAAGCGCTCCCAGACCTCAGGCGTCTTCCGCCGGAGCCTTTAACCAGTTCAATCAGTTTATGCACACCGACTATGACTTTGAAGCCCTTGAACAGGAAATTCTGAGTAATTAGTAACGATACATAAGGAGAATGACAGTGGCGCTAACGAACTCTCAGTATGATGCAATCATGCGGGAATACGAAGACAGACAAAGCACAAACCGACACCTTTTGGAAAAGCGCAGAGCTTACATTTTCGAGCATGTTAAGGGATACCGTGAATTATCGGATTCCATTGCGTCTCTTTCCGTTGCCCAGGGAAAGAAACTCCTGTCGGGGGATGAGAATGCAATGGAGGATTTAAAGGCTTCTATCAGCCGCCTTGTCTCGGAAAAAGAGCTGCTTCTTACCAAAGCGGGGTACCCTTTCGATTATCTTGAGGCTGTTTATACCTGTCCTGACTGTAAGGACACCGGTTATATTGACGGCCGGAAGTGCCACTGCTTTAAGCAGGCTGTCATTCATCTTCTTTATGAACAGTCCGGCATCAGCGATATGCTGGAAAAAGAAAATTTCAGCGTCCTTTCTTATAATTATCATCAGGGCGAAGATTTAGAGCGTTTTCAAAAAACAGTATCCGAATGCAAAAAATTCATCGAAACCTTTGATTCCGGCTACCATAATTTATTTTTTTATGGTACAGTGGGTACAGGCAAATCTTTTCTGTCCGGTTGTATCGCCAGAGAATTGATAGAAAGCGGTCATTCCGTTATCTATTTCAGCGCGGCCGGCCTCTTTGAAATTTTATCCAAAAACATATTCGACTATAAAAATAAAGATGGTACTGTGGGTTCTTATGAGAATCTAAATGACTGCGATTTATTAATCATTGATGATTTGGGAACAGAATACACCAAAAATATAGCGCCCTCCGTTTTATTTTCTCTTTTAAACGAACGTCATCTTAACAAGCGCTCTACCATAATTTCTACTAATTTATCTTTGGAGGACGTGAGAAACCGTTATTCGGACAGGGTATTTTCCCGAATAACCAGTCATTATAACATATGTAAATTTACCGGACCTGATATCCGGATGCTGCAAAAAAGACTTCAAAACAGAAAGTGAGGTACTTTTTATGTCTCAACGTGAAGAAAAAAGAAACCTGGAAACAATACCCGTCGGCTCCCTTGGCATGATTCCCCTTGAGGGATGTAAAACTCTGGGGGAAAAAGTAGATGACTATCTTGTAAGATGGCGTACCGCCCGCGAAAGCGAACACAAGGAAAGCCTTGCTTTTGCCGGATATCAGAGAGATTCCTACATCTTAAAGGCAAAGGTTCCGCGTTTTGGCTCCGGAGAAGCCAAAGGAATGATTTTGGAATCCGTCCGTGGAACCGACCTCTACCTGCTTGTGGATGTTACCAACTACAGCCTGACTTATCCTCTGTGCGGCCATCTCAATCATATGTCGCCGGACGACCACTATCAGGATTTAAAAAGAATTATCGCCGCCGTAGGAGGAAAGGCCAGACGTATTACCGTAATTATGCCTTATCTGTATGAAAGCAGACAGCATAAAAGAACCGCCAGGGAATCTCTTGACTGCGCCCTTGCCCTTCAGGAAATGGTTGATATGGGAGTTGACAATATCATCACCTTTGACGCCCACGACCCCAGGGTACAGAATGCAATTCCTCTGCACGGATTTGAGACCGTTCAGCCCGCTTATCAGTTTATTAAGGGCCTGCTAAAGCATGTTCCCGACCTGAATATTGATTCCGACCATATGATGGTTATCAGCCCCGACGAGGGCGGTATGTCCCGCGCTATTTATATTGCAAACGTTCTGGGACTGGATATGGGAATGTTTTATAAGAGACGGGACTATACCCGTATCATAAACGGGCGCAATCCCATTGTCGCCCACGAATTTCTCGGAACCTCCGTTGAGGGCAAGGATATGGTGATTATCGACGATATGATTTCCTCCGGTGAAAGCGTCTTGGAGGTTGCCACCGCTCTTAAGGAAAGAAAGGCGAACAAGATTTTCATCTGCGCAACTTTCGGCCTGTTTACCAGCGGCCTTGAGAAATTTGATAAAATGTACGAAAGCGGCATTATCGACAGGGTTCTTACCACCAATCTGGTATACCAGACGCCGGAGCTTCTTGAGCGTGAATGGTACATTGACTGCGATATGAGTAAGTATATTGCTTATATTATTGATACTTTGAACCATGACGCGTCTATCAGTGATTTGCTCAATCCCAATGAGAGGATTCAGAGTGCGATTACGAAATATAAGAAAGGGATTTATACCGATTAAGTTTGGGAATATTCTCCCATGTGACGTTCAAGCGGGGCG
>CAJTMZ010000049.1:16365-27767 GCA_910577445.1 uncultured Lachnospiraceae bacterium | reverse complement strand
TTCCTAATAAAACGCAATCTTAAGAATACGGATTATTATCCGCAAGTCTAAATGGACCGAGAGGGGAATCACCTATATAAACACCATCGGAATAAATATTATACTGTGTTCCTGAACATGCATACTGCAAATAATATCTTCCCTGATATTTATTCATCCAGGCGCCTTCTATATAAGGTCTATCACTTCCGGAATGGTTTTCACCCACACGCTCATATCCTTTGCTCCATGCATCCCCATCAATCAGCGCTATGCGCTCCCCTAAAGGGCACATGGTCTCCCGATTCAGCTCCACCCCCAAAATTGGCGTGGTATTAGAACAGCCCCAATAAAAATAAACTCTTCCATCATCATCACAGAATAAGTTGGGGTCCCAGAAATCAAAACTCCCGGGAATTTCCTCATAAGGTCCGTTTAAAATATCTTTCGTACGATAATAATTGCAGATTTCTCTCCTCTTGGATGCGCTGAAATACACATATTCACCAATAACACTTACATCTGGCGCATAGTCATAAAGAGGCAGATTTTCCGGCAGACGAAAGCTCTCCCAGTTAGTCATATCCTCTGACACCCATACACTCAATGTCATAGATGCAAAAATATAGTATTTTCCCTGAAAGTAAATCATCGACGGGTCTGCTGCCTCCCTGCATATCTGCATCTTCAGCTTGTTCGGGTCTTCATTAAATTGATATCGGTAATTGATATTAACCGGATTACAAAAATAATTCATGCAATTTTTCTCCTGTCCTTTACTCTTTATTCTGGTTCTGCTTTTGCTTCTTTAACCGAACCGCCATATACTCCCGTCCAGGCAGTTCAACTTTAATTTTTCCTTTGCAGATTCCCCGTTTTTCAATGGTCATGCCCCAGGTGTCGATTACCTCCACCTCAAACTCCGTATCGTCATCAAAATAATATTCCTTAAAGGCCGGACAGGTATATCCCAGATAAATCAGATAATAGCTTTTCACCTGACGAGCCTTTTCCAGCTCGGGAACCGCACACACACAATCCCAGCTCAAATTATGGAAAGTAAGCCCCAGCCCCGGTGTTTCGCACAAAATATCATATAGAAAGCCCAGTCTTTTCCAGCTCTCACCTTGAAGCTTACCGCCATGAGACCACCAGAGCACATTTTCAGGATTCATCAGTGTCTCTCCATGTCCCGCATATCCGCCCCGGCATGCCGCCTCCCAGAATCTTCGTACCAGTTCTCTGCTGCTAATGCTCCCCCATCCATACTGGAGATTTCCCTCATAACAGATTTCATCCAACACCACAGGTTTCTTGTATTCCTCCCGCCATTTTGTTACATACTCCGCAGACAGATAGGGCTCCTGTCTCTGAATACTGCAGTGAGTCACCCAGGGATGCCGGTAATCATAAAAACTATAACAGTTATGTATGGAGCGGAGATGATTGTAGGGGTCCTTTTCACAGATTAACGCTGCATAACGCTCCCAGTCATCCACCGTCTTGCAGTACATTAAATCATATTCATTTGCCAGCGACCACCACACATTGCGATATGCAGAAAATCGGGCCAGCACATAACTCCAGTAGAGGTCGTCCTCTTCCTGTGTCATCTGGGAAAATCCCCAGCGGTCATAAGGATGCATTACGATAATATCCGCCTCTATTCCCCTCCTTTGCAGCTCCAGTATACAATTTTCGATATGTCGGAAATGAGCCGGATAAAATCTGAAAAAATCCCAGTGATTGCCTTCCGTCCGTCTTGTATAAAAACTGAAATTCTCTTTCGTCAGTACGCTGCTGTCCATAGGCGTTCCCTCATAAGGGTAACTTCTGGGTTCACCTAAATTATAATCATAATGTTTAGGAAAAATACAGAATCGGATTTTATTAAACCGGGCTGCTTCAAGACTCTCAATCGTTTGTGCAATTCTTTCATCATTTTGTAATTCCCATACATAACAGGTAGTGCCTATCGAATAATATGGCGTACCGTCTTCATATGCGAAATGATAAGTCCCAGCCACCCTCACAGGTCCGTGGTTCCCCTTCGATGCCGGGATTACCAGAAATGTTCCCTCTACTTCCTTTTCTAAAAAACTTCCTTCAACAGAAAATGTGTAGTGCCCGGGAAATGACGGCATAAACCGAACTTTATAAAGACCATCTCCGTCGTAAAAACCGTCCACGATAACTGTCTCATTCTTTCCTCTAAAACGCCCCTTAATACTTTGCTCCAGAAAAGGATTTCCATCTGACGGTCCGTAGCAAATAACCTCAGCAATTCCCCATTGTTCCACCCGCTCTTCGTATACAATTGTATTCATTTTTTACCTCTTTCTTTATTATCCCGCCTCTACTCATACATTAACAATTTTATCCTCCAGAGTACAGGTTCCTCACTTATTAAGCGGGCCGCCTCATCTCCGTTAAGCCTCCGTCCCGCTATCCATCCTTCATTTGTAAACTCACCTTCCTCCAGCAAAAGGATGTCCACATTTTTCTTTTCAGGACATCTGGAAAAGGGAATTAACATACAGGCATTCATAAGGATATAAAAGGTATCGCCGCTTTCCTGCAAAACAAGGCACACACTATCTTTTCTCCGGACAGTCACAGGATTTAAATCCGCCTGAAATCCAAAATCGTCAAAATGCATAACATTTTCTTCAGGTCTTTCACTGATAACCGCCTGCAGTCTGTCGGTATCATATCTCTCCGTAAGCAACGGCATCATACTGCTTAAAGTGCGATTATACCAGGCATATTCCTCCACATTCTGGGGCACAGACAGCAACGGGTCATTCACATCCACTCCAAAAAGAAAGCTCTGTGATGCATTGAAAGGCTGCCCCATATGTTCGAAAGCAAATGGCGAGTAGCCCCATGCATGATAGTGGCCTACCGCATAAACCAACCGGGGTCCCGCATGGCTATGGGTGGCTGTCTCAGGAACAAACAGCGGGTTTCCCATTTTCCCATACTCGTCACAGACACCGCAAAAGTCGGGTACATAAATATCGGGGCAAAACACGTCAATAGCGGGTGCAGCATATTTCCAGACCTCCATCATCCTTGCAACAGGCCCTCCGTTGGGATACATACCTGCTTTTTCTTTCTTATCCAACCAGCAGTTTACAGACATGGGAATATCATACACTTCTTTCCCGGCGGCAGCGACAGTGTTGACAAAGCTTGCAATATGGTAAGCACTGAAAATTTCTTCCGCCACATCTCCAAAAGTCTCGCTCCATGTATGTCCCTTTTTTCCGGCTTCCACACATCTTCGTACATCCTCTGCCATTTCCCCTGTACAATCCCTCATATAGTCGGCAAACTCCTCCGGCACATTGCCTGCAAATATTTCATCGGCCAAATCAGAATGCTCCCTTGCCGCTCCCTGTACACCGGTTTCATTTTCCACCTGTACCATAATCACGGTTTTTTCTTCTTCATCCCTTATCTTTAAATGCCGCATAAATTCCGCAAAGGCTCTGGCGTCCGCTTTCTTAGTAGCCTCTCCAAAACAGGAAAGACTTGTATATGGCATACCATGTAAATTTTCAAGGTATATTTTATTTTCCCCCTTTTTTACCTGCGCCCGTGGGAAACGAACAGTGTCCCGTTTTACCCAGCCCGGGGCATAATAACACTGTGCGTTTTTCCAGGAACCAAACCATAAAAAAACAATTTTCATCTCCTGTGCTCTGGCCTGCTCAAGCAATGCATCGGGGATGGAAAAATCAAAAATACCCTCCTCTGGCTCCACAAGCTCCCAGCTCACTGGCAGAAGCAACGTATTCATCTGAAGTTCCTTTGCTTTATGCCACACTTCTTCCATATATGCCGGCGAGGAAGAATCTGAATTGCACACTTCCCCTGCAAGCGCAATAAAATCCACTCTCTTTTTTCTCATTTTCAATCTTTTCCCTCCTTATACACTTTTCGGTATTCCCCCGGATTCATTTCTGTCATCCGGGCAAACATTTTGATAAAATGATTGGTATCGGAATAACCCACCCTCTCGCAGATTTCATATACTTTTAAGTCTGTCTCCTCCAAAAGCTTTTTCGCCCGTTCCATACGCAGCCGGATTAAATAATTCTGATAGGTCTCGCCTGTTTTCTTTTTAAACAAATGACTGAAGTAGTAGGGATTAATAAAAAAATGTTCTGATATTTCATTTAAGCTGATTTCACGATTAAAATTTTTTGAAATATATCCCTTTACCTCCGCAATTATATCCCTCTTTTCCGACATATCGTCACGAAGCATCAGTTCGTTCATTCCCTGCAGAATATTAACAATCCAGTTCTGCAATTGCTCCATGGTCCGGAATTTAGATATACTCTCCAGGGAAAAGATGTTTTTTCCCAGATAACGGTTCATCTGGAATTGCACAAAAGGTATCTTCCGAATCCCCGACAACACCAGATTTAAGCTAAGCATCTGTAAATCCTGCAGACTTAAATTTTCCTCCTCACTTATTCTTAAAAAAATATGTTCCACCAGGGATTTAATCCCTGCATTATCCATCCGGTCAATATGCTCAGAAAGCTGCTCAATATCCTGTTTTGAAATAATAACGGAGCATTCTTCAATATCCCTTATTTGCTCATAGGAAATAACACAATCCGCTCCCTTTAAAATTCTATAATTTAAAGCGCACCTGGCTTCTTCAAAAGCTTCCGGCAAATGTTCGGGTCCATCGCAAAAGCCAAGTCCGATACTGACCGGCTGCCGTAATTTTCTGCCAAATCTGTGCTTCTTACTTTCAATCCTCGCAATAACAGTTTCTGACCTCATATTTTCTGTAAGTTCACCAAGGAGGACAAAAAGTCCTCTGGAATATTCCACTAAAATACCGGATTTGAGAAACTCAAGCGACTCAATTTCATCCTTCTCACCAATTAAAAGTTCCCTCCACACCTGTTCGTCAATTTCATCATCCATCTCAACTGCCATACACAGACATTTTTTTCCTTTCCCACAAACTCCCTCCTGTTCCAGATATTTCTCCACCTCTCCCTGATAGCCTTTCCTGTTATCTAAAAACTCCTTTAAGACATAGTCCTTAACAATTCCTTTCATCTGCTGAAGACTTTCTTTATCTTTCCTCTCCTCCAAAACAGCCTGGCATGTGTGACTCAAAACTTTCTTCAGCTCATCCTCCTCTACCGGTTTCGTAATAAAATCTTCCACTCCCAGCGAAATCGCCTGCCTTGCGTATTCAAACTCAGCATAGCCGGTAAGTATAATATACCGTATTTTCAGATTTTTCTTCCGAAGCTTTTTTATCATCGCAAGCCCGTCGCAATCCGGCATTTTAATGTCTGTGAGGATTACATCCGGCAAAAGTGCATGAGCTCGTTCATACCCCTCTTCCCCTCCATACGCCACAGCTGAAACTTTACAATCCGGGCACAGTTTTTCTGCCATCCAGGCCACCCCATCCGCAATTTCCGGCTCATCATCCACCACAATTATTTTAACGCTCATAATCCACCTCATTTTTCGTCATATAACGCCGCCTGAAACGGCATGCGAATTTCAATGCAGGCTCCGCCACACTCACACCTGGCCACCCGCAGGCTTCCCGTGCTTCCATATTGCAATCGAATTCTCTCCGCAATATTTTTCAATCCTATGCTTACTTCCTCCTCCTGTATTAAGACAAGCCCCACGGCAGGCTGCACTGTCTCTACTGCTTCCAGGCTATGATTAATCCCTTCAACCTGCTCCGCGTTAATCCCCTTTCCGTCATCGCTAATACGTAAAAATAATTCCCTCCCGTTTACTACCTCCCCTTTCACTATGATATGGAGAGGATATCCGTGTCCCCGGAATCCGTGCTCAATGCTGTTTTCTATCACCGGCTGTAGTATCATCGGTATCATTTTACACTCCTGCATTTCCTCTGAAAGCTGTATATCTAAAAAAAACATATTCCGTGAACGGAGATTTTGAAGTTCTAAATAATTTTGTACATATTCCACCTCTTCCTTAAGCCGATGTTCTGTACGCTGCCCGCTTAATACCACCCGAAACATTTTCGCCAGCCGCTTTATCATCTCCGCCACTTCCCCCGCTCCGCTTCGCAGAGCTTTCATACGTATAGCCTCCAATGTGTTATATAGCATATGTGGGTTAATCTGTGTCTGCAGTGCAAGAAGCTTTGCGTTTTTATGCCTGATTTCCGACAGATAAACCGTTTCTATCAATTCCTTCATTCGCAATACCATATGATTATAGCTCGCAATCAGGTTCCCTATCTCATCCCCTGTCCGGTAATCCTCTATCGTTTCATACTCCCCACTTTCCATCCTTCGCATAGCCGCCTGCAGCCGGTAAACCGGCTTTGTAACTGTCCCGCTTAAGGGAATGGAGATTCCAATCACTGCCAGAGTACACAGAATAACACAAATAATCGTCACATATTCCATTTTGTTTATTTTAAACAGAAGGCTGCTTCTTGGTATCACTGCGTATACCGAGAGTCCGGCTCTTCTGGTCTGCTCACACAGGACAATATAGTCTTTCTCATTTTTTTGGTAAAGGGGGATATCCTCTCCTACCGCCTCGCTCCAACTGATTCTGCCGCTTGCTACATCAGAGTCATACAAAACTCCGCTATTTGCGTCAGTAATGCTGATTTTAATATTATACTGATTTCTTGCCAGCAAAAAGGCATCACTTAAAGAAACCAGCCCTGTGGGGTCCAAATCAATCAGTATTAACCCTGCAACGGCTCCGTTCCGGTTTCTTATCTTCCTGCCAATGGTAAAAACCAGTCCTTCCGGATTTCTGTCACTATAAGCATGAGTATGAACGGCAGTCAGGCTGATATTTTCGCTGCTCTCCCTGATTTCCGCAACCCAGGGCTGCTCCGCCAGAACTGCCGAATCAATGTTATCCCCCTCGCTGCTGAACTGGTAAAACTGCCCGTCTTCCGTTAAAATACAGGCGGTCTTAATCTCCGGCTTTAAAGTCATAAGACGCATCATGATTTTACGTACGCCCAGCTGGCTGTTCATCCGGTCAATGGCACCGACGCTCTCCTGCTCCGAAAGAGAAGTGATAACATCATTATCCACCAGCACAGACTTGGTAAGTCTGTCATAGGTGTCAATGAGGTCATCCATAAGCGTCACTATCTGAGAGCTAAAGGCTGACGCAAATTCCATAGAGGTTTCTTCCATACTTTCCGCTGCTACCCGGTAAATAATTATGCTGGTCAGTATCAGAGGCACAACACAGGCAAACAGATATCCCATCATCAGCCTTCCCGCCAGTTTTCCATTCATAAATGAATTTTTCATCCGAAACCTCCATTTTAAACATGTCTTTATACACCAGTATTTAACTGACCGAAAGCGCAAAGGCATCTTAGTCCCTGCGCTTTCTTCCAGTTATCCGTTTTTAACAGCATACCATTCCCTGGCGGCTTTTGTCACTTCTGTTCCGCCCTGTGCATACCACTTTTCCACAAATTCATCAAATTTTTCTATCGGCCATTCTCCAGCAATAATTTTAGAAGCATATTCCACATAAAGAGTTCTGTTTTCAATATCATCATACCCGTCATAAATGGAACTTGGAATACCATCCCCAGCAATAACCTTTCCGTACTGCTGTACATCCTTAACATTCTGGATTGCCCTGTCAATTGCCCACTTGGTATCTTCTGTACTGTTTAACTCCAACTGCTTAATCACACTTTCAGCATTACTGCAGACGCCGCTGGGGTCAACCACCAGATGCTCCTGGGTAGTCTTATCTTCAGGAAGCTTCTTGAGAGCCCCCTCTTCATCCCTGGCACAATGCATCCCTTCCGGCCCAAGCAGCAAAGTATCCCTCAAATCAGCATTTCCATAGGCATCTACTACTGTAAGCATAGCTTTAATTCTGTTTTCATCATCCGTCGCTTTTAAAATCGTACCTATACCTGCCGTGGGTTTTTTTGTATAAAAGCCTTCGTAACCTTCTGCACTGATTACAGGCATCACCACCAAATCTGACTGTATGCCCGTTGCATTATAAATATCCGCAGCATACATATAAGACCTTTCCGGCCACTGATAAAACACACCTACCTGACCGGCATTCATCTTACCGTCCCATGCGGCTTTGTCATTAATCAGGGTTTCCACATCTAAAAGCCCCTCCTGATACAAACCGCTGATAAATTCCAGAGCATCGCGCATATTAGGTGTTACTGCAGAATAGGTGAGTTCTCCATCGAAGATGTCCCATTCGGGATATCCTTCCCACATGGCTATCCCATACATTGCAAACAGATAATCCATCCATCTTGCTTCCGCACGCCCCCCGGTAGGAATTTCATCGGCAACTCCGTTTCCATTAGGGTCCTGTGTTTTAAATGCCCGAAGTACCTCTACCAGTTCTTCCTGGGTCGTTGGCATTTCCAGTCCCAGATTATCCAACCAGTCTTTTCGAATCATTGCGCCATGACGTGTAAAATCAACAGACAGTGGAATCATATAAATCCGTCCTTCTCCTGTAGGGTCATAGCTTTTTATAACGTCCCAAGTATTTTCTGAAATATAATCCCACAAATGCGGCGCATATTTGGGAAGATAATCCGTCAAATCCAGTAGCGCACCCTCTTTTGCCAATCCTGTTTCTATTCCGTTTACAGGCTGGACAATGTCGGGCATTTCTCCTGCAGCAATCCTCAGATTCAGCTGTTCCCCATAAGTCTGTCCGCCGTTCCACTCCACATAGGGCTCCGTAATTCCAACACCCAGTAAATCTTTATAGAAATTATAGACAACTCCATCTTTTTCAACTGGCAGATATCCGTTATTGGTAACCCACATCTCCAGTTCCACAACTTCGTCATCCGAAACCTCCTCATCGCCGCTAATCTGCGCCTCCCCGGTGCCAGAGGAATCTCCCTCTCCTGCCGTTTCGGTTCCGGCCGTGGAAGGAGTTCCCCCTCCGCCGCATCCTGAGAGCACTCCTGCAAGAAGCGCACCCGTAATCAATAATGCTAACACTTTTCTCTTCATACTCTTCCTCCTGGTTTGTTCTGATTATAATTTCCTATCCTTTTACGGAACCAAGCATAGCTCCTTTAGCAAAATATTTCTGCAGCCACGGATAAAAAATCAATATTGGAATAATAGCAAACACCACTGCTGCCGCACTCAGCGTCGCTTCCGTGTAATTCACATTTTTCACCGCCGTAATCGCAAGTAAATCACCTCCTCCATCAATAATCTGGCGAATTTTAAGCTGAAGCGGATACAGATTGATATCCTGTATAAACATAAGTGGATGCTGGTACTGATTCCACATAGTTACTGCATAAAATAATCCAAGGGTTGCCAGAACCGCCTTAGACGCCGGAAGCACAATTTTAATCAGCAACCGGAACACTCCACAGCCGTCAATCACGGCTGCTTCCTCTATCTCACCGGGAAACTGCTTAAAAAATGTCCTCATAATAATCAGATTATAAGCCGTCAGGATATGCGGGAAAACCAATACCCAATAACTGTTATAAAGTCCCATTTTTCTTAAGGTCAGGAAATATGGCACTGTAGGCGCTTTAAATATCATGGTGAACACCACATACAACATCAGTATCTTCCCCGCCCTGAATCTGCTCTTGGACAGGGGATAGGCCATCAGTGCAGTAATAGCAAGCGCTGTCACAGTTCCAATCATCGTGGAGCTGATGGTGATGAAAAAGGATGACCACAGGCCGCCCTTTGTCAGCATGTATTTCCAGGATTCCAACGTAAAACCCACCGGGTAAAGATTTACCTTGTTCATATCTGACGCTGCTTTTGAACTGAAAGACAGTGAAATCTCCGACAGAAGAGGGATAAAGGCAATCACCGCCAATACAGTCAGAATAGCTGTGATACTTTTCGAGAACAGCCTGTCTCTTAAAGATTCTTTTACCATGCTTACCACAGACCTCCTTCTTCCGAATAACGTTTAGACAAATGATTAAAAATAATTACCAGGAATAACCCCACCACAGACTGAAACAATCCCACTGCTGTTGCAAAGCTATACTGCCCCTGCTGGATTCCTGCCCGAAACACATACGTATCAAAAATATCAGCAACTGAATATGTCATTGGTGTATACAGATTGTACACTTGTTCAAAACCCAGTTCCAGGAAACTCCCGATATTAAGTAGAAACAACGTCAGCACCGTCGGAATTAGAAGCGGAAAAGTGATATATCGCATCCTCTGAAACCTGGAAGCTCCGTCAATAGAAGCTGATTCATATATCCCGGGGTCAATTCCGCTGATAGCCGCAAGATACACCACCGTCCCCCACCCGGCCTCTTTCCATATGGAAGAAATCACATACACTGGCCGGAACCAGTTTTCCTTCTGCATTACCAGTAGCGTATCCATCCCCAACGCGTTTCGTATATTATTAAAAATTCCGCCCACACCAAAAAGGTCAAACACCAGTCCGCCAATAATAACCCACGACAGGAAATAGGGAATGCATATTACCGTCTGTATCCCTTTTTTCAATACCTGATTTTTTACTTCATTCAGCATAAGAGATAAAAAAACAGGTATCGGAAATACAATTCCCATTTTCAGTAAGCCTAGGATAATTGTATTTTTTAAAATTTTGTAAAAATCCGGATAATGAAAAAGCTTCTGAAAATTTCTCACTCCCGCCCAATCGCTTCCGCCAATCCCTTTCACCACTGAAAAATCCTGAAAGGCAATCACGCTTCCCAGCATAGGAATGTAACGAAAGGCCAAAAGGTAAATAAAACCGGGCAGTACCATTAAATAATATGGCCATAAGCTTTGCATATGTCTTTTCAATCTGCTGCCACATTCTCCCTGTACGGTAAGTACAATTGTCTTTTCTTTCCCCATCTTTTCTCCTCATGCGTTTCTTCGTATCGTTTATCTCTTAAGTTCTTCTTGTATTTATATTATAAAGATATATTCCCGTCTCATTCAACGTGGATATCGAACCTTTTTATATGGCTATTTTGTCTTCCCATACAATTCTTCATTAATATTATGCTGTAAAAAAAGCCCCAACATGTGTTGAGACTTTTTGCGGTAACTGCTTATTTTATCCTTCATTTATTTAAGCGCTTTTTCACGGAGCCAAAGCCTTCTCCATGCATTCCAGGCTCCCCTTTCCACTCCCATAATCTGTGCCAATTAAAACCTGCTTTCCCTTAAAGCCAAAACCATACTTGTGTATTTTTTCCTCCGGAATCCCCCGTGCAATCAATTCCTGCGCATACTCCTTTTCTTCTATCTGATTAAGAGCCCTGATTACAGTATCTTCCAGCGTTTTTTCTCTCTTTTGGTCGAACGCTTTAAATTCCATAATAATTGCATCCATATTACGGTCTTTCGGCTCCAGCACAACGTCATATGTTCCGAGTCCGCTCT
>CAJTMZ010000049.1:3403-16355 GCA_910577445.1 uncultured Lachnospiraceae bacterium | reverse complement strand
CCCGGTTTGACAAAACCACATACTGAGCGTCCAGTTCCACCACAAGCCCCAGAACAAATCCATGATAAAAGCTTTCTGGCTGTCCACTGTCTGGGGTCTTTCCTCCCACATCAAAAAAACTGAAAGAATTCATGGCAATCTTATTCATATATTCATTCATCAGTTCCAGATTCCCTGTCAGCATCGCCGTAGTGAAGGCGGAATACTCCCTTCGGCTTTCCGAAAACCAACCGCGAATCATACCGGTAAACATCATCTGCACTTCCTTATTTGTAAGGGTAAGCTCATAGCAGTACTTTCCTGAATTTTCGTCCAGTCTGCACTTTAACGTCTTCAAATAACCACATGCCAGAAACAGGCTCCAGACTGCTTCCTCCTGTCTATCCAGTTGTTTGAAGACAACCTGCTCGTCCATACTTTTTTCTATGGAATGTCCCTTTATCAGTTCCTCCAAATCGGTCTTTATGCCAAAACTCCCCTTACGAACCAGCCGCTCCGCCAGCTCGTTGCTGCTGGAGTTCGCCCAATATGCTGAAAGCTTACGTTTATCAAGGTAATTGAGAATTGACCATGGATTATACATATCCATGCGCTTTCCGAAAGTAAAACCATCATACCACTCTTTTATTCGCTGTCTGTCCTCCGAAAGGCCAAATTCATCCAGAGCTGCAAACACCTCATCTTCAGTAAAACCAAAAAAACTCTCATACTTCTCAGAAGTTATTGTCACAATTTCAAGATTATTTAGGTCTGAAAAAACCGATTCCCGGGTAATTCTGGTAATCCCTGTCATAATCGACCTTTCCATAAACGGATTGGTCTTAAACGCCGCATTCAGCATACTCCTGATAAAATCAGCCATTTCCTTCCAGTAGCCATTCACATAAGCCTCCTGCATGGGGGTATCATACTCATCCAGAAAAATTAATACCTTCTTCCCATAATACCGGCAGAGGTACTCCGACAATTGATAAATTGCAAAAGTAGCAGTCGCATCATCCATATTTACCGAAACGCTTTGATAAAAGTCTCTGTCCTTTTTCGTTAATACATTGCTCTCAAGCAGATAGCTGTGTCTGGAATACAAATTTACAAGAATCTGGCAGATTTTTTTCCTTGTCTGCTCATAACTTACTTCCTTTATGTTTGCAAAAGACAGACTTATCACCGGAAAAGTGCCCTGCAGATTACGATACTTTTCCTCTTTCCATATGTCCAGCCCTTCAAATATTACCGCCCCGGAAGCATATTCTAATGAATAAAAGTTCTCTACCATACTCATCGTCAGCGTTTTTCCGAAACGCCGGGGACGCGTAATCAATGTCACATCGTCCAGCGACTCCCACCAATCCTTTATAAACAGGGTTTTATCAATATAAAATGCATTTCTTTCCCTGATTTTTCTAAAATCCTGCATTCCGATTCCTACTTTTCCAGGCATAGTGTGCACTCCTTTCCGGCAATGAGCTCATTTTCCGCTGATATTTCCTTTCTTGTTCCCCACCGCAATCTCCCTCACTCCAATTTTCTTCTTTTGATTAAAATTAAAGCTGAGCACATATCCTTTATCCAGATGAAAATTATATAGCCGTGTCTCAAATATCCTGTTGGCACCTCTTTAAGCTGCCCTTCATCTCATACATCAAACACCTGCACATACGGCTTTTCCTCTGTATACGGCTTCCATTCCTCTCCCGGCGTGCCGTTTTTCATAAAGCCCTCCCATGCGTCCAGCATTTTTTCGCTGAGCCTTGCATCTTCCCCGGTAAAAGGCCGCCAGCACCGTTTATACGTTCCGAACATGTACCAGAGTTCCGCCGAATGGAACGCTCCCGCCTCGTCCCCGGGAAGCTGCCGTACAAAATCATAAACATAAACGGCATTCCCTGCGCCGCTTTCCTTTTTCTGCCTTTCCAGCATCTGTGCAAACCGGATACATCCGTCATAAAGCAGTCCGCGAATCCCCTGCGCCAGTTGCTCCGGCGAGGCCGCAATATCATTCAAGGTTGCGCCAATCATATAAGGAATCTTTTTGATTCTCCCGTTTTCTATGGCGGAATTGTAATTTTCTTTCAGCACATATCCGTCAATATTCGGCACAAATATAAGCCCCTGTTCAGAACACTTTTTGCAAAAGGCGGTCTGTTTCTCAAGCAGTTCTTCCGCTCTCATATTCCGCAGCTCCTCAAGCGATTCCACTCCGCAGAACCTTACAAATTCCGCTCCCGTTTCTTCCGCCTCCGCCAGTGCCGCCATATTTACTAGGGGAGTCCCGTATCCGCCGCCGCTTTGCATGACTGCCTTTGCAATGTAATCCTTTGTCAAATCGGAGGAGACAAGTCCCTGTACGCTGATTGCACCTGCCGACTGTCCGAAAATTGTAATATTTCCGGCATCGCCGCCAAAAGCTCCAATGTTTTCCCTGACCCATTTGAGTGCGGCAATCTGGTCCAGCATCCCGTAATTGCCGCTGATGCCATAAGAGCTTTCCCGGCTCAGCCACTCATGGGCCAGATAGCCGAATACGCCTACTCTGCAATTAATTGTTACCAGAATTACTCCTCTTTTTGCATACTCCGCACCGTCAAATTCCATTTCATGCCCGAAACCATGGCTAAAAGCCCCTCCGTGAATCCAGAGCGCCACCGGAAGCTTTTTCACAGAAAAACTCTCTGCGGGAATATCTTTTGCAGAAACACTTTTCTCCAAAACCCCCTCATTTCCCGGAACCCAGATATTCAAATACAGACAGTCCTCGTCAAAATCCGTTAAATAATCGGCGTTACGGTAAAACTCGACATCATAAAAGGAACCCTCTTCCTCCCGCTCCTGCCAGCAGGTTTTCCCGAAGCGGTCGGCATGGTAGACACCTTCCCATGGCGCGCATTCTTCGGGTGCGCAAAATCTTAAGGCGCCAACCGGCGGCGCCGCATAGGGGACTCCCATAAAAACCGTATAACCATCTTTTTCTACCCCTTTTAAATATCCCTGTTTTACTTTTACTTCTGTCATAGCTTCCATCCTTTCGCACTCATACCCTTATTTAAAATATAACATACTCCGACCCCTTTTTAAAGAACTATCCCTTTACACAAATTCTCCCCCCATGATAAAATAAAGCCTGCAACAATACCTAAAGGAGGACCAAACCCCCAAATGCAATTATTAAATAACGATTTAATTAAAATAAATACTTACCACCTCATCGAAGGTGCCAAAAAAGCTACCGGCCTTACCGTAATCATCGACGTTTTCCGCGCTTTTTCTCTGGAATGTTACCTGTATAACATGGGGGTATCGCTTATCCGCCCAGTAGGGACAATCGAGGAAGCCTTTGCTTTCAAAAAAGCCAATCCCGGTTATGTGCTTATCGGCGAGCGCAAGGGAAGAAAATGCGAAGGATTTGACTTCGGAAACTCCCCCTCCGAAACGGCAAAACACGACCTGCGTGGGAAAACCGTTATCCATACCACCAGCGCCGGAACTCAGGGAATTATAAACGCGAAAGAAGCGGACGAAATTGTCACCGGCAGCCTGGTCAACGCGAAAGCAGTTGCAAGGTATATTATGGAAAAACAGCCAAAGGAAGTTTCTCTTGTATGTATGGGAAACGGCGGTATCGCTCCCGCTAAGGAGGACGAGCTGTGCGCGGAATATATACGGAGTATTCTTGAAGGAGCGGAGCTGCCCGATATGGACGAACGGGTAAAACGCCTCAGGTATGAGGGCGGGGCTCATTTTTTTGACAGGCAGAATCAGGATGTTTTTCCGGAGCCGGACTTCTGGATGTGTATTGAATACAATAAATTCGATTTTGTGCTGAGAGTTGAAAAAGATGAAAAGGGATTTTTTTCACGCCTGGTCAGATAATCCCGCCGCTGACAATGAGCCTTTAGTTTGAAAAGGAAGGAACCGCATGGCTGAATTTATAAAAGGATTAGAGCTTTCAAGGGACTTTTTTCTGGAAATTGCAAAACCGATTCTGGACAGGCATTACCCGGATTTGGAGTACTCGGCCGGACTGATTGGTTATGGCTCCGATGTTCTCGGGTATGACGACGAAGTGTCAAGGGACCATATGTGGGGCCCCCGCTTTTATCTGTTTTTGAAACCGGAGGACGCCGTCAAAAAACAGAAAATAATGGACACTTTTTCTGAAACGCTTCCTTACCGGTATAAAGGTTACAGCGTAAACTTTTCAGAGCCCGACCCCAATGATAACGGCGTCCGGCATGCAAAGTTTATTGACAGCGGAAAAGTAAATCCTCTCATTTTCATTCAAACCTTTGAGGAATTTCTTATCGAACGCATCGGCATTGCAGACCTGTCCGGCTTACAGCCTGCCGACTGGCTTGCCTTTTCGGAACACCGCCTGCTTTCGCTGGTGTCGGGAACCATGTTTATTGACAAATTGAAGGTTATGGACAGAATATCGCCTTTAAAGTATTATCCCAGGGACGTAAAAGCTTACCTGATTGCTTCTAACTGGAATATCATTGCCTCCGAACAGGCTTTTGTACGGCGTTGCGGAGAATGCGGCGACGAAACCGGCTCTGTCATTATCTGCGCAAGAATCGCCGAACGGCTGATGCGTCTCTGCTTTCTTTACACGGATACCTATGCGCCTTACAGCAAATGGTTCGGAACGGCTTTTGACAGGCTTTCTGCAGGCGGCAAATCCGCATCTCTTCCGTCAGGCCGTGAAGCCGCTGACTGTGGCGGCGTTCCGCGACTGTCTGCTTCGCAGTCCTTCGATTCGCTGCTCGCCGGTATCAGAGAACTGATAAATTCCGCTCTGCACGCCCCCTCGCTTGCCCGGCGCGAGGACAGCCTTGTAAGGGCCCAGGCCATGGCTGCGGCTATGCACAACGCAAGCGGCCTTACGGATTATGTGGACTATGAAATAGAATCTTATTTTGGCAGAAATATCAAGGTCATTTTTGCCGACAAGTTTGCTCAGGCCATGTCAGAAAAACTAAAGGGTACGGCATTCGAAAACATCCCCTTAATCGGCTCTTTAAGTCAGGTAGGCGGTCTGTCCGATTTTTCCGACGACTGCCGCTTTCAGGAAAAAATCCGGCGGTTATATGAGTAATGCCTCGAAAAGCTGCCTGAATTTCTTCTTATTTTCCTGTTGACAGACCAGATAATATGTCACGTTAAACTGTTTATCTTCAATCGGAACTCTCACACGTCCATTCCCCGACTGCTCATACTGCGCCGCATCGGTGGTAAAAGACGGCATGGTGGAGTTCCGAACCAGTTCTAAAAAAGTGTATCGCTCGGATTGCAGGAGAAACCTTGAATCCGGCATTTTCTCCATTACAAGGTCATGCCAGAAACCGATATCCTGAAACAAAAGCATATTTTCTCCGTTCATCTCGCTGACAGTCAGCGAGCTTCGTTGTGCAAAACGGTGATTTTCCGGAAGATAGAAGAATAAATGCTCCGTCCCCAAGGGCACGGCGGGCAAATCATCGGGCGCATATGGAAGTATAATCAACTGATAGGTTTCGTCGGCAAGCCCCGAAAGCAAATCCGAAATGCTCTTTAATTCCGAAGAGATTGACGTACCGGCAAACAGGCTGGTTATATTTGAAATAACACCCGTAATCGGAACCGGAGCGCAGGCTCCTAATGTAATGGTCCGGCTTTTCCTGTCGAAATCCCGAACCCTGTAAAGCATGTTGTCGCACTGGCGTAACAGCATTTCCGCATCGGAAGCCGCCATTTTTCCCGCCTCTGTCAGCGCAATGCTGTTCTTTGTCCTTTTAAAAAGCGGCACGCCAAACTCTCCTTCTAACCGCTGCATTCCTCTGGTAAGGGTTGACTGCGAAATATGAAGCTGTTCCGACGCTTCCACCAGCGTTCCTGTATGATAAAAGGTGACAAACTGTTCAAGAAGATGCAAATCCAACATAAATCATCTCTCCTCTTTCTTTTTCATTATCCTAACATATAAATGACTGCCGGTAAACATTCAGATTGCATTTTATGCAATGTGGATTGCAGGATTGCTATTGTACTTTTTCATATGTCATTGCTTATAATACTATTAACAAGATTGCGGACGGAACGCAAATGAAAGAAAAAAAGGAGGATTTTCCAATGATGAACTTTACTTTAAGCAATGGCATTTCCATGCCCTCAGTGGGCATCGGCACTTTTATGATGAACCCCGCACAGGCACAGAAGGCTGTATTTGACGCCTTAACCTGCGGTTACCGCATGATTGACACGGCACAGGCGTATATGAATGAACGCGCGGTTGGCCGGGGCATGAAAGAATCCGGTGTTCCCCGCAAAGACATTTTCCTTTCCACCAAGATTTGGGCAAGCCAGTATCTGACGGAAGGAACCGTGGAAAAAAGCCTCGAGCTTTTAGGAACTGATTATATTGATTTGATGTTTATCCATCAGCCCGCCGGAGATTTTATGGCCGGCTACCGAAAACTGGAAGCCGCTTACAGAGAGGGAAAAATAAAATCCATCGGTATCTCCAATTTCCACGGGAAAAAGCTGGAGTGCCTGCTCTCCCAATGCGAAATCAAGCCCCACGTAATCCAGATGGAAGCCCACCCCTACTTTATGGATACAAAAACCATTGATATGTTAAAGGACTGCGGCTGCCGGGGGATGGCGTGGTATCCTTTGGGGCACGGCGACAAGACGCTGATTAACGAGCCTGTATTTACCTCATTGGCACAAAAATATAGTAAGAGCAATGCCCAGATTATCCTTCGCTGGCATGTTCAGACGGGAAATCAGATTATTCCCGGTTCCACAAATCCGGAGCATATCAAAGCGAACGCGGACATTTTCGACTTTGAACTGACTGACGACGAGATGGCTGAAATTGCCAAAATCAACAAAAACATACGTTATTATAACGCAACTGAAGAACAGGTTGAAAATTATGCCAATATGGTAATCGACCTTGACAGTCAGGAATAAAAATCAGGGGTTTTCCCATGAAAGAACAAATTTTAGAAGTATCAAAAATGAATCAGAAAAACTTATCATAAAGACCCAAAAATCAGATTGATTGTAAATTCTTTGCCATGTAGAATATAAAAAAACAACAGAAAGGAAGGAAAATATTATGGAATATAAAACACTTTCAAACGGAATCAAAATGCCCATGGAGGGATTCGGCGTTTTTCAGGTGCGGGATAAAGAGGAATGCAGACAATCCGTTTTAAACGCAATCCGGGCCGGTTACCGCCTGATAGACACGGCGGCTTCCTACACCAATGAGGACGCGGTGGGCGAAGCGGTACGGGAAGCAATTGCCGAGGGGCTCTGCACCCGGGAAGAGCTGTTCATCACCTCCAAAATGTGGGTTCAGGATATGGAAAACTACGAGACGGCCAAAGCGGCAATCGATTCCTCCCTGAATAATATGGGACTTGAATATCTGGATTTATATCTGCTTCATCAGGCCATGAAGGATTATTTCAGCGCCTGGCGGGCAATGGAGGACGCCCATAAAGAGGGAAAGCTTCGTGCAATCGGCGTTTCCAACTTTTATCCTTTCGTACTTACCAATTTCTGTGAAACGGTATCGGTAAAGCCTATGGTCAATCAGGTGGAACTGCATCCCTATTTTGCCCAGGAGGAAGCTCTCAAAACAATGGAGTACTACAATGTGGTTCCCGAGGCATGGGCGCCTCTTGGCGGCGGCCGCCACAATCCTTTTGAAAATGAAATGGTAAAGGAAATCGCCGCAGCCCATAAAAAAACCGTGGGTCAGGTTGTTTTAAGATGGAACGTACAGCGTGGCGTTGTAGTAATTCCCAAATCCGTCCACAAAGAGAGAATCGAAGAAAACTTTGCTATCTGGGATTTTTCCCTCACAGATGAGGAAATGAAACAAATCAGTTCCCTTGATTTGGGGTATACCGGAACTGCCATCAAGCATTTTGACCCGGATTTTGTGAGAATGTGCACCGGAAGGAAAATACATGACTGATTTTAAATAAAAAGGAGAATGATTATGGCAAAAAAACAGACTGCCGGAAGAGACCGGCTGGGAACACTGGCACCTAAATTTGCAGAATTAAACGACGACGTTTTATTTGGGGAAGTATGGTCGAGGGAGGAGCAGCTTTCCGCGAGAGACAGAAGCATGATTACCATAGCTGCTTTATTTTCCGCCGGTTTATACCCGCAGCTTAAATCACATCTTGTACTCGGAAAAGAGCATGGAATTACAAAGGAGGAAGCGGTCGAAATTGTGACACAGCTCGCTTTTTACTGCGGATGGCCAAAGGCCTGGAGCACCTTCCCCATGATTCAGGAAGTATACGAAGAGCTTTCCGAAAACTGATTTGCACTATGTATCGTGGAATCTATTGAACGGCCCCTTTTCAAATGCTATAATTCAGATAAGAAAAACTTTTACGAAAGGGGCCCGCAATGATTCGACAGATGAAATATTTTCAATCGATTGTCCGTAATAACAGCTTTTCTGAAGCTGCCGAGGAATGTCACATCTCCCAGTCCGCCATTTCCCAGCAGCTTCAGGCATTGGAAAGAGAACTTGGTTTGCAGTTGTTAGAGCGGAAGAACCGCAAATTTTCGCTCACTCCCGCCGGAGAGTATTTTTACCAAAAAAGCCTTATTCTGGTTGCGGACTACGAACATCTCTGCCGTGAAACCGCAAAAATAGCCCGTGATGACGAGGCGGTATTGCGCGTTGGCTATCTGCGCAGCTACAACGGCGGCGAATTTCATCAGGCTCTGGAAGAATTTGCCCGGAAATATCCCGAGGTCACCGTGCAGATTGAGCACGGCAACCACGAAGAGCTCTATCATCTTTTGACATCCGGTCAGATAGACATTGCCTTTAACGACCAGCGGCGAAAGTTCTTTGACGCTTATGTCAATCTGATACTGGAAACCACCCACAGCAGCATTGAAATTTCTTCCGCAAGCCCCCTTGCGGCTCTTTCTAAAATCACGCCACAGGAACTGAAAAACATCCCGTGTATACTGGTAACCTCCCCCTCACAGCAGGAAACGGAGCGGGAATATTATCATAACGCGGTGGGTTTTCAGGGAGAATTTATTTTTGCGGAAAATCTGGAGGCCGCCCGGCTTCTGGTAATCGGCGGAAAAGGCTTTCTGCCTATCGAGGGAAACGGGCAGATAATGAACTTCGGCACCTCCATCACAAGAATACCGCTTTTTCAGAACGGAGAACAGATTACCCGGAATTACTGCGCTTTCTGGAAAAAGGATAACTCCGGCTATTATGTAGAAGAATTTGCGGATATTCTGAAATCAAAATTTGAAAAATAACCGCTCTACCGAAAAAGCGTCTAACAAGTCTAATATCTTTTATATGTGAATGCTCACTTTTCTGTTTAGCGTAAAAAATGCCGCAAACATCACGGTTACCTGAAATCATATACTGCCGGCATAAAATAAACCGCATGAAATCTTTGCTTAAAATCCATTTACCAAGTAAATAAGCAGGGAATTCACAGGCAGAAAGGCAAATGAAAGATAAACCGTATCGGTTACAGACGCCAGACCACCAGCTTGTCTCTCCCTGCAAAAAGAAGGGAGAAACAAATTTGAAAAGAAAGAAAAAAGTAAAAAAACCGCATAAATTCACAGGGACAGCCCCTTACCGGAATTACAAAGACAGAATATTCCGTATGCTCTACAAGGATAAAGGCAGGCTTCTTGAGCTTTATAACGCATTAAACGGCACCCATTATACAGATACGGCCGATTTATCCGTCAACACCCTGGAAAACGCTGTTTTTATCAAAATGAAAAACGACGTGTCCTTCATCATAGACTACAGCATGAGTCTGTATGAGCATCAGTCAACGTACTGTCCCAACATGCCGCTGCGCGGATTGCTGTACTTTGCCGATTTATACAAAAAGCAGCTAAAGGATACCGACTTGAGCGTCAGCCGCCAAATTAAAATTCCGACGCCTTATTACATAGTCTTCTACAACGGAACCGAGCGGAAGGAAGAAGAATTTACCCAAATGCTTTCAGATTCTTTTGAGAGGGCCGGTAATTGTGACAGTGAAAGCCATGGATGTATAGAGGTTACTGTCAGAACACTAAATATTAATTTTGGATATAATAAGAAACTCCTTGATAAATGCAAGTCGCTTTACGGCTATGCCTACTTTGTCGCCGCCGTGAGACGCAATCTGGAATGTATGGATTTATCCATCGCTGCGGAGGAAGCTGTCAATGAATGTATATCCCAAAATATATTAAAGCAATTTTTTCTGGAGCAGAAAAGCGAGGTGATTGCCATGTCGATTTACGAGTATAACGAGGAATATGTAAAAAAAGTGCTGTATGAGGACGGTGAAGCGGCCGGCTCTTACAAGATGCTTGTCCGGCTGGTGGAATCATTTATGTCGGCGCAGTCAATTGACCCTGCCAGGGCCTGTAAGGAAATCGGCATCAGCCTTTCTGAATATGAATCCGCAAAGGAGTTCCTTTCAAAAGCCTAAACGCCTTTCTGCCTCAGGACAAGGCGGCTCTTCTTACCCGACCATGGAGAAAGATTATGAATGATACCGTAGACATTTTACTGGATATGTTAAAAAAAGATTCTTCTGACTGTCAGGCGCTTGAGACAAACGGCTGCAGCCTGACACAGAAGAAAAATATGATTCGCTCCCTTATGAATGTCCGTATGCCGAAAACCGTCCCGGAAGACCTCCTGCGCTGTCAGGATACTTATCTTCAAAACGAGCTTGCGGCAAAAGGCACGGTAACTCTTTCGGATATTCCCAGTCTGAAAGCACAGTATAACAGCCTCTTTCCGCATGCGGAAAGGCTCTCACTCTGGCAGGGAGATATCACGCGGCTAAAGGTCGGCGCAATCGTAAATGCCGCCAATTCCCAAATGCTGGGCTGTTTCGTGCCATGCCACAGATGTATTGACAATGCCATCCACAGCGCCGCCGGGATACAGCTCCGGGAAGAATGCAGCCATATTATGAAAAACCGGCGTATGCGCTACGGCAGGGAATATGAAGAACCTGTCGGAACCGCCACTTTGACAAAAGCATACAATCTTCCCTGCAAATATGTCATTCACACCGTCGGCCCCATTGTGTACGGAAACCTCAATGACTCTCTTCGGCAGGATTTGAGGAATTGTTACAAAAGCGTCCTTCAATGCTGTCTGGAAAATGAGATTCCGTCCGTTGCTTTCTGCTGCATTTCCACAGGAGAATTTCATTTTCCCAACGACGAGGCCGCCAAAATAGCGCTTGAAACTGTCACTGACTTTCTGGATACCCACAATGATTCTTTTGAACGAATCATTTTCAATGTATTTAAAGACAGTGACAGAGAAATTTATTGTAATATAATCGGATAGTCTAAAAGGCGTGCCGCCAGATACTTTATTTGGCGGCCGCTTTCTTTTGGCCTGCGGCTCCTTTATCCAGAATTTTATTCAAACGTGTAAACAGCATGGTGGCAGTCACGCTTGCTGCTATGATATCGCTGACAGGCTCCGCCACGAATACGCCGAACACTTTGTTTGAAAAAACAAAGGGCAGAATAAAAATGAGAGGAATTAGAAGGACCAGTTTTCTCAGACATGCCATAAGCAGACTGATTTTGGCCTGCCCTAAGGCCATAAAGGTCTGCTGACAGGCAATCTGAACGCCTGTGGAAAAAATACCGGCCATATAAATTCTCATCGCCCACACCGTATAATCTATAAGAGCGGCGTCGCTGCTGAAAATGCCGGCAAAAACCTGTGGAAATATCATCATTAAAAGCCACAATGCCGAAGCAAAAGCCGTACAGGCAATAAACTGGCAGCGGAACGCCTGTTTTACCCGCTCTTTCTTTCCAGCGCCGAAATTATAACTCATTATAGGCTGTCCGCCCTGGCAGATTCCCTGAATCGGAAGCATCACCAACTGGCTGCAGGAAGAAATAATCGTCATGGCTCCCACCGCCACATCCCCTCCAAACCTGGATAAGCTGCTGTTAAAGCTGATATTCAGTATGCTTTCCGTACTGAGCATTACAAATGTGGAAATTCCAAGTCCAAGGCAGGGCATAATCACTGCCGGTTCTAACTTCATGTCCGCCACAGTCAGTTTCAATATGGTTTTGGGACTGCGCAAAAACCAAAGCACCCATACGGCGCTGACTGCCTGGCTGAACACTGTGGCAATTGCCGCTCCCCTTACGCCCATGCCAAAGCCGAAAATCAGAATCGGGTCAAGCACAATGTTACATACCGCGCCGACTACCGTTGTTATCATACTGATTTTTGCAAATCCCTGGGTTGTAATAAAGGGATTCATTCCCATTACAATCATTACAAAAACCGTTCCCAGAATATAAATTCGGGCATAAGACAGCGCATAGGGCAATGTCACGTCGCTCGCACCGAAAAGCCGTAAAAGCTGTGGGGCGAAAGCGTAAAATACAATCGTCAGTACAACGGCGAATACCATCAGTACCGCAAAACAGTTTCCCAGTATTTTCCGCGCATTTTCCCTGTCATTTTTTCCCATGGCAATTGCCGCCCTGGGCGCGCCCCCGGAACCGGTCAGCATGGCAAACGCGTTAATCATCATTAATATAGGAAGAAACAGTCCCACTCCGGTGAGCGCGGAAGCCCCCGCGTCGGGAATATGTCCTATATAAATTCTGTCCACAATGTTGTACAGCATATTAATGAGCTGGGCCACCACTGCCGGAATGGCCAGATTCAGCATCAGCCTGGGAATACTTCCGCTTCCCATATCCTGCTTTACTTTCTGCTTTTCCTTTTTTCCTGCTTTTTGTCCTTCCATTTGCTTCGCCTCTTTTTCCTTTATAAAACTTACCACTACTTCTTAAATAAAAATTGTATCAGAATATTTCTCTAAAAACAAGACCGCCGAATCCGTATTTAATATCCCGGACGCGGCGGTCTTTATTTTATCATTGGCTG
>CAJTMZ010000049.1:3031-3268 GCA_910577445.1 uncultured Lachnospiraceae bacterium | reverse complement strand
TGGCGGGCAGCGAAAACGGCTTTCTTCTTCTCGCAGTTTGCGCGGTTTTTCTTCATTGCGGTATAAATGGATTCTGCTTTTCTTCCCATTGATAAATTTTCACGTCTTGTCATTTTTTCATCCTCCTATTTTCTGATAACCGCCGCTCTCCGCTTTCGGAAAGGGGGTTTTGTTTTATTTTCTGTACTTATTATAAAAACAAAATCTTATCAAATCAATTTGACTTTCGCTTTATTA
>CAJTMZ010000049.1:0-3021 GCA_910577445.1 uncultured Lachnospiraceae bacterium | reverse complement strand
TTTTCCTTATGTGACTGTATAATTTTTGTTTCCGGCCGGTTTCTTAATGTGATTATATATTACTATAAGAGGGAAAAATGATATTGCACTATTATTTGATTTTTATCATAATTTTTGTATCTTTTGCTTCATCCAATTTCCTTTCAGATAAAATACAATCGAAAGCCCCGTTGCGATGCACCATCCCACAGGCCAGGAACACCAGATACCGGCAGCCGAACCGGAAATCCCCGAAAACAGGAAGGCAAGCACCACCCTGAGAGCAAGGTCAATAAAAGTTGCCGCCATAAACTGATTCATGGCCCCGGCTCCGCGCAAAATTCCGTCAGCTACCAGCTTTGACGACACCACAAAATAAAACGGCGATAAGATGCGCAAAAACTCCTGCCCGGTGGCAAGCGCAGCGGCGGAAGACTCGTCCATAAAAAGCAGCAGCAAATATTTTCCAAAGCAAAAGTACAGTAAGCCAAAGGGAACGCATATTGCCCACACCAGCTTTAACCCTGCCCGGAAGCCTTCCTTTACACGTGTGTAGATGCCCGCTCCGATATTCTGGGCGGAAAAATTAGATATTCCGTTTCCAATGGTTGTAAAGGAAGTGATAACCAGATTGTTGAGCTTTACGGCAGCGGAATATCCTGCGGCCACACTCACGCCAAAGCTGTTGATACATCCCTGAATCAGCATATTTCCCACAGAGACAAAGGACTGCTGCAAAATGCTCGGAACCGCAATCACCAGTATTTTTCTTAAGAGGCTCCATGAAAAAACAGTAACCTCCCCGCTCGTTTCGATGGCGGTAAGCCTTTTCAAAATCAGCAGCACGGAAAGCACACAGCTAATCCCCTGGCATAAAAAGGTCGCCCACGCAACCCCGGCAATTCCCATATAAAACACTTTTACAAACAAAATATCCACAAGAATATTGGCCGTGGAGGAAAACGCCAGAAACAGAAACGGCGTCCTGGAGTCCCCCAGCGCGGAAAAAATTCCGGTAGCAATATTATAGAAAAATAAAAAGGGGAGGCCGAAAATATAAATTCTCAGATATACTGCGGAATCCGCCATAATTTCTTCCTGGGTTTTCATCAGGCGAAGCAGGGTATTGCATGATAACAGGCCGCCAATCATCAAAACAAGGCACAGCGCTCCGCTGAAAATCAATGTGGTGTAGACCGAAGTTTTCATCTTGCCATAGTCCTTTGCTCCAAAAAGCTGGGAAACAATCACAGAACATCCCATATTGCACCCGAAAGCAAAGGCAATGAATATCAGCGTAATGTTGTAGCTGTTGCCCACAGCCGCCAGCGCATTTTCCCCGATAAACTTGCCGGCTACCAGCGAATCCGCAATGTTATACAGTTGTTGAAAAATAATGCTGCCAAACATGGGCATGCAGAATGTCCATAATACTTTCTGTGGATTTCCCACCGTCAAATCTTTATTCATAATATTCTCCTCCTTTATCACAGTGTATATGTAACCAGCCTATTATACTACTTTTACAGAAATAAAGTCAGCGTTTTCTGTTTGCGCGCAGCAAAAACGGCCCGAAGGCTTCCAGGCCCCGGACCGTTTCTTTCCGTCTGTATTATTTTCAAAAGCGCTCTGTTACGCGCAAAGTACCGGCATCGACACGCCGTTAATATACACGTAACATGCCTTTACGGCGGCGTTTCTTCTCACATGCTCCTCATAGGAATCGATGCTGTGACGGACTGCACATGCCGCTTTCCTTTTCTCATGGTCTGCATGTTTCTTCTTTATCGCCGTATAAATTGATTCTGCTTTTCTTCCTGTAAGTAATAAATTAGCCACTGTCTTATCCTCCTGTTTCGGTTTTGACATTCCTGTTTTCAACTTCATTCGGGGGATTTTGCTCCTCAGCCTTCAATTTGGATAAATTTGCTCTCCTCGACTGCGGGCTTTGCCTGTTTCTTCGGAACAGACACTTTCAAAATCCCATCCTCAAATCTTGCCTTGATTTCTTCCTGAGTGATTTCCTTGCCCACGTAAAAGCTTCTGCTGCAGGTTCCGTAATAACGCTCGCGGCGGATGTATTTCCCGTTTTCCTCTTTTTCGTCATTGTCTGACCGGGTCTGCGCGCTGACGGTCAAATAGCCGTCCTTGAGCTCTGCTTTTACATCCTCTTTCTTGTATCCGGGAAGGTCAATATCAAGTTCAAATCCCGTATCGTGTTCCCTGATATCTGTTTTCATAATGTTCGTTGCAGGTGTGTTGTATCTCACAACGTTCCTTGCCGGACGGGCAAACTCATCAAAAAAGTCATCAAATAAATTTTCTCCAAAAATACTGGGCATCAACATAATTCATTCCTCCTTTAATCTTTCACGCACAAACATTGTTATTATCAATTTTGTTGTGCGGTTACATTTACTGGCTTCGTAGTTCGAACTCCGGATGTCTGTTTCCTTTGTTCTAATAATGTTATATCACTATTGTTAGCACTCGTCAATAGTGAGTGCTAACAATAGTGATAAAAGATTTATAAACTGCTTATAAAGGAATTATTAACTCCTCGAAATAAATTTTTCCCCAAAGATGAACTATTTATTCGTGGCCCACTTTTTACCCTTAATAAAAAGACTCCGCCCCTTGACTCTATGCCAAACAGCGGTTTGTGTATCTCTACTATTCCGTTTCTTTCCTTGCTCGCTAATGTCTTACTACTTCATTAAACAAAAATACATTTGCTCACTAAATATCTTCAGTATCAAATATTATTGTTTGTCATTTCTCTCTATGTTTTCAAGTGCATATTGCAAAGCCATACCTATCAATTCATTTCGGGAACGATTTGTTTCCTTTGCTAATTCATCATAACTCTTTTGCAATTCTTTATCTATACGTATAGTCATTGTCACCATTTTATCTTCTTTGGGGGGAATTATAAATTTACTCATAACTCATAACCTCCTTTTTGTTATATTATAGATTTCATAGTCCTCCCGTTTCTATATCACAATTTATACATCAAATTAATATTAAGAATACAATTTC
>CAJTMZ010000048.1:21651-27962 GCA_910577445.1 uncultured Lachnospiraceae bacterium | reverse complement strand
ACCCTCCTCCCCCAAACCTCCACCGTCACCGCCCCCTCTTTAGCCGTCTCATAAATAAGGCTCCCCTCCCCCTCAAGCCGCTCAAGCAATTCCTTATGAGGATGTCCGTATTTATTGTCCTTCCCCGCCGAAACCACCGCGAGCCGCGGGCGGACAATCTTCAAAAACTCCGGGGCGGTAGAATTTTTTGAGCCGTGGTGTGCCGCCTTTAAAACCGTTATGTCACGGAAGTCCTCCTTATCCTGCAGATATCTGATAAGCTCCCGCTCCCCGCCGTTTTCCACATCGCCGGTCAGCATGGCTTCAAATCCTTTGCAGGAAAGTCCCAGCACCATGGAATATTCATTGGGCTCGGTCAAAGTCCCGCCCGCCGCCGGGTGAAGGCATTCAAGCGAAAGCTCCCCCTTTTTTATCGCCTGGCCCCGGCTGATATACGCTACCGGGACGCCGCTTTTCCCGGCCTCTTTTACCAGTTCCAGGTAGCTTTCACTGCGGGCGTTCTCTGATACATCCGGCAGTACCATGGCGCAAATCGTGATTCCCTGCCTCTTTCCCTCCGTCAAAAGTTCCCGTATTCCGTTGCAGTGGTCCTCGTCGGGATGAGTCACAAAGACGGCGTCCAGTCGGGACGCGCCTCTTAATTTAAGGAAAGGAATAATCCGGTATTCCCCCACGCCGCTTACAGAGGAGCTTCCGCCGTCAACCAGATACCTGCTTTTATTTCCGTTTTCAATATAGATACAGTCCCCCTGTCCCACGTCGAGAAAAACAAGGGACAGCCCTCTTGCCGGGCGGACGGTCAGTAAAAGGACGCCTAGTGTTACAATCCCCCACCTTGCAGACAATTTTATTTTTTTCCCTGCAATAAGCAGAAAAACCAGCAGTAGGAAATAAACTGCCATCTGCCAAATCTGCGGTTTGCCCGGCGTAAACAGATGCCCCGGCAGGTTATCGCATATTTCACAGGCTCTTTCATAAAAAAGCAGCACCCCTTTGATAAAAAGAGAGAAAGGAACCGCCAGGGGCGGAAACAAAATCCGGCATGCAAGCAGAGCCAGTCCCGCCGCCATCAGAAAGCTCATAAGCGGAATGACCAGCAAATTGAGAAGCACGGAATAGGGCGGAAACTGGTAGTAGAACCAAAGATACAAAGGCAGGGTAATGGCCGCCATGCCGACGCCTGAAAGAAACATCTTTACAAACTCCCGAATTTCCGAATCTCCTTTTCCGGGATTTTTCTCCGTCAGCACAGGAAGCGCCAGGCCGATTCCCAGAACACATCCGAAAGAAAACCAGAAGCCGCTGTGCCTGAAGTAAAGGGGCTGCTTTAAGAGAATAACTGCCGCCGCCAAAGCCGCCGCGGTAACCATATCGTAGCTTCTTTTCAGGAGAACGGCCAGCATTTGGAGCGAAAACATGAAAACCGCCCTCACCGAGGAAACGGAAAATCCGGTCATTGTCCCGTAAAGAAAAATCACGCCAAAGGACGATATGGTGGCAGCTCTGACCGGCGTCCCGCATCTGCGCAGTATCCGGTAAAATCCCGTTCCCAGCAGGGAAATATGTAAGCCTGAAATAGCCAGTATATGCGCGATTCCGTTTCTCTGATACAGCCCTTTCAATTCCTTTTCCATGCCCCCCTTTTCCCCTAAAAGCATGGTCTGCATCACGGACGCCTCCTTTTGCGGAAGGGCCGCCGAAAGCTCCTGTGACAAAAATCTCCTGAACGTATGGAGCCTTTCCATAAATCTGTTATAGTTTGCCGTCTTTGCAGAAATCTCCGCCTGACTTAAGCGATAAGAAATTCCAGAAATCTGATAATAAGAATAAGCATCGAACTGCCCCGGATTTGAGGCTCTTTCAAAACTCCTTAATTTTCCCGAAAGCCTGACTGTGCTGCCAATCTCGGGTTCCTTTTGATTCGGGGAAAGGTAACATATCACCCTTTCTCCCGGCGGTCCGGTATCCGCCTTTATGGCTTGCTGCGGTTTGCGCTCCTTTATCTTTAAGTAAATCACAGATGCCGGGCCGTCCCTTTGACTGACCGTTTCCTTTTTGTAAACCCTGCCCGTAATCGTAACCCTTTGCCCGTTCCATTCCCCGTATGCGTCCTCTTTATCCGCCCCGGCCAGACTGGCCGGAAACAGAAAAAGCGCGGCCAAAAGGCAGAAAAAGGCAAGGGGCCTGCGCCTTATGGCGCCGGGTAATCGTATCTTTTTCTGTAAATGCATAATCACCTCTTATTCTCCCACAAGCTCAAGGTTTCTCTCAAACACCGTGGACAGGCTGACGTTTTCTTTATAATTTACATTGGTATCCCCGTTTATGGATATCTGCACCTTATTGACGCTGGAAAGCTCCGCCAGTGAATTGATGAGGGAATATATCGCCACGTCCGACGTCACGTTATAAATCTGCGTCAGGAACGTACTGTCAAAATCCACATAGCAGATTCTGTCTTTCACGTTGACGCTGATAATCTTTGTGTCGGGATTGATGGTGGGAAACGCTTTTTCTCCCTCCCCCGGCCCGGCGATAAGCTGTTCCGTCACCAGCCTTTCCATGGAAATATTGCTGTTGTAGACCACGGTCCTGCTGACGGCCTTTAACTTGCTTCCGCTTTCATCCGCCAGATACAGCGTGAGTTTCACTTTCTCGTAGGTATTAATTTCATTTCCGGCATTGTCAATAAACATGTCGGCGTTCATATTTCCGATTACCGCGCCGTAGGAGTCCACCAAAGGCTCCGATTTAATCTGGAAGGACACGTAGGAAATCCCGTCAATCTGGGTCAGGGTCCTGACTATCGCCGCCCGGGCCAGCACTTCCGTAGTGACTTCCTGCCAGACATAGTTTTCATCAAAGCTTAAGGCGAGCTGGTCCTCGTTTATCGTATAGCCGAGCAGTTCAAATCTGTCGGAAAGAGGCGCTTTATATTTAAGCCTCTCGGACCCGGTGCGAAGCTGCTCTAAAAGCTCCGAAATAAGCTGCTCCCTGTCTGTGGTTTCCGTGACGTACTCATAGGGGGAGACTGCCGTCTCATCGGAATTGATATAATATATATTGTAAACTTTTCCCGGCTTTTTTTCCTGCTGCCCCCCGCAGGCGCATATAAGCGCAGCCCCAAGCAAAACCAGAAAAACAATCCTTCCCGCTCTTTTCAGCATCATATCCGCTCCTTTTACACCAAAGTTCTGGTCAGTGGTATCTTTACCGTAAAGGCGGTGCCTTCGCCCAGAGCGCTTTCCACCTTAATGGAGCCCCGCAGAAGCTGTACCGCGCTTCTGGTGATGGCAAGCCCTAACCCGGTTCCGCCGATTTCCTTTGAATGGGACTTGTCCACCCGGTAAAAACGCTCGTAAATCTGCCCCAATGCCTCCTGCGGAATCCCAATCCCCGAGTCTCTGACCCGGACCGTAAAAAACTGATGGTCCGCGTCCAGCAGTACCTCCACCTTGCCCTGCTCCTTATTGTATTTAATCGCATTTTCGACCAGATTAGTCAAAATGAGACTCATCTTCACTTCGTCCACTTCCGCCACGATTTCCCGCTTGCTAATCAGGGTGACCTCCACATTGCTCTTCTTGGCGATGGGACGCAGCCTTTTTAAAATAATCTCCACAAGCTCATTGATAATCACCATGCTGATATTAAGCTGGGCAACCGATTTATCCTGCTTTACCAAAGCCAGCAAATCGTTGATGATTTTATTTTCCCGCTCTATTTCCTCGGCAATGTCTTCCATAAATTCATGGTAAAGTTCTGCGGGAACGTCCTCCTGGGCCAGCAGGGAATCCGCAAGGACCTTGATGGAAGTGATTGGCGTTTTTAATTCGTGGGACACGTTTGCCACAAACTCCTGTCTGGAATCGTCCAGCGTCTTCATCCGCTTGATGAGGCTGTTGAAAGCGTCCACAATATGTTCCGTCTCCAGATAATCGGACACCGATATCGGCTCGTCCGTATACCCCTCCTTCACCTCGCTTATGGCTCTGGTTACCCTCTCAAAAGGACGCACCAGAATCCGGGCAAGACAGATGGCAAGGGCAAAAATGAAAATGAACATGATGTTTCCCATGATAATCGCCTGGCGGTTCAGAATATCCAGCGTATTTACAATGGTATCCGTCGAAACGCTGGTGAGCATCACGCCCCGCACCACTTCCTTCTCTCTCGCCTCTCCCCCGTTATCGTCCGGTACGGAAACCGTCTCCACAATCGGTATTGTGATTTCTATGAAACGGTTTACGGAATCGTAATCGGCGGTATTCTTCCCTTTCATGCACCGGATAACTTCCTCGGAGACAATGGTTTTGCCCTCGCTGATGCCATAGGTATCCTTGACCACCTTCAAATTTCCGTTGATAATCAGAACACGCCCGTTATACAGGTTGGAAATCTGCTCCAATTCGGCTCCAATCACTTCCGAGGAGGTGTCCTGAAGATAATTATAGGTTATCAGGTGATTTGCAATGATTCGAAGCTGCGTCTGCACATCGGAAATGCGCACAGCCACGGCACGGCTTTCATAATTCTCTAAAATGCCGAGCCGCATAATGATGCTGGGAATAATTCCCATGAGAAATATAATGATAAGCAGACGGAGCTTAAAGCTCCGCCATATTTTAAACTTTTTCAGAAATGTCTTTATTTTATCTGCCATCAGCGGCACTGCCTTTCAAACTGCCCGTATTCCGGCTACGCAAAGTAGTAGCCCACGCCCCATTTTGTAATCACATATCTGGGGTCGGAAGGATTTTCTTCGATTTTTTCCCTTAATCTCCTGATATGCACATCCACGGTGCGCACATCGCCCGGATAATCGCTGCCCCATACAAGTTTCAACAGGTTTTCCCTGCTGTATACCTTATTTGCATTTAAAATAAGCAGCTCTAAAAGCTCAAATTCCTTGGCCGTCAAATTGATTTCTTTTCCCGCCACATAAACCCGCCGGCCCTCGCAGTCCAGCCTCATATCGCCATTTTCAATGAATCTGGTAGTTTCTTTCGGCTTCGGGGAGGTCCGCCTTATAATCGCTTTCAGCCTTGCCTTTACCTCAAGGATATTAAAGGGCTTTATAATATAATCGTCGGCCCCGTATTCAAGGCCCAGGATTTTATCCATATCCTCGCCCTTTGCCGTCAGCATGACAATGGGCACGCCCGAAAATTCCCTTACCTGCTGGCAGACCTCGAACCCCGTGAGCTTCGGAAGCATCACGTCAAGAAGTATGATATCATATTCTTTGTTCCTTATCATTTCCAGCGCTTCTTCCCCGTCGTAGGCGCAGTCAACTTCCATCCCGTCCTGCTCCAGGCTGAAGCGGATTCCCTTTACAATCAGCTTTTCATCATCTACTACCAGCACTTTTTTTGCCATATATTACACCGTCCATTTTTGCATATTCTATACTGTGATGCTGTCTTTTATTTTTTGAAAGACGCCATCCTTTATCCCTTCGACGTTCATAATATCTTCTATCGTCCGGTAAGCGCCGTTCTTCTCACGGTAGGCGATAATGCTTTTCGCCTTGTTGCTCCCCACGCCGGGAAGCGTGCAAAGCTCCTCTTCTCCCGCCGTATTGATATTTACGAGCGCGGCGCTTTCTTCTGCGGATTTCCCGGGCTTTTCTTCCCTTACGCCGGGCGCGCCGTTTTCTCCGGGTATTTTCCATGGGATTTCCCCGCCGGACTGCGCGACTTCCTTTTCTGTGGGCACATAGATTTTCATTCCGTCGGAAAGCAAATCCGCCTGATTGAGGAAGTTTTCATCCGCCTCAGGGTCAAATCCCCCGGCCCGTTCAATCGCCTGATAAATCCGGGCGTCCCCGTCCATCACATAAACCCCCGGCTCCTTTACCGCTCCGCAGACATGCACCACGCAAAGCGCTTCCTCCAATCCGGTTTCCGTTCCTGAAGGCAGTATTTTATCTGCCTGACTGGAAGCTGCCATTTCCTCCCTGCTTCCCGGCTGCGCTTCTTCCGCCGCCGCGGCCTGATTTTCCGGGACGTCCTTTGAGCCTTCCCCGGAATTTTTGTCCACAGGCTCCGCTTCGGACGGCAGCGACTGAAAATCCCCTGTTTCTTCCAACTGCAAAAGAAGCTCTCCGGCTTCCTTCTCTTTCCTCTCGCAGCCCAAGAGCGCACAAAAAGCAACCGACACAATAGCCGCCGTTACTTTCACAATTTTCAATTTCTTTTTCATCGTTACTCCTTTCTGCCTGACAGAAAGCCCCCTGTAACGATACTATATTATTGTAAAGGAAATTTGCAGAATTGACAAGTAAATTTTGACTAAAACAACCCGGACAG
>CAJTMZ010000048.1:0-21639 GCA_910577445.1 uncultured Lachnospiraceae bacterium | reverse complement strand
CGATATTTACAGACGGTTAGGAGGGCCAAAGGCCCTCCCTGTCACAAATCCATCAATTTCATTTTATCCTCGCCGGAAAGCTTGCGTTTTCCCCGAATCATATAATAGAAAATCCCCACAAAGCACACGATAGTATTTGCCATAAGAAGAGCCAGTATTGCCAGATGGTGATAGCTTTGAACGCTGCCTCCCGTGGCCGATACATACCGGTAAACCCTGTGCAAAAGAAGTGACAGCCCTGCCGTATATACCAGAAACAGTCCCGCAATCATGCCAAGCCGGCAAAAGGGCTGCGTTGCGTTCCAGAGTCCGGCAAGGAAATATCTCGCCAAAAGCCCCAGACCCACTGCAAGTATACTGAACAATGCGTAGTTATCCATCATTTCCATTCCTCTTCTCCTTTCTGTATTCGCGAATCAAAACCGTGGCGGCGTCAAATTCCAGCTTTTCGTCCAGAACCATTTTCTTAATCAGACTGATGTACGCCTCCTCCTCCTTCTCCTCAGCGGACTGAATCTGCCTGATAACGCGGTCCAATCTGGAGCGTACCGTGGGATAAGTCACGCCGTAAATTCCGGCCATTTCCTTGAGCGAACCGGAGGAAAGTACAAAACGTTTGATAAAATTCAAATCCTCCTTTGGCAGCTCCGCAATCCATTCGGGAATACTGTTCATGTTATCCTCATTTCTTTAAAGGCTGTTCCGTGCGGGACTATGCGCACAGACATGGGATTGATGTTTTCTTTACACTTACAGTATAATATTTAATTTTATTAAAGTCAATATTAATATTATTAAAATTTATTCACCGCTGTGGACATTTTTATTAATCTATTTAGAATAATCTTTAAAAATTTCACGCCTCCCACTTAAATATCACAATCCCCGCGATAGCCGCTGCCATTCCGATAACCTTGCGCCATTCAAAGGGCTGCTTTTCCACGCCGAACCATCCCAAAAGTTCAATGACGTATGCCACCGCAAGCTGGGCGACCACAATCAGCATAACCGCCCGTGCCGGCCCTAACATTTCCATGCTCTTAATTACGGTATAGGTGATAAACGCTCCGATTGCCCCTCCCAGCAGCATGTATTTGGGCTCCACCTTAAAAAGCGCGCCGAAAGAGGAACGGTCTGCCAAAAGCCATGCGCAAAGACAGACTAAAAGGGCCGAAAACTGTACGAAAGCATTTGCCACCCAGATACTTGACGCCTTGGTTACCTGTGTATTGAACACGCCCTGAACGCTCATCAGGGCTCCTGAAATCAGTGCAATAAAAAATCCAATCATATGAGTCTCCCTTCGGTCTTTTGCTTAGACCTATGATACCCATATGACTGGAAAGTTATTCACTGCTCTTCTTCGCCGCTCTCCTCCGGTTCTTCCGGTTCCTTCGGCTCCTCGAGATATTCTTCCTCGTACGCTCCGCCGGTGACCTGGGTTTTCATTTCCTCCGAGAGGCTCTTTAATTTTTCATTGGCATCCGCCCCGTTCCATACCTGGGAAAACAGAACCTCGAGCTTTACCCAGAAATTACTGGTTTCAAGCATTTTGGGCATGGGAATGGACTTTTCATACTCCTGCGCAAAACGCGACAACACAGGGTAATCGTAAACTGCGTTCTTTGCCGCGGAAACCTTTCCTGCCCTTGCGTAGAGAATATCGTTGTACTGGGAAGTCACAAAGGCCGCAAAATCATTGGCCTCTTCTTTCTTATCCGAATAGCCGTTGACAACCACGCAGCTTGTCATGGAAAGAGACCTTGACCCGTGATTTTCGTCAATGCCGGGAAGCGGGGCAATATCGTAATCATAGGCAAAAAGCCCTTCTTCCCTGGCCTGCTCCAGTCTGGCCACCGCATCAGTGGTGGCTGTGGTAAATACCATTTTTCCCGCCATAAACTCGTCCAAAACCGTGTCATAGGTAATCTCGTTGGTGTCGATGGAAAAAAACTGGCTCAGCTCCTGATAGGTCCGCATATTATGGATGGCGTCGAGATTATAAATATCTATTTTATCCGTATCCCAGCCGGCCTCGCCGCCCATGTTAATTGCGCCGCCCACAAAGAAATAGTTATAAAAAATATCCGTAACGTCCCACTTAAAAACGCCTTCCACCTGCTCGGGCGCGTCGTAATTATCCGCAAATTCCCTGATATCGTCAATGGTTGCGGGAAGGATTTTTATCATCCGCTCCTCAATCTGTCCGGCGGTAAACCGGCTCTCTCCCTCGCCGGAAGCCGCAACGCTCATATCCACCGAATTTTCGCTGCCCATGGTGTCGATTTCTTCCGCCACGTCTCCGATAGTACCTAAGGCCGCCGCCTCATCCGCCTGGCTCTGGGCCAGCTCTCCCTCCAGCGCGTCGGCTTCCGCCTCCAGTCCTTTCAGCGCCATATCTTCCAGATAAGTCTTATTGTATAAAAAGGAACTGGTTTCAAAATAGAAAGGATAGCCAATCACTTTATCCTTATAGGTGGCCGCCTTTATTCCCGTATCTATATAAGCGTTTTCCATGGAAAAATTCTCCGGCGGCGCAACCTGACCGGCAAGCCCTGCCAGATACGCTTTTTCAAGCGAATCATGGCTTAAAATATATAAATCCGGCGCGTTGCTTTCCAGAGACGACGCGTTGATATTCTCCAGATATTCCAGACCCGATTCCAGTACCGGAACCACTCTGATTTCATGGTTTTCATTGTAGGTAACCGCCGCTGCGCTAAGATAGGGCGTCAGCGCTTCATCCGTATACCAAAGATAAAGCGTTTCCTTTCCGCCTGTAAATATCGTTTCTTTCTGCTGCTGCGTTATCTGCCGTCCACTCCTGGCAATCCCAAAGGTAACCACCGCGGCTATGGCAATGATTCCCACTGCCGTAAGTCGTTGCTTCAAACCCATTCTTTTTCCTCATTTCCATACAGGGCCTTTATTTCCCGTCTCAATTTAACTCCTGTTATGTCTTTGCAATATTATTTACTGCGCCGATTCCTCGATACATTCCCGAAGAACCGCCGTCATCTCATCCACATGTTCTTTCGTGATAATAAGAGGCGGCACAAACCGGATAATATCCGCGCCTGCGTTAATCAGAATCAGCCCTTTTTCAAGAGCGCGGGTAATAACAGGGCCCACCGGATTTTTAAATACCAGCCCCTGCATCAGTCCAAGGCCCCGTCTTTCCAAAATGCAGTCATAGCGCGCAGCCAGACCGTCAAGCTGCCCGGCCAGATAATCCCCCGTCTCTTTCACATTATCTATTATATGGTTCTCCTCAAATAAATCAAGCACAATATTTATTGCCGCCGCCGCAAGAGGGTTGCCTCCGTAGGTGGTTCCGTGGTCTCCGCTTGTAAGGGAAGCTGTCCCCACTTTTTCCGTCATAAGGAACGCGCCCACAGGCACGCCGCATCCAAGGGCTTTGGCGGTAGTCATAATATCCGGCTTTACCCCGTATCTCTGCCATGCAAACATTTCCCCCGTGCGTCCCATTCCACACTGGATTTCGTCCAGTATCAAAAGGATATCCTTCTCCTCGCAGAGGGCTTTTATATTTTTCAGAAAGCTCTCCTTCGCCGGGAAAATCCCGCCTTCCCCCTGCACTGTTTCCAGAATCACCGCACAGGTTTTCTCCGTCACGTTTGCAAGCACGCTGTCAAAATCGTTCATCTTCGCAAAGCGGATATTGCCTATCATGGGTTCGAAAGCCTCCCGGTATTTCGGGTTTCCCGTCACCGAGAGCGCCCCCATGGTCCGCCCGTGAAAGGAATGCTCCATGGCAATGATTTCGTGGTCGGTTTTTCCATCCTTTAAATAAGCATATTTCCGCGCCGCTTTGATGGCGCCTTCCACCGCTTCCGCGCCGCTGTTGGTAAAAAATACCCTGTCCATGCCGGAAACCGCCTTCAGCTTTTTCGCAGCCTCGATGGCAGGCACGTTGTAATAATAGTTGGAGGTGTGAATCACCTTGTCAATCTGGGCCTTCAATGCGTCGTCATACCGCTTATTATGATAACCAAGAGCAAACACCGCAATTCCCGCACAGAAATCCAGATATTTTTTGCCCTCGATATCGTAGAGATACACGCCCTCGCCTTTATCCAAAACAACCTGATACCGGTTGTAGGTGTGCAGCAGCGCCTTTTCAGCTTCTTCTATATATTGTGATTGCGTCATTTTTATAACCATGCTCCTTTCCGTCCAATTCTCCTGTCAGCCGTTTTGCCGTTCATCTTTTATCTTCGTCCCGCAGTATCATGGTTCCCACGCCTTCGTTGGTGAAAATCTCAAGCAGCAGACAGTGGGGAATACGGCCGTCCAGAATATGTACCTTGTTGACCCCGTTTTTCACCGCCGAGGTACAGTTTCCAAGTTTGGGCAGCATACCGCCGCCAATCATTCCGCCGCCAATCAGCTCCTCCGCCTCGGAGGTTGTGATTCTCGGCATAAAGGAACTCTTGTCGTTGATATCCCGGTAAAGGCCCTCGATGTCCGTCAGAAAGACCAGCTTGTCTGCTCCCACCGCCTTTGCAATGGCGCAGGCCGCGTCGTCCGCATTAATATTATAGGTATGAAATCCGTCGTCCAGTCCAATGGGCGCCACAATCGGAAGAAAATCCTTTTCCAGAAGGTCGTAAAGAATCTTGGGACAGACTTCGGTAATCTCGCCCACGAAGCCGATATCCTGTCCGTCGGCATACTTTTTTTCCACCTGAATCATTCCGCCGTCCTTGCCGCTGATTCCCACGGCCTTAACGCCAAGCTCCTGAACCATGGTCACAAGCTGCTTGTTGACACGTCCCAGAACCATCTCCGCGATTTCCATAGTCTCCCCGTCCGTCACCCGCAGACCGTTCACAAATTTTGCTTCCTTACCGACCTTTCCCACCCAGCGGCTGATTTCCTTTCCTCCGCCGTGCACGATGATGGGCTTAAATCCTACCAGCTTTAAAAGCGTCACGTCCTTGATTACGTTCTTCTGCAGTTCCTCGTTGCTCATAGCGGAGCCGCCGTATTTTACCACAATGATTTTCCGGTTGAATTTCTGAATATAAGGAAGCGCTTCTATCAGCACCTCCGCCTTCTTTAAAACTTCCTGCATATCCTTGTCCATTTTTCATTCTCCTCATTTTACTTTGCTCTCTTTACAGCGTATCAGCTTCGGTAATCCGCATTGATTTTCACATAATCATAAGTCAAATCGCAGCCCCATGCCGTTGCCGACTCTTCTCCCGCTTTCATATCCACCAGAATGGTTACTTCCGGCTCCGATAAAATCCTGCCGGCTTCCTCCTCGCTGTAATCGGCTCCCACTCCGTCCTTATAAATCAGGATTCTGCCCGCCTTGCTCTCAAAGTAAAGCTCCAGCTTTTCGGGTTCAAAAGAAACCCCCGAATAGCCCAGTGCGCAGAGGATTCTCCCCCAGTTGGCGTCGTGGCCGTAGATTGCCGCCTTTGTCAGGCTGGAGCAGATAACGGATTTCCCAAGCTTTCTGGCGTCGTCCTTTGTGGCTGCTCCCACCACCTTTGCCTCAATCAGGGCCGTGGCTCCCTCTCCGTCCCCCGCCATCATTTTCGCAAGGGATTCGTTCACATAATGAAGGGCTTCCTTAAAAGCCTCGTAGGCCGCGTCCTCCTCGCAGATTTCCCTGTTTCCGGCCATGCCATTTGCCATCACAAGAAGGGTATCGTTGGTGGAGGTATCCCCGTCCACGGAAACCATGTTGAAAGTATCCACAACGTCCTCTTTGACCGCTTTAGTCAAAAGCTCTTTGGAAATCGCCGCGTCCGTTGTCACAAACGCAAGCATGGTGCACATATTGGGATGAATCATGCCGGAACCCTTGCACATGCCGCCCACCGTCACCTTAACGCCGTCAATCATAATCTCGGCGGCCGCCTGTTTTGAGCGGGTATCCGTAGTCATAATGGCCTCCGCCGCCAGTATTCCCGCCTGCAGCGTATCCTGCTTTTCTCCCGCAAGCTTTTCGATTCCCGCCTCTATCCTGTCAATGGGAAGCTGCATGCCAATCACCCCTGTGGAGGCCACCAGAACCGATTCTTTGGGAATGCCAAGAACCGCCGCCGCCTTTTCAGCCGTCCTGTCGCAGTACTCATAACCTTCCTTTCCCGTGCAGGCGTTGGCAATCCCCGCGTTGACAATCACCGCCTGCCCGAAAGGCGCGTTTTCCACCACATTCTTGTCCCATAAAACCGGGGCCGCCTTTACCACGTTGCTGGTAAAGGTTCCCGCCAGTACGCAGGGCGTCTTGCTGTAAAGCAATGCCATGTCCTTTCTGTTCTGATATTTGATTCCCGCTTCCGCGCCCGCGGCCTCAAAACCCTTTGCCGCCGTCACGCCGCCTTCTGTTATTTTCATCATTTTCCTCCATTCCTTCCCGTGGGCAGCGAGCCGGTGGCTGCCTGCGCCGGGGTCTTGACTGCGCGAACGCGCTTCCGTCATCCTTTGTTAAAATTCACAATATTTTTATCATTCAGGACAAAATCATAATAATTCAAATCCTCTCTCTTTGTCCAGCCGATTTCTTTCCAGAAAGCGTTGCCGATGTCGTTCTGCGTAAAGGCAATCAGGGATACCTTGCTGATTTCCTCCTTTTCAAGCGCTTTCATACAGTAAACCACCATAGCCTTTCCAATCCCCTGCCTGCGGTAGTTTTCATGGACGCATACATGGTAAAGACATCCCCGTCTGCCGTCAAAGCCGCAGAGAATGCTTCCCACGATTTTTCCGTCCTCCACCGCAACCACGCTGGTGTCGGGATTTCTTTTAAGAAAACGCAAAACCCCGTCCCTGGAATCGTCCAGGCTGCGCATGGCGAACCCTTTAATGCTCATCCACAGCGCATATACGTCCTCATAATCCTCAATTGTCATTGCTCTGATTATCATATTCTCCTCGTCTCCGCTTCTTATATGTTCCGCTTTCTGTTATATCGTTTCTGCTTTCTTATTCCGCTCTACTGACATATTGTTTCCGCTTCCTTGTTCCGCTCTACTGTTATGTCAGCGTTTTAAAAACTCAGATTTCGGACTACAGATTTAATCCCCTGTCCTCCTCACAGCCCAGCATAACATTCAGACACTGGATAGCCGCGCCGGAGGCCCCTTTTCCAAGGTTGTCAAACTGTGCGGACAGCACCGTTCTCTCCTCATTTCCGGTTATATATATTTTCAGTCCGTCGAAGCCGGTGCACCCGTTGCCAGCCAACATTTTTCCGTGCAATACCTCCTCCGCCCCGGCCGGCATCACATTGATGAACCGCTGCCCCTCATAAAATCCGGCAAAAAACTCCTGCAGCTTTCCGGGCGTATTTTTTTCCTTTAAAAATTCGTTATAAAAAGGAACCGAAACCACCATGCCGCTGTAGTAATCCGCCACAATGGGGGAAAACAGGGGCTGGCGCGAAAGTCCGGTGATTTCCTTCATCTCCTTTAAATGCTTGTGCTGCTGGGAAAGGGCATACTCTCTGGGCGCGTCAAGCTCCCCGGAGCGCTCCTTTTCCTCATACTCCGCAATCATCTTTTTGCCGCCGCCGCTGTAGCCTGTCAGGGAAAACGCCGACAGGGGATAGTCCGCCGGAAGAATGCCGGAAGATACCAGAGGATAGACAAGGGATATAAAGCCTGTGGCGTGGCAGCCGGGCACCGCTACGCGCTTTCCCGTCCTTATCTTCTCCCTGTGCCGGACCGACAGCTCGGGAAACCCGTAGGCCCAGCCTTCCTGCGTTCTGTGAGCGGTGGACGTGTCGATTACTCTCACATTTTCATTTTCCACAAGGCTGACCGATTCCCTTGCCGCTTCGTCGGGCAGGCAAAGAAATGCAATATCCGCCTGATTTATCAGCCGCTTCCGCTCCTTTGCATCCTTGCGCTTTTCCGGCGCGATGGGAATCAGTTCCACATCGTCTCTTACCGAAAACCGCTCGTAAATTCTAAGACCTGTTGTGCCTTCGCTTCCGTCAATGAAGATTTTTGTTTTCATATGGACTCCTTAAACAAATTGTATTTTGAATTTCAAGACTTTTAATAATTGTGACTTTCTCTCACCAAATCCCGGTTCCAATATGCTTATCCCTCCGCCACTGCGGGGCAATTCCGTCATCGCCCCAGTACTCGTCAACAGACATTATTTTTTCATCCTTTATCCTGATAAATGATGTCGCATGGAAGGACAGCTTTTTGTCGCGCGAGTACACGTGGGTTACCGTAATGATTAAATCCCCCGTTTTCTCTATGCGTTCAATTTCCCCGTCCCACGCTCCCGGGTACTCGCAGTTTGCTCTGATAAACTCGCCCACCGTAAAATGTTCGTTTGTGTTGTGCCAGTTTACATAAGCGTCCTCATGGAAAAACTTTTTTATTTCATCCGCCTGCTGCCCCAGGAGGGCATGCCAGTAGTTTTGTATATTCATTCATTTTTTCCTTTTTTAGCCTTATAACGTTTCATCTTGGTTATTCCTGTTTCCAGAATTTTACCCTCTTCAACCAACATCTTCAACAAAATTCTTGTTCTTGTTCTTCCGACTTTCAGCCAGTCGGCAACTTCCTCTATCTTGTATTCACTATCAGGCTGCATCCTGCTCAAAATCATCTTTTTCTGTATTAACGTTTTTTCTGTCACTTTTTTTCTGTCACTTTTTTCTGTCACTTTTTTTCTGTCACTTTTTTCTGTCACTTTTTTTCTGTCATCTCTGATAAACGCCAGCCTTAAAATTGTTCTGTCCGGCGCATACTCCTCCAGAACCTGCGGCGCAATCCATCCCTGATTCTCCCAGACCGAATATATATCCGGCACGCCGCTGCCTGCTCGTTCTCCAATACCAATCATATTAAACATCTTCATAAGCGCTTTATTTCTCGGGTCAGAAATGCCGCCTTTCAGCATCTGCTTCTTCCCTGTACGTATGCCTCCGGGATTTTCCATTACGATTACATCCTGCTCTTTTTTAATAACAATTCCCCTGGGCAAATAAAAATCCGTATTCACCAGGCAATTGGCAAGGGCCTCTCTTATCGCTTTGTGCACAGGCGTATCATCTATTCTCACCGCACCCTCTAACCTGAAAGGAATTTTAACATCCTTAACCAGTTTTCCGTAAACGCGAAAAAAGAAATCAAACAAATTACCTGTCCAATCTCCCGAACTTGACTGAAGTCGGTCTGTCCACCGGATTGCCGGGTCTAAAAGTTCTCTGAAATCAAGAAAATATTCCGGATATTCGTACAAAATCTTATATTCGTCCCCAAACATCAACAATCCTGCTGCCGTTGGATGAAGCCTTCCATCTAAATGACATACTCTGGCGGCTCCGATTCTTTCCAGATATTCTTCATCTTTTAACTGTTCCCAGACATGTTCCCTGCGATATGCCATATGCCGGTTACGATACGCATGTACCGTTTCCATATTAAATATATCCATCTGCATATCTTCCAGTATTTTCATATCCATTGTGTCTTCAGTCTGGTCGCGGAGCATAGACTTAACCTCTGCCGATGTACAATGATAATCTCCCTCCCAGTTACGTCTGTATGTTCCTTTAAACATATTCTCGCCGACATATACCGGTTTCTGTTCTCTTCTGGCCGCCGGGACATAAATAACCAAAATAATATCTTTTTCAATTTGATATATCTGCACATCCTTATCTGATAAAAGATTAATGTTTATCTTTTTTTGATTATTTATTGTATTCCAAAAATCCTTACGCATCTTATCCGCATTCTGTAACCCGGTAGTATGCCAGCTTCCGTCTTCATTCTCTCCTATGCCAAGAATAATCACCCCGCCATAGCAATTCGCAAACGCTGAATAAGTGCTCCACAGCGAATCCGGCAAGCCTCCGCTGGCCTTTTTAACTTCTCGCCGATTATCTTCTCTATATTCGTTAAATTGAGATAAATCGAACATTCAACACCTCCGGAGTTTATAATAACTCCTTTTTCAACCTCATAGTTTCAGCCCATACCTCACCAGATTATACCCATGTCCGTCCCGGACGTCCACTTTAGCTTCCGAAGAAATCCTCTTAAATCCCAGCGAACGCGCCAGGCCATTGGCCGCCGCATTTTCTTCCCGCGCTGAAAAAATAAATTCCTCCGCCCCAAACTCTCTTTGGCAGTACGCTATCAGCCCCGCTAAAATCTGCTTTCCGAAACCTTTTCCCACATACTTGGGTCCAAGGCAGATACCGGCTTCCTGAAAAATGCGGGGCGCAAGTTCTTCCACGCCTGCGAACCCCACAGGCTCTCTGCTTTTCTTTTCATAAACCACATAAGTATCGTGATTTTTCTGGAAGTCGATGGTCTTCCGAATCCTTATCCTGGCATCGCTCTCACTTTCCGTAACCCTCCACGCCATATACCTTGCGCTTTCCTGCTGCGACCAGACATTTCTGTACATTCCCTTCCAGTCGTCAAATACGGCTTTGTCCAGAATAAGGTCGTCCGTCTCTATCATCGCCTCTCCTTCCTCAGCTCCCTGACAGCCTCCTCCATGGTCACGCATCTTGCGTATCGCTCCGGCCAGATAAAATCATTATAATAATGATAGCAGATATCCTTTTTCATATATTCATTGTCAAAGGTAGAATTGGCATATTCCGGTACAATCATCTCGTATCCCTTCTCAAAACCGCTTTTTATGGTCGCGTCAATACAAAAATTTGTCTGCAGTCCCACAATCATAACCTTATTTTCACTTTTTTCCGTCAAATATTCTACCAGACCCGTGGAGTTATGAAAAGCGCTGTTTACCTTTTTGTCAAAAATACGCTCCTTTTCTTCCGGCGCAAATTCATCAAATATCTCAAATTCATCATCGCCCACAGAAAAGCCGGTTCCCGGGCCGTCGTCGTGGCGCACGTAAACAACTTCCACGCCGGCTTTCCTGGCTTCCGAAATCAGCGTTCCTATACTGCTTCTTAGCCTTTCAAATTCGTGCAGCCTCTCGTCCGTAATCCCCTTCTGGGTATCCACCACCAATAAAATCATTTTTTCCTCATTTCTGCGCTCTTTTTCAGCGCGTGACAAAGTTTGCTGATGCTGCGTCAGCTTAAATGCACCACCGTCATTTCGTGATGAACCGCTTTCAGGAATCCCCCGAAAACATCTTCGGTACAAAGCTTTAAACTGGCGGTATTGACGCAGGGATGGCATCCCAGAAATTCCTCCTTCAGCACGTCCTCGTCCACCAGCAGCTTTACCCGGTTATCCTTATCGTTCATCAGCCCCATAACGCTTACCGCCCCCGGCGAAATGCCCAGATATTCCTCCAGAAATTCCTCCGGCGCAAAGGAAAGCCTCGGGCTGCCAATCTGCCCGGACACTTCCTTTGTACGGAACTTCTTTTCCCCCGGCATCAGCAGCAGATAAAAAGCCGTTTTCTGCGCGTTGCACAAAAACAGATTTTTGCACATATGAATGCCTAAAAGCACATCTATGCCCCGGCATGCCTCAATCGTTGCCACCGGCTCGTGGTCCAGCCTTTTAAAAGGAATGGAAAGCGCCTCCAAAAGCCGGTAAACCTCCATTTCCCGTAAAAGCCTCCCCTTCGAATCCGGAATCGTTTCATATAAAATAGTATCGTGTATTTTACCGTTCATAAAAATCCTTTCAAATCTGTCTCAAATCCATCTGCCATAGCGCCTTGCTCTCCTCGTAAAGCGCCCGCAGCTTCCCTGCCGCCTCCTCTGGCGCGGCGCCCGGCATTCCGAAAATATCGCCGACCTTACGGGAATAGCCTTCCGGTCTTTTTTCAAATCCGTCTATTCTCAGCACCGCCTTTTTCTCATTCAGACACCACTTTTCATTGAGGGCGAACAAAACCTGATTGAGCGCGGACACCGAGCGGAACAGATGGCCGGCGAGATAATAGACGTCGCCGCTCTTTGCGCATTTTTCCGCAAGCATACAGGAAAATCCCGCCTCAAACGAAAAGAAATCCATAATCGCTTTTTTCAGCTCCCGGGGATAAATCTCCGCTCTTTCCTTCAGCTTTAAAAACTCTTTTTCCCCCACATATAAGACCTGACACGAAGCCAGTTCTCCCCGGTACATGACGTCAAGATAGGCGTGCGGATGGCCGGTCTGGTAATGGCCGGAAAAAACTCCCCGGTCAGTCTCCTCCACTATCCTTTGAACTTTATCTATATCCCGCATGATAATGTCCACCGGAAAACCGTCTGTCACCAGCCAGCCTCCGCAGTTTACCCATTTTCCCCATTCGCCCTCCCGGCAGATGAGATTATCCCTGTGTTCGTCGTCAAGCTCCCTGGCGATTTTGTTCAGCTCCCCATAATCAACCGCTCCCGCGTCATAATAAATACCGATATCTATATCCGATTTTTCCGTTGCCGTCCCGGTCGCCCTTGAGCCGCCAAGCACAATGCCCTTTATAAAGGAACAGCCCCGGTATGCTTCTTTTATTTTCCGTATCACAGCTTCCATGACAAAGCGCCTCCGTTTTCCGTTTTCCGACTTACCACATTATATCCTTAATTTGTCAAATACACAAACTTTCTTTCCGCAATCGGCTAAGTCCTAAGGATTCCCGCTTAACCCCTTTGTCACAAATCGCTTCTTTCTTTTCCCGACAACGCATGATTATACACTTTATTCGTATATTATGCAATATTTTTCTGCATTTCCTGAATAAAAATAAAATTATATCTTTAAATATGCAAAACTGGGTATTGCATTTTAAGATAATATGTTGTATATTGTCAGAGGTAACAGGCAAAAGATACCCGGCCTGTGAAAAACACACTGTAAAATACCGGTTCCGGTTTTGCGGGCCGGATAAGAATGGAGGAATAAAAATGAAGGAAAAGGTTATCTTAGCGTATTCAGGCGGACTTGATACCACGACTATCATCCCCTGGCTGAAAGAAAATTTTGATTATGAAGTTGTCTGCGTCTGCATCGACTGCGGACAGGAAGAAGAGCTTGACGGTCTGGAGGAAAGAGCCAGATTCTGCGGAGCGGAGAAATTATATATTCTTGACGTAACCGATGAGTTCTGCGACGAGTATATTATTCCCTGCGTTCAGGCTCACGCCGTATACGAAAACAAATATCTTCTCGGAACCTCCATGGCAAGACCCCTTATTGCAAAAAAACTGGTAGAAATTGCCCGTAAGGAAGGCGCTTCCGCAATCTGCCACGGCGCTACCGGCAAAGGAAACGACCAGATTCGTTTTGAGCTTGGCATCAAGGCCCTTGCTCCCGACTTAAAGATTATCGCTGCCTGGAGAAATGAAAAATGGGATATGGATTCCCGTGAATCCGAGATTGCCTACTGCAAGGCCCACGGAATTGATTTGCCTTTCTCCGCCGATTCCAGCTACAGCCGCGACCGCAACCTGTGGCACATCAGCCATGAAGGACTGGAACTGGAAGACCCGGCAAGTGAGCCCAATTTCGCGCACCTGCTTGTGCTTAGCACCACGCCCGAAAAAGCGCCCGAAGAAGGCGAATATGTGACTCTGACTTTCGAAAAAGGGATTCCCACTTCCGTAAACGGAAAAGAGATGAAAGTTTCCGATATCATCCGCGAACTGAATAAGTTAGGCGGAAAGCACGGCATCGGCATTGTGGATATCGTGGAAAACCGCGTGGTCGGTATGAAATCCAGAGGCGTATACGAGACCCCCGGCGGAACCATTCTCTACGAAGCGCACCAGCAGCTTGAAGAACTGATTCTCGACCGCGACACCTACGCCCTCAAAATGGACATGGGCAACAAGATGGCTCAGATTGTATATGAGGGAAAATGGTTTTCACCCTTACGCGAAGCGGTTCAGGCGTTTGTTGAATCCACCCAGCGCTATGTGACCGGTGAAGTGAAGTTCAAACTTTACAAAGGAAACATTATCAAGGCCGGAACCACCTCTCCCTATTCCCTTTATAATGAAAGCATTGCTTCCTTTACCACAGGCGGTTTATACGACCATCACGACGCAGAAGGCTTCATCAATCTGTTCGGTCTTTCCACCAAGGTCCGCGCCATGAAAATGCAGGAGACAGAAGCTGCCAAATAACAGACTGCGAGCATACTTACATATATGACCGCCCGCAGGTGTTTTTCCAGGAAAGGCAAGTACGCATTATGGACGTAATCACACTTTTAACCGCTTATTTTGCGTCAATCAATTTCATAGGCTTTGCTCTGATGGGCATTGATAAATACAAAGCAAAAAAAAGGGCCTTCCGGATTCCGGAAGCAACCCTTTTTATCATTGCAACAATTGGAGGGAGCGTTGGCTCCCTCATTGGCATGTATACCTTTCGCCACAAGACACGGCATCGCAAATTCGTCATCGGGATGCCGCTTATTTTAATTTTGCAGATAGCCCTTGCGCTTTCTATACTGAATGCGCCTGTGGAGATTAAAATTCTGTAGTCAAAGCGTCACAATAACCCCGCCGTCGTTGGCGTACATGCTGCTGACTCCTTTGGTGTCCATAATCAGGACGTCTTTCACCTTTATTTTTTCCAGTATCATTTCCCTGACCTTTTCCGCCCTTTCAAGGCAGTTGCAGTGGGTAATCATCAGCATTTTTTCTTCCGGCCTCTGGGCCTGGCCCGCAACGGATTCCGCCATTTTCGCAAGGGCTTTTTTAATCCCGATAGCCTGGCCGATTTGAATAATCACGCCCTTGGTTGCGCTCATAACCGGCTTAATGCTCAAGGTGGAGGCTACGATTGCTTTAATTCCTGTCAGCCGTCCGTTCTTTCTTAAGGTTTCCAGATTATCCAGTACAAAATATGTTTTCATATTGTCCCTGTAACTTTGGAGCCGGCTGCATATTTCCTCAAAAGGAAGCCCCTCCTCCGACCACTGGGCCGCTTTAAACGCAAGCTGTGTCTCCCCGCAGCTTGCCGATTCCGAATCGCAGATAAAAATATTTTTATCCCCGTACTTTTCGTGATAAAGCTTCTTTCCCAGCTCCGCGCTGTTATAGCTTCCACTCAGATGGGAGGAAAGGGTAAAGACAAATACGTTTTCCGCCTCCGTCCGGTAGGACTCCCGGAACGCTTCAGGGGAAGGACAGGAAGATTTGGGACATTCCGCGGATTTCGCCACGCTCTCAAGAAACTTCGCCTGGTCAAAGGTTTCATCGTCTATAAATACTTCATTGTCCACTTCCAACCGCAATGCAACTCTCTCATATCTGGAATCTTTTTCATATCCTTCCGGAAATTCACAACAACTGTCTGCCACTATTTTATAACTCATGCTAACCTCCAGGACTATTTTATTCTTTATGTGTAACCACTCTATATGGTTTTTAATACTACTTATAATAGCATATCATTCCCCACATGTAAAGAGTTATTCACAAGTAAAGAATGCAAAGAACAGAAGAAACCCGCGGGCCGTCACCAGCTCGCGGGTCGGTTATTCTGTATTTTGCAGCGCACGGGCCAGTCGGAAAAGACTTCCTTTTCTCAGCGCGCAGGCCTGACGCTTATTTCTTCTTCATCCACGCACTGGGCATCCAGGGACATTTTTCCTCCACTGCGCCGGTATAATCCTCCAGCTTTCTCATCTGCTCCACCACATGGGGCATATTCATCCGTTCCACCAAATCCTCAATCAGCTTCTGTCCCTCTTCCGCCAGAGCCGCTCTCGCCTCCTCGTCAGGAATCTGCGGCGTGCTCATGTGGTCCCTGGGACTTGCAAAGCAGTATCCGGCAGAGCCGGACTGATAAGCCAGTCCGAACAAATCGTTAAACGGCGCGCAGGTCTGTTGTTCCTGATGGAAAAACTCCGTGGTAAAGGGAACATCATTAAGACGCCCCATAATCTGATACGCGCCTACGGTAATAGAGTGAAAACTGTTCATGCTCTTGAACAAATCCCTTGCGTTGTGCATCATCTGCATGGTAAGGTCCATATACAAAATAGGCACCCCGGTTTCGTCAAAGAAATCCCGTACCATAGGGCTGCAGGTCATGTGCGCCGGGCCGTGGAAACTGATGTATATCTGCCGTTTGAATCCCTGACGCAGAAGACTGCGGGCTACGGCTCCCAGATAATCAATTCCCTGACGGATGCTGACCTGAACGGTTCCCCGTCCCGACGCCGTCGCTCCCGCGTAAAAATACGGAAGTCCCGTAAGCACAAGGCCGTCGCAGCTCTCGGCCATGCGGAGGGCGTAAGCCTCGCTGATAACCGTTTCACTGTCAAGCGGCAGCCCGCCGTGCATTTCCACCGTGCCCACCGGCACGATGATAATATCGTTATGCTCTAAGTAGCTTTCCACCTCGCTGTTAATCATTTTGGGAAGAATCCGCGTTCTTAATTCCATGAAAATCTCCTTTCTCTCTATGCAGACTGTCCGCCTTTGCTTTCAGCCATTTTTGCCCTGATTTCAGGCGTAATATTCCATACAAAAGTAAAAGCGAGCCAACTGCCGATGACAAAGATACCAGGCATCAATACGCACAATGCCTTAATTCCTGTAATGGCTGCCGCCGACTGTACCGCGGCGGCGGTATCATAACCCACCCAGCCCAGCATCAGTACTGCCAGTGAAGAACCGACGGTATTGCCAATACGGCGGGCAAGGTTAAAGGAACCGTAAATGGAGCCTTCCGTACGCTTTCCGGTGAGATATTCGTTATAGTCAATCGCTTCTCCCACCATGCCCCACTGCATCAGGACAGACAGACTTGCAAAACCGGAAGCCAGAGACGACCAGACAATGTGAACCCATATATTCACATTCATAACCATATGAAGCGCAAACAAAGCAACATACATAACACAGCTAAGCAGCAGGCCGTGGCGTATCATTTTCACAAGGCCAAGCTTTTTGGCTACCTTGGGCGCAATCGCAAGAAATACAATACTTAAAGGCATTGCAATGGTGGACGCCATACTCATCATGCCGATATTTCCCATAACGTCCTTATACATATAAGTGCCAAGACTGCTGGAAGCGTTCTGCATTACGCAAATACAGATTCCGTGAATGCACAGCGCAAGAAACGCGCGGTTCACCTTGACAACATTCAGAATGTCCGTAATCTTTACCTTTTCGGCATTGTCATCGCTCTTCGGAGCATCGGATATGTTCCGCTCTTCCGTCCAGTAATAATGCAGAAAACACATCACACCCCCGACAAGCGCGCAGACCGTTGCACCCAGACCGAAACCAGTTGCGCTGTCGCCGAACTGCGCCAGCAAAAGCGGGAACAAAACCATGGGAATCAGATTTCCCACAATAGAGCCGAATCCTCTGGCTGAAGATAATCCGGCGCGTTCCTCGTCGGTGTTGGCCATAGCCGAAAGCAGACTTCCCATAGGAATATTGAACATGGTATAGCAGCCCTCGTACAATATCTTACAGATAAACAGCGCGGCAATCATGGCAACGCCGCTGAAAAACGTAGGCACCGTCCAAAGCGCGATGGCCGTAACCGCCAGCATCGGAGTGGAACGAAGAAGCCAGGGCCGGAATTTTCCCTTTTTATTGTGGTTCTTCGCATAAACCTTGTCCATAAAAGCGCCCATCATAGGGTCATTGACAGCATCCCATACATTCCAGACAAACAAAAGTCCCGCAAGCACTCTGCTGTCCACCTGAAGCACATTCATACAGTACCGGGTAAACATACCTGTCATCAGCGCAAAAGTCATGCATCCGCCGGCATCGCCCAGACCGTATCCGACCTTATGCTTTATTGTCAGGCCGGAGGTTGTTTTCTTACTCATTGGTTTTCTCCTCTCGTGTTGCATAGGGCAAAGCCCCTCATTTGTTCTGATTGTATTATAAATTACAATCTACGCGGATAAAATTGCAATTATTGCATATTACATTGTAATTTCAGCATTTTCATGCTATGATTTTTATAAAAATATCGGGTTATACAGGAGGATTTTTGGTGAAATTAGATGAAGTGCATGAAGTGAAAAGACGGCCTGAGTTTCAGGGATTTTTACGGGAAGGGAGAAATATCAGACCCCAGGATTTTCAGTCCGCCCTGCTTGCCGCCGGTATCCCCAGCGTAAACCTCTATCAGGAACTGGAGATGAATTCCCGCTATGTGAACGCCCATTCCGACGTAAATTACAGCGGCGACATTATAAAGCTTCACAGCCACAGTTTTTATGAAATACTGTATACCCGAAGCGGAACGGTACAGTATCTTCTGGGAAACGAACGCTACAGCTTAAAGCAGGGGGATATCGTGTTCGTGCCGCCCGGCTTAAGCCACCGCCCGCTGATATCCGAGCCTGTGACCGAACCCTACTGCCGTTATGTTCTGTGGCTCAGCGCCGAATATATCGAACAGGTGCGCAGCATTTTGTCCGAACCAGATGCCGTCCGGACAGAAGGAAAAGTCCTCCGCACTTTCGGCACCTCCATGGGGGAAATACTGCACCAGCATTTTCGGGGCGCTGCCGAGGAAAGCAGCCGGAAAGCGCCGGGCTGGCAGGCCGCCCTTTACGCCGGCGCGATGCTTACCTTGGTGCAGCTTTACCGCGCTTTCCGCGATATCAGGGTCCACACGCCCAACACCGAAAAACAGGAGCTCCTTGACGACGTCCTTACCTATATAAAAAACAATCTCTCTGAAAAAATCACCCTGAAGGATACCGCCCGCAGGTTCCTGGTCAGCGAAAGCACTATCAGCCAACTGTTCAGAAAAAGACTGGGAGTCAGCTTTTACCACTGCGTAACCCAGCACCGGCTGATTGCGGCGAAAAACCTGATTATGGACGGAGAGCCGCCGGGCAGCATCTACGGTAATGTGGGATTTGCGGATTACTCCTCCTTTTACCGGGCTTTTAAGCAGGAGTATGGCATGTCGCCGAGGAAATATCTTGGGTGGATAAATGGGGATGGGGGCTCGTAAATCATTTGCCGAAAAGGTCGCTATGGGACCCTGACTGTTCATGGCCCCTGTTTTTCTCCGGCAACGTTTCTCCTTTCGCCAAAGCGCGAATAACATCATCCAACAGGTTAATGTCAAGTTTTCGTTTGACTGCCAGCTTATAATCTTTTTTGAACTTCGTGGTCCATACAATATCACGCTTCATCTTTTCAGTTCCCGAAGGGCTTCCTCTACGTCGGAATAACGTTTCACGTTCGAAGCATGCGCAATGCGTTCTGCTTCCAGCATGGCTGCTATGGTTTCTTTGTCAGACAGTCTTTTGATATCGCTATCCATACAGACGCTGAAATTTGTTGTAGATGCCATACTCCTAACTCCTTTCGCATTTCATTGCACTTATGTTATACGAAATTTGCAATGCAAAATCAATTCAACAGACGGAAACAGCTTTTTTATCTCTTTTTTATCAAAATCTGTGATATATGTCTCCACTTTACCAATGCCACCGTTAATGTTGCACCTACTCCGCATAAACTTGTTTGTACAAGTAATCTGATAATTAGAATATTCCATGAAATATCCTCTCCCATATTCCCACTTCTGCTAAAAACTGAAATATATATTCCAACAACAGCAATAATTATTAGATAATCAACCCAAAGAGTGTTTTTCTTCCCCATTACTTTGTTATAAGCAAGTCTCGCATTGCCCGGTACTAACATTGTAAATGTTGCAAAAACAGTTGCAAACAAAATACCCTCAATTCCCCAATATTGAACCAATATAATTGATAACACCAAATTCGCAATCCCCTCTGCAAGAGAGAACCATTTGCTTTCCCTGTAAAGTCCCGCTCCATCTCTAACTAAAAAAATATTATTAATTATCATTTTATGCATAAGATATAAAGACAGTAAAAACACACACCGGTTACTTAATATATATTCTTTTCCAATCCAGAGACCAATGAAATTATTAATATTCAAAATAAATATAGTTACTGTTGTAATAGCGACAGCCATATGAAACGCCATTATTATTTGAAAATAATCATACAAATCCGGGTCGCGATTTTTAATTTTCATCCCTATCTTCGTACGATAATTTTCATTGATTTTATTAATTGCTTGCGGAAAATAATTCATTGTTGAATAATAAGCATGATAAGGCGTAACCGACATAATATTGACAATCGACAAAATAATAGTGTCTATGTTGCTGTTAAATAAACCTGTGATATGATGCAGTAAAATATCCTTGGTCATCTCCTCTGGTCCAAAATCTGGAACAACCGTTTCTTTCTGTACAATACCACAAAACTTTTTTACCAAAACAGAATAAATAACACCTACAATAATGTTCCCAATGCATCCTATCACCAATACGATGTACACAGAACTGCGAAACCAAACAGCAATAAGGATTTCAACAACTGTTATCACAATATAACCTAAGCTATCTATATTGTCTACAATATACTTATAATCATAAACATTCAAAAGAGTCTTGGATGTAAGACTCACGAAATAAGGAATTACAAACCTCAGTCCCAATAGCAACAGCATCAGCCCTGCCTTTATAAAAGAAATTGTAATCCTGTCCATAATAACAGGATACAATATCGCCACTACAAGCAATGCTGCCATCATCTTAAAAGCAATTTTTTGCATTGACCTTTTTAATCCCATGAAAAGGCTGTAAACTTTTGCAACATCCCTTTCATTAACAGGTGCATACAGCTTAAACTGATATGCTGCACTTATTCCGCTTTCAAACAAAATCAAATAGGCAAAAATCTGATTTGATGTCTGGAAAACAGCATTTACTTCGCTGCCATAAGTATGAATCAATACTTTTGTGCGTATCGTAAGCAATAAAGCATATATAAAATACATCAGCAAACTACATGCAATGCCTATTTGACGTTTGGTTTCTTTTTTCATATCTTTGCTCGCTCTATTTTATATGACAACTCTTTATTATATCGCAATCTATCCCGCTCCCCATAGTTAATGATATTTCTCAAAATTAAACTCATTTCCTGCAAATCATTTTAAATACTTTTATATAGAAAAAAACATTTTATTCTTCCTTAAATAAAACAGGATGGTCAAGTTTATTTTTCTCGCCCATCATTTATAACTATACTGTTTATATTCTTTTAGCGAAAATTAATTGCAACTTAACAAAAACTATCTTTATTGCAATCTACACTCAGACATCTCCCTAAGTTTTAATGCCCTTTTATAAATATCATATATCTGTACTGCATTTTTTTTGGCCGTAAACTCCTGGTTTGCTCTTATATATCCATATTTCGCCATTTCAATCCTGTTTTGAGGATTATTTATACATTTTTTTATAGAATTTACCAGTGAACCCGTATTACCATATTGGTAAAGAATACCTGACTTTCCATCTTCTATCAGCTCGCTATTAGCTCCTGTATCAGATGCCACTACACAAAGTCCAGCCATCATATACTCTACGGTAACACGGCCAAAGCCTTCATCTTTTGAGCACATGAGCCCAATATCATAACCAGCAAGCTGTTCCCCTGGATTCTTTAAATAACCTTTAAAAGTTATTAAATCCTGCAACCCATAATTGTTAACTTTTCTCTTTAATTTTTTTATATACGCCCCCGTACCATCGCCTATCACATCTAAAGCTATATTTATTCCTTCATCAGCAAGTTTCTTTATTGCTTCTATTGCCCACACCTGCCCTTTTGTCTTTGAAACACTCCCTAATATTACTATTCTTAAATTTTTTC
>CAJTMZ010000047.1:17803-28002 GCA_910577445.1 uncultured Lachnospiraceae bacterium | reverse complement strand
ATTATGTAAGTTATGATTCATCAACCTGATCAATCGATTTGACAGAGGCGACTGCCTGCAGCAAGCTGCCTCTCAGGGCTTCCGTCGTCCGCACTGTCTTTCTCAATTATTTTCTCATACTTGGCATAAAAAATCCAGTGTTTTTGTAAAAATTGTCACAAAAATGTCGCAGGATACGGCCATCCAAAAACTTATCCCCTTCTTGTCCCTAAGGCATCAGCCCCTCTTTTGGGCGATCTCCGTGCGGCATTTATAGATGCTGTCGGCCGGGATCACGCCCCGCACCATGGAAGTGGGATAAATATTGGTGTTCCTGCCGATCACCGTGCCTGGATTCAGCACGCTGTTGCATCCCACCTCCACATTGTCACCCAGCATGGCCCCCATTTTCTTCAACCCGGTCTCGATGGAAATATTCTCGCCTTTCACTGTTACCAGCGTCTTGTCGCTTTTCACGTTGGAGGTGACAGCCCCCGCACCCATGTGGGAGCGGAAGGATGCTGTCACCCACGTAATTGTAATGGGGCACCTGAACCTTGTTGAAGAGAATAACATTCTTCAGCTCCGTGGAATTCCCGACTACAGCGCCCTTACCAACGATGGCATTGCCTCTGATAAAGGCGCAATGACGGATTTCCGCATCCTCATCCACGATCAGCGGACCGTTTAGGCAGGCGGTGGGCGCTACTTTTGCGCTCTTCGCCACCCATATGTGCTCGCCCCTCTTCTCAAAGACATCCTCAGAAAGGCTATTTCCCAGTTCTATGATGAAATCATGAATCCGGGGAAGCGCCTCCCAAGGATACTCCACCCCTGAAAGAAGCTCTGCCGCAATGGTCTCATCCAGATTGTAAAGCTCCGAAACCGTAATCATATGATATCTCTCCTCCATTCCCATAAAAGCCCTTCATTTCTTAGCTTTTATAATTTACTGCCACCTCCTGAAACCGGCGATAAAGCGCCCCCTGATTTCTCAGCCCCTTCACATACTCCGTTCTGCGTCCCACGAAGCCTGCCAGCTTGTCCATGTATTCTTTTGAAGATATGTCTCCGTCGGCTACCAAAGTCAGACCCTTTTCCCAGCTGGCAGTCAGGGAAGGATCCAAAAGCGCGCTGATGGAACCGTCCACCACATCATAAACCATCTCTCCCATCAAAGTGGGGGTCAAAACCTGCGTCTTCTTGTTCAGCGCAAGATAGTCGATGTTTACCAGCTTCTTTAGAATTTCCGCCCTTGTGGCACTTGTTCCTATGCCGCTGCCCTTGATCTGGGAGCGCAGCTCATCATCCTCTATAAACTGTCCCGCGTTTTCCATAGTGAGGATGATGCTGCCGGAGTTATAGCGCTTGGGCGGGGAGGTCTCTCCCTCTTTGATCTCATAGGAATCTGCTGCCAGCTTATCTCCCTTTTTCAGGCTCCTGAGCAGAGCCACCAATTCGCCGTCAGCCTTTATCTCCGTTTCCTCGCCTTCGTCCTTTTTTCCCTCTCTGGAGCTTTCGTCTTTGAATTCCTTGGCTTCCTTTGCCGCCCCGGTTCCCTGATTTCCGGATTCCATGGTTCCCTGAGGGCCCCCGGACCCGCTCTCCATAGAACCAAACGCGTTTTTCATCTCTCCGGACTGCCCGATCAGGGAATCTTCCTTTTTTATAGCCGACTTTTCCTGCTTCTGGGGAACGAACGCCACCTTCAGATAGCCCTCCTCCTCAAGCACTTTGAAGCCGGCAAAGAATCTCTCGGTTTTCACACGAATGCACAAGGAATACTTCTGGTACACCGCCGGCGGGTAGAAAATGCTTAAAAACCGGCGCACGATCAGCTCGTACACCTTTGCGGAGAGCGCCGGAAGCCCGCTTAAATTCCCAAGTCCCTGACCGGTGGGAATGATGGCATAGTGGTCCGTAATCTGCTTATCATTTACATATCTTGTCTTTGCTATTTTTTTATAACTGCCGTTATTTAATATTTCGTCGGCAATCTGGCTTACCATCGCCCAGTTTGTCAGGCCCTTCAGGTTCTTATGGATTTCCTTAGATACTGCCGTGGACAGCACCCTGGCATCGGTTCGCGGATAGGTGGTCATTTTCTTTTCATAAAGTTCCTGGGCTATCCGGAGGGTTTCGTCGGGACTGATTTTAAAATACTTTGCACAGTCGTTCTGCAGTTCCGCAAGATTATACAAAAGCGGCGGATTTTTATTTTCTTTCTTTTTTTCGACGGATTCCAGCACCGCGGGAGCCGGCGGTTCCATGAGCATGGAAATCAGTTCCTTCGCATCCTTTTTTTCCCGGAATCCGTTTTCCTTATATAAACGGGGAGAGCCAAAGTATTTGGTGTTCTCCACCGCTTTCCATTCACATTCCAGTACGTTATCGTCAATCGGAATTTCCGCAAGCACACGGTAAAAGGGAGTTTTCACAAATTCGCGGATTTCCCTTTCCCTGTTTACCACCATTCCCAGAACACAGGTCATAACCCGGCCAACGCTGATAACCGCCCTGTCCGCTTTCAGATAGGTTTTAACACAATATCCGTATTTTAAGGTGAGGACTCTGGAAAAATTAATTCCCATCAGATAATCTTCCTTTGCCCGCAGATAAGCCGCCGCGCTTAGATTGTCATACTCCGACAAATCCTTTGCCTCTCTGATGCCCCGCAGAATCTCTTCCTCTGTCTGGGAGTCAATCCACACCCTTTTACGGATTTTCCCGGTGACATTGGCCTGCTGTTCCACCAGACGGTAAATATATTCTCCTTCCCGCCCGGAGTCGGTGCAGACATAAATGGTGTCCACATCCTTACGGTTCAAAAGCCCGCTTACAATCTGAAACTGTTTTCGGGCGGAGGCAATGATTTCATACTTAAATTCGGAAGGAATAAAGGGAATCGTCTCCAGCGACCATCTCTTATATTTTTCATCGTAGACCTCAGGATAACTCATTGTCACCAGATGGCCCACGCACCAGGTAATCACGGCGTTTTCGGATTCCATATATCCGTCCCTGTTACCGGCGTTTATTTGAAGCGCTTTGGCAAACTCTCTTGCCACGCTTGGTTTTTCAGCTATATACAGACTCTTTCCCATTACATAGTATCCATTCCAAACAATTTGATTTCTGCATTTTTTCCGGCTTCCATCCGCAGCTTTTCGTCAAAACGGTGGCTGGAAAACAGATAAATATGCTCCGTTCCCAGCTTTGCCTTTTCCGCACAGGAAAGAAGTCTCTCATAATCCTCATATTCCATTGCCGGTTTTTCCCAGTTGCAGATTCCAAGAAGCGTTTCCCCGCTTTCGTTTTGCGCCACAAAATCAATGGTGCCCGTTTTTCCGACCCATTCCCCGATTCGTTCCACCTTTATGGGAAGCTCGCCGGCCCGGTTCCATTCCTCTATGTACTCCTTGCAGACCAGCTTAAAGCATCCGGCCACGTAGCGGTCAAAGTAAGGCTCAATATACCTTTCAAAGAAGGCCTTTTCGTCAAGCCTTTCGATATCGCTTAAATGAGGATATATAAAGGTAAAATAAAAATGCACAAAATGATTGCTGATACGGTAAATGCCCTTCTGTGTGTTTGCTTTCCCTTCCGTATCATAGGAAAAAACCTTTTCCACAAGCTCAAGTTCCATCAGATTTTTCAGGTATACGCTAATCTTTGCCCTGGAAAACTCCGTGTGATGGTACAAGTCGTTCAATTTATGCTTTCCCGCCGCTATTGCGGCAAGAATCGTATTGTATATTCCGGTTTCCCGCAGTTCTTCCTCCACAATCCGCAGTCCTTCTTCGTGCAGGAAAGCGTTCTTATTAAGAATATATCTGCAGATATTTTCCTTTATGTCAAGTTTATCGTCAAAATGCTTCCACAGCCCCGGCACTCCGCCAAGAACGGCATAAGTCTCCACACATTGATTCATGGTAAATCTGGGAAAAAAGTCCAGCAGCGCGCCGAAACTCAATTCCTTTATTTTGAAAAACCCCGAAAGCTCGTAGGCCGCCTCTCCGATTCTGATTATCATGCTGTTTTCCACCCACCCGATGGAGGAACTGACCAAAATCACAAGCACCGGCAATTCCTTCCTGCTCCGCACATAGGCGCACAATTCTTTCATAAACCCGCCGCCTGCTTTGACGATATTCTGAAATTCATCAATCACAATAACTTTTTTCCGGTCATCCGCGTCCGGAATCATGGTGAATATTTCCGAAAAAGAAGGATACCGTGCTTCATCATTTGTTGCCGCATTCAATTCCCTTCCCCACTGGAAACGCTGTTCCCTCTCGGAAGCGGAACGAGCCCGGTAGTAATAACCGGGCTTGTCTTTTGTAAAACGGGTAAGCAAAGCGGTTTTCCCCACGTTTTTTTCTCCGTAGAGTACCATAATCTGACTGCCTGCCCGCTCATAATATGTATTTAAATATTGAAGCTCGTAATTTCGCCCTGCAAACATTTAAACTCCTATATATCCTTCCGCTTTTAAAAGCTCCGCGCAAAGCACCGCGCCTCCGGCCGCGCCCCGCACCGTATTGTGGGAAAGTCCCACAAACTTCCAGTCATAGACGCTGTCTTTGCGAATCCGTCCCACACTGATTCCCATTCCGTTTTCAAAATCCACATCCGCCCGGACCTGGGGACGGTTATCCTCCTCCAGATACTGGATAAACTGCTTCGGCGCGCTGGGAAGCGCCAGTTCCTGAGGCTGTCCCTTATAGGAAACCAGTTTTTCGATAAGCTGTTCTTTGGTGGGCTGTTTTCTGAACTTCACAAAAACAGCCGCCGTGTGTCCGTCAAGGACGGGAACCCTGATACACTGGCATGTGATAAGAGGCGACTGCGCCGGAACAATCACGCCGTCCGCTACCTCTCCCCAGATACGAAGAGGCTCTTTTTCGCTTTTTTCCTCCTCGCCACCGATATAGGGAATCACATTTTCCACCATTTCCGGCCAATCCTTAAAGGTTTTCCCGGCTCCTGAAATCGCCTGATAAGTGGTTGCCACCACCTCATACGGCTCAAACTCCTTCCACGCCGTCAGCACGGGCGCATAACTCTGGATGGAACAGTTAGGCTTTACCGCAACGAATCCCTTTGTGGTGCCAAGCCGCTTTTTCTGAAACTCTATTACCTTCATGTGCTCCGGATTGATTTCGGGAACCATCATAGGTACGTCGGGAGTCCACCTGTGTGCGGAATTGTTGGAAACCACCGGCGTTTCGGTTTTCGCATAAGCTTCCTCTATCTTTTTAATCTCTTCCTTGCTCATGTCAACGGCGCTGAATACAAAGTCAACCCCGGCCGCCACCTTTTCCACCTCGTTTACGTTCATAACCACAAGCTTTTTTACAGCCTCCGGCATGGGCGAAGTCATTTTCCAGCGTCCCCCCACTGCCTCCTCATAGGTTTTGCCTGCAGACCTCTCGCTTGCCGCAACGGTCGTCACCTCAAACCAGGGATGGTTTTCCAGAAGGGAAATGAACCGCTGTCCTACCATACCTGTTCCGCCTAAAATACCAACTTTTAATTTTTCACTCATTTTTATCCTCCTCCTTCGTCCATATCCGGGCAAGAAAATCTTTATTCATTTGAATCACTTCTTCCATCGCCTTACTTCCGGGGGCTCCCATTGTAAGCCGCCTCTCCACACATGCTTTAAGGCTCACAGCCTCATAAATATCTCCCTCGAAAACCTCCGAAAAACTCTTTAACTCCTCAAGGCCAAGCTCGTCGATACTGCAGTTTTTTTCGATACAGTAAAGAACAATCTGGCCGATAATTCCGTGGGCGTCCCTGAAAGGAACCCCTCTGCCAACCAGATAATCGGCTGCGTCCGTCGCGTTGGTAAAGCCCCTCTTCGCGCTTTCTTCCATAATATTGCGGCGGAATTTCATGGTGGAAAGCATGCCGTTAAACAAAACCAGACAGTTCTCCACAGTTTCTATGGCGTCAAAGGTGACCTCCTTATCCTCCTGCATATCCTTATTATAGGCCAGGGGAAGTCCCTTCATTGTGGTCAGTATCGCTATCAGCGCTCCGTAAACCCGACCCGTTTTGCCCCGCACCAACTCCGCAATATCAGGGTTCTTTTTCTGAGGCATAATACTGCTTCCCGTGGAAAAACCGTCGTCTATCTCCACAAAGCGGTACTCATTGGAATTCCAGATAATAATCTCCTCCGAAAACCGGCTTAAATGCATCATAATCGTGGATAAAGCCGACAAAAATTCGATAATATAATCCCTGTCCGCCACGGAATCCATGCTGTTTAACGTAGGCCCCTCAAACCCCAGAAGCGACGCGGTGTAAGCGCGCTCTAAAGGATAGGTGGTTCCGGCGAAAGCGCCCGAGCCTAAAGGACAGTAATTCATTCTTTTATAAATATCCGAAAGCCGCAAAACATCCCGCTTGAACATTTCAAAATACGCGCCGAAATGATGAGCCAGCGTGGTAGGCTGCGCCTTTTGCAGATGGGTAAATCCCGGCATAAAGGTAGTGAGATTATTTTCCATAATGGACAGAAGGGTTTTAAGCAGCTCCTCTAAGTGTACGGCCGTCTGCACAACCTTCCCTCTCACATAAAGCTTCATATCGAGCGCCACCTGGTCGTTCCGGCTTCTTCCCGTATGGAGCTTTTTGCCGGACTCTCCGATTCTTTTCGTGAGAACCGCTTCCACAAAGCTGTGGATATCTTCATATTCATCGGTGATGGCAAGCCTGCCCTCCTCCACGTCCTTCCGTATTCCGGTCAGACCCTTTACAATCTCGTCCTTTTCTTTACAGGTAAGGATTCCCTGCTTTTCCAGCATCACAACGTGGGCAATGCTTCCCTCTATATCCTGTTCAAAGAGCTTTTTGTCAAAGGTAATGGATGCGTTAAAACGGTATACAAGCTCATCCGTTTCCTTTGTGAATCTTCCGCCCCAAAGCTGCGCCATATCATTTCCTCCATTTATTAAATATGCATTTGATATTAGCATATTTCCATTCGCTTTTCAATTACTTTATTCACATAAATGTCGAATTTACATAAATTATATTTATAAAGAAAAACAGCGCGGAAATGAGGGAAACTATGAATCAGCCTGTTTTGGAATGCAAAAATATCTGCTTTTCTTATCACAGTTTAAACGGTGAAACCAGAGCGTTGACGGATATATCCTTTTGTGTCAATAAGGGAGAATTTTTGGCCATTGTAGGGCCAAGCGGCTGTGGGAAATCCACTCTGCTGTCAATTATCGCCGGTCTCCTTGAGCCGGAATCCGGCGAAATCATCCTGAATGAAAAAGAAAAGGTGCGGATTGGATACATGCTTCAGCAGGACCATTTGCTGGAATGGCGCACCATATGGCGCAATATCCTGTTAGGGCCCGAAATAAGCCATTCCCTGACAGAAGAAAAAAAGGAGCTGGCCCTAAAGCTTTTGTCCGACTACGGACTGCTGAAATTTAAGGACAAAAAACCGGGGGAATTATCCGGCGGCATGAAACAGAGGGCGGCCCTTATCAGAACCATGGTGATGGAACCCGGACTGCTCCTTTTGGATGAACCTTTCAGCGCCCTTGACTATCAAACAAGGCTTATGGTTTCCGCGGATATCGGCAACATCATAAGGGCCTCCGGCATCTCTGCCATATTGATTACCCACGATTTGTCGGAAGCGCTTTCCTTAGCCGACAGAATCCTGGTGCTTTCCAGACGGCCTGCCACCGTTAAAAACAACATTCCGGTACATCTTACCATTCCGGACGACGCGCCCCTCGCCGCGAGAAGCGCGCCGGAATTTGGCGATTTATTTAATTTATTATGGAAGGAGATTTCTGATGAATATGCAAAGGAAGACGGATAAAACTTCCGGGAATGACGCTAAAAGCCCAAAGGCTCTGACCGCCCAGGAACTGTATATAAAAAATCATCACAGACATCACCATGCCATTACCCTGCTACGGCTTTTCATTTTGGCGCTGTTTCTTGCCCTATGGGAGACGGCTGGACGGACGGGAATGATTGACACCTTTTTCTTCAGCAGTCCCAGCATGGTATTTTCCTGCTTTTTAAAGATGATACTTGACGGCTCTTTCTTCACCCATACCGGAATCACACTGCTGGAAACACTGCTCAGTTTTTTGCTTATCACCGTAATTTCCATCCTTGCCGCCACGGCTCTGTGGTATTCCAAAACGCTTTCGGAGATTTCCGAGCCTTACCTTGTGGTGCTGAACAGTCTTCCGAAATCCGCTCTCGCGCCGCTTTTTATCGTATGGCTGGGCACCGGCGTCAATACCATCATTGTAGCCGGGATTTCCGTGGCGATTTTCGGCTCGGTTATCAGCCTCTACGCCGGTTTCCGGCATGTTGACGCCGAAAAACTAAAGCTCATCTATACGCTTGGCGGCAGCAGGTTCGACGCTTTTCATAAGGTGGTTCTGCCCTCCTGTGTGCCGGTTTTATTGAGCAATATGAAGGTGAATATCGGCCTTGCGCTCGTGGGTGTGATTATCGGGGAGTTTCTGGCCGCCAGGCGGGGGCTTGGATATCTGATTATATACGGTTCGCAGGTCTTTCAGTTAAATATGGTGATTACCTCCATCATCATTCTATGTGTGATTGCCATGGCGCTGTACCAGTTAATCCAATGGCTGGAACACCTCTACAAAAAGAAAAACTGAACGCAAACGGGAGATTCCTTCTCTGGAATCTCCCGTTCATTGTATATTTTTCCTTTAATTTTCAACTGCCTGTCGTTCAGTCCCAGAATCCGTAATCCTCTTCCGAAAGAGAAAGTTTATGACATACCGGGCACTTCGTTTCGCCGATATTATCAATTAATTCTGCCTGTCCGCCGCATTTCTCACAAACGCCAGTGTATTCTTTGCCTTTGTCCAGCAGTTTAATCACCGGTACGCTTACAACCTCGCCGCATCCCTCGCAGACAGCTAACCGATAGCCGAAATCAAACATCGGAAGTTCTGTATCCGCTTCATAAGCGTCAAGCTTTTGTCTTGTTCTCTCCGGAAAAAAGCCTTTAACTGCGCTTAATGTTCCGTGTAAGATTCCGCATCCCGTCTGGCGCGTCCATTGGGAATCACATGACGTACAGGATATTTTTACAATTGCACCCATTTACTCAAACTCCTTTCCAGAGTCAACCTGTTAACCCAACAGACTGAGTATAAAATCGGAACTGTGATTTGCCTGCGCCAGCATGGATTGTCCTGCCTGAAGTAAAATCTGGTCATTGGCATAGTCAACCATTTCCTTTGCAATATCGGTATCCCTGATACGTGATTCAGCGGCAGTTGTATTTTCAACCACGTTGTCCAGATTGGCAATGGTATGTTCCAGGCGGTTCTGAATCGCGCCGTAATAGCTTCTCACATTGCTCACATAGACAAGCGCGTTTTTCACCGAATTGATGGTGTCGCTGGCGCTGTCAACGGTCTTTACGTTCATATCTGAAAGTCCAAGGGCTTCCGCGTTCATCTGGTAAAGCTCAAATTCGATGTGCTGTCCGGCCTCGGCTCCTACCTGAATACCAATCTTTGCCCCTCCGCCTGTCAAATCCACATTAATCTGACCGGGGTCTATGCCAAACGCCCCGCTGCTGTGTCCGCCACTTAAAATCTTGTTTCCGGCTCCGCCGTCAGATAAGGAATTGGATATCACGGAGCCGGCTCCGTCCTTCGACTCGTAAGCAAGCTTTCTTACAAATTCCGTCAGCTCCACATTTCCGCTGCGGAACCGCGCGTTGATATCGGCTTCCGTCAAACCCGTATATTTCTTAATGGTATCGCCCAGTTTTGCGCCCTTTGCAAGGTCTTCAAATACTTTGTTCATTCCGGCGGCAATATTATCGCCGGATACGTCGCCTTTTCCGTTTGCCAGCCAGCCAATATAGGCCGCTCCCAGATAGCCGTGTCCGTAAGGCCGCCCCGCCATTGTGTAGGACTGCAGATACTTGCTGATATTTGCATCCTGGCTACTATCATTTTCATCGGCAAGCTTATCGGCATAATAAAGCAGATTATTGTTCCACCCGGTAGTAAAACCGCCGCCGGCAAGCTGAGCCGTCCCCTCCACAAACCATGCAGGATATTTCTCGCCCTTTCTGCCGCTCATACCGTCGGTTAAATTGTACTGCATTACGGTATGCATCAGCTCATGGGCAATGGTGGATTCCAGTACCTCGGCATTCTTGCCCGTACCGGCAG
>CAJTMZ010000047.1:16901-17776 GCA_910577445.1 uncultured Lachnospiraceae bacterium | reverse complement strand
CCAAAATCGGCCGCGTCCACCTTGATTCCCATGGTAATCGGCCTTCCGCCGGAGCTTTTGTAAGTATATGAAGCATAGGCCAGAGTATTGCCCGGCCCGTCGATAAATGACACGTTGAGGGACATCTTAATGGTATCAGTTCCCTGGGCGGTTTTTAACGCCGGAAAGGCTTCAAAAATATGTCCGATTGCGTCCGGTACCAGTTCGTTTGCGATTTTATCCGCAAGCGCGCTTCCACTGTTTACCGCAACGCCGGCCCGTCCGTTTACCGCGGCATTAGCTGGCAAACCGTTTACCGCAACGGTTCCGTCCTTCAGGTTCAGAACCATATCATACTGATAAGTCGCCATTACCGAAGCCGAACGCGGCGAATATCCGTTTGTGGGAAATAAATTCTTTTCATTAAATACAGTGTGGTCGGCTATCTTGTCAATCTCCGCTTTAATCTGCTGTATTTCCGCATCGACCAATTCCCTGTCGTTATCGGACAGAGTTCCGTTTGCCGCTTTAACAGCCAGTTCATTGGCTCTTTGCAGCATATCGTGAATTTCATTCATAGCGCCCTCTGCGGACTGAACCATGGAAATTCCATCCTGCGCATTGGCCGAGGCCTGAGTCAGTCCTCTAATCTGCCGGCGCATCTTTTCGGAAATAGACAGCCCGGCGGCATCATCCGCCGACCGGTTTATCCGATAACCGGAAGAGAGTTTCTCCGCTATCTTTGCACTGCGGTTCTGGTTCAAATTCAAATGTCTGCCAGCGTTCCATGCCGGCATATTACTTTTAATGGTAAGCATCCGTGCACCCCCCCCGCAAAATTCGGGTCATTCCTTTCCTTTGCAAGGTAATTTGATTTGATATCGAGTTATATTTTA
>CAJTMZ010000047.1:0-16876 GCA_910577445.1 uncultured Lachnospiraceae bacterium | reverse complement strand
CGCTGTACATTAGGGAAAATTCAAAAAATATTTTAATTATATTTCAAAAAAACAAAAACCTCCCGCCGGAACTTTTATGTCCCCTTGGGAGGTTTCATTTCATTACTCTTTTCTTCCGTTATGTAGCAAGCTTCTTACTGTGCTTTAAATTCTCTTTCTGCCAGTACATTGTCGTCAGGGTCTGTGTAACGTACGGCAACCGTGCAGGCACCGCTCTGTCCAACTGCTTCGTCAAAAGCTGCAGCCTGTGTTTCAAACTGAGAAGCGGCAGCCTCTAATCCCTGTTCAAGAGCTTCAGCAACGCCGTCAGCTACCATGCTGCTGTCTTCAAATTTGCATGTCAGTGAAAATACGTTTCCCTTAACCTCGATTGACAGAGACATTCCGTCCTGTCCCATACTCTCGAAAGCAGAATCCAAAACAGACTTTACGGCAGGGTCATTATAGTACTCTTCCAGAGTGGAATAAAGCGCTGTTCCGTCGGCAGAAGCGTCAGCTTCTGTATCTGCGGGAGCCTCTGCGTCCGCGTCTGCATTGTCTGTTTCCGTATCCGCAGGAGCCTCTGCGTCTGCATTGTCTGCTTCCGCATCTGCATTGTCTGCAGCCTGGTCTTCGCTGTCTGTGTTTTCAACTGTTGCGTTGTCTTCCGCCTTATCTGCCTCTTTGGAACCACATGCGGTAGCAGATAATGCAAGTGCCATAACTGCGGCACATGCAAGTGCCTTAACTGTTCTCATTTTCATAATAATTCTCTCCTTTTTTCTTTTTTACCTGATAAATTTCTTTTCAGGTAGTGGTGTCCAACACCAAGATGTATTTTATCACTAATATTTATTTTGTCAACATCATATTTATGTGATTCAGATATAATTAATCATCTTAACTTTTTCTTAGCATACCGTCTATTTCTTACTTCATATAAATCATTAACCAGTAATTTTTACCGCTGTTTCCACACACAAAAAAAGCAGCCTGCGCTGCTCTTTTCATCATATACAAAAGCTACTGAGGGGACTCGAACCCCTGACCTGCTGATTACGAATCAGCTGCTCTACCAACTGAGCCACAGTAGCATCAAAAAGTATTATACCGGCAATATTCATTTTTTGCAAGCAAAATTTTACAAAACTGAAGTAAATTTTTCCGGAAACGAAATTCCGGATTTTTCACTCCGATTTGTCCAGATGCACGTCCATCTGGGGATAGGGGATTTTGATTCCGGCTTCGTCCAACGCGTACTTGACCGCCTCCGTCAGGCGCCACTTTGCCGGCCAGAAATCATCCTGCAAGGACCAGCACCTTGCCACCAGATTGACGCTGCTCTCTCCCAGAGAATCCACAAACACCATGACGTCCCGCTCGCCGATTACCGCGGCGTCGGCCCGCAAAACGTCCTCAATGACTGCCTTTGCCTTTTTGATATCCCCGTCGTAGGAAATTCCCACAGGGATATCGATTCTTCTTTCGTTGCATCTGGTGAAATTGGTAATGGTCCCGTTTGCAAGAGTTCCGTTAGGCAGCACCACAACCCTGTTGTCGGGCGTGATGAGCTGTGTGTAAAAAATATCCACCGCGTCCACCGTTCCCTCGTTTCCCTGACCGTCTTTAATGTAATCCCCGGCCGTAAAGGGTTTCAATATCAAAAGCAGCACGCCACCGGCAAAATTGCTCAGGCTCCCCTGCACGGCAAGACCGATTGCCACGCTGGCAGAGCCCAAAATGGCAAGGATGCTGGCGGCGTCCACGCCAAGGGACGACGCAATCATCAAAACAAGCACAAAATACAGACCGAATTTTATAAAAGAGTCGATAAAGCGCACCGCGCTTTCCTCGATTCGGCTTCTGCCAAGGGCCTTTTTGATGATGCGCCTTAAAATACGAATCAACTGTATGCCGATAAGAAATGCCAGTCCTGCAAGCACCACCCGCAGTCCTAAGTGGAACGCTTTCTCCGGAAGCTGCTCCAAAAATTCTTCAAAAAATCCACTGTCCATTTCCTTTTCCAGCATTTTGACGTATCTCCTTCATTACATGCTTTTTTATTACTTTTTCCCGGAAGCCGGATTTTCCTCCCGGCGCATTTCCTCGGCTTTCCTGCGTTCTTCTTCAGCCTTTTTCTGTTCCTCCGCAGCTTTCTTCTCAGCCGTTTCCGCCCTTTTTTCCGCTTCCTTAGCAAGTTCTCCGGCTTTTTTTGCTTCTTCCCTCAACTGCTTTGCTTCCTCCGCGGCGGCAAGGGCTCTTTCTTTTGCCTGCTCCGCTTTCTTTTCCGCGGCAAGTATCCGTTTTTTCCTGGCAATCTCTTTCTTTTCTTCTTCGTTGTAAGGCGTATAGGAAAAGATGCTTGCGGATAAAGGCGCGCTGGTCATGGTAAAGGAATAAGGCTTGCCGTCAACCTCCTCTTCCGCCACAAACTTTACTTCCTCATTTACACGGCCAAGACCGCCGTAGCGTTTATCGTCCGTGTTTAATATTTCCGTATATTTGCCTTCACAGGGCACGCCGATAACAAACTCCTGTTCCACGTTTGCAAAATTTATTACCGCAACCAGCGTGTCGTTTTTCTTTTCCGTCTTGCGAAGGAAAGAAACCATGCATTTTTCGGGCGTGATGCAGTTAATCCACTCGAACCCTTCCGGATGGGTATCCAGCGCATACAGAGCCGGTTTCTCCTTATAAAGGGTATTGAGGTCTTTTATCAGCTCATGGACGCCCTTATGAGCGTCGTTTAAAAGCAGTCCCCACTCCGTCTCACGCATCTCGTCAAATTCTTTAAATTCGGCGATATCCTGTCCCATAAACAAGAGCTTTTTCCCGGGATGGGTCATCATGTAAGCGTAGGTAAGACGTAAGTTTGCAAACTTGTCCTCCAGAACGCCCGGCATCTTTCCAATCATAGTGGATTTACCGTGAACCACTTCGTCATGGGAAAATACAAGCATAAAGTTTTCGCTGTAGGCGTAAATCATGCTGAATGTCAGCTCATTGTGATGATGCGCCCTGAAATAGGGGTCGTAACCGATATAAGTGAGGAAATCGTTCATAAATCCCATATTCCACTTCAAATCAAAGCCAAGGCCGTCGTCCTCCACCTTGCCCGTGATTTTCGGCCATGCGGTGGATTCCTCCGCAATCATAAACACCCCGGGATTTCTTTTCTTCATAACGGAGTTAAGGTGTTTAAGCAGCTCGATTGCCTCCAGATTTTCATGTCCCCCATAAATATTGGCGACCCACTCCCCGTCATTTTTTCCGTAATCAAGATAAAGCATGGAAGCCACCGCGTCCATACGAATGCCGTCCACGTGATATTTTTCCACCCAGTAAAGGGCGTTTGCAATCAGATAGTTGGAGACCTGAGGACGGCCGTAATTATAAATCAGCGTTCCCCAGTGAGGATGGGCTCCCTGTCTTGGGTCGGCATGTTCATAAAGGCAGGTGCCGTCAAACTGGGCAAGGCCGTAGGTATCTCTCGGAAAATGCGCCGGCACCCAGTCAAGAATCACGCCGATTCCCGCCTGATGTAAGATATCCACAAAGGCCATGAAATCTTCCGCGCTGCCGTATCTCGCGGTAGGCGCGTAATAGCCAATCACCTGATAACCCCAGGAGGCGTCCAGGGGGTGTTCCATAATGGGCATCAGTTCCACATGGGTATAACCCGTTTCTTTTACATATTTGACGATTTCAGGAGCCAGCTCCCTGTAATTAAGGTATTCCCCTTCTTCACTTTTCTTAAAGGACCCAAGATACAGCTCGTAAACGCTGACGGGAGAATTTTCCTGCTGCTTTTTCTCCCTTTCCTTCATCCATTTCCGGTCTTTCCATGTATAATCCAGTTCGCGCACAACGGAGGCCGTGTCCGGACGAAGCTGCTGGCCGAAAGCATACGGGTCGGCTTTCAGATATGTCAGTCCCCCTTTTGCCTTGATTTCATATTTATAACATTCCCCGGCCTTTACATCCGGCACAAAGATTTCAAAAACGCCGCTTTCAGGGTTTCTGGTCATCTGATGGGTGCGTCCGTCCCAATGGTTAAAATCGCCCACTACGCTTACGCGGACGGCGTTCGGAGCCCATACGGCAAAGCTGGTTCCCTGAACGTTTTCCCGGGTCGTCACATGGGCTCCCAGTTTTTCGTATATGGTATAATGAATGCCGGCGTTAAATTTTTCGGCGTCATTTGACGTCAGCGCCGTCTGATACCGGTAGGCGTCCTTTACGCGGATGCTTTCCCCTCCGCCCGTAACCTCATATTCATAACGCTCCGGAATTTTTCCCGCCAAAAGATAAGCGAAATAACCGGACTCGTCCACCATTTCCATTTTATGTTTTTTTCCGTCTTCCGTGATAAGGGAAACGCTTTCCGCTCCCGGCTGAAAAGTCTGGAACAGCACGCTTTTTCCCGCTGCATGAGGCCCCAAAATCTCATGGGGGCTGTCCTCCTCCGAATAAATAATCCCCTCTATCCTCGGCCAGTTCATAAGCTTGTACAATCTGTTATTCATATTTCCCCCATTTCCGCGCGGCTTTTGGCGCTTACTGTTCTATAATGACAATTCCCAAGTTTTAACTGTCATCTTTTATATTTTATTGTAACAAAGATGCCTGTACAACACAAGCACCAAGTGCTATAATCGTATCTGCAAAACACCGTACACCTACAAACTTCACTATGTGCAGAAAAGAGGAATTATATGTTCAAAACAAAAAATTTCGGCCATGAAGCCATTTTAAACGAGGAAGATAAAAACATGCTCGACCGCATAAACGCTTATGCAGAGGAGGTTCTCGGCGATATTGACCCCCAGAAAACCCGGATTTCCTTTCAGCTTGACAAATTAAAGCCGGTGATGCAGGAAATTGCCGACGAAAAAGGGCTTTCGCTGGAAGATATTTTTATCAGATATATGGATTTGGCCAGCACTGTCTCCGCTAAACAGGATGCGCTTTTGAAGGAAGATTTAAACGACAGCGTAATGAATTTTACGGAAATTTAAAAAAAGGCTGATGCATCGGGAAATGAAATCCCTGATGCACAGCCTTTTTCATCTTTTATTCATCTTTTATTTTACCACTCTGACTCTGAAAACCCCTTTTACCGATTTCAGCTTTTCAATGATTTCTTCACTGGCCGGTTCCTCGATATCCAGCATGGTATAAGCCACTTCTCCCTTTGACTTATTGGTCATATCCGAAATATTGATTCCCGCGTCGCCGAAGCAGGCGGTAAATTTGGTAATCATATTTGCAATATTCTTGTGGAAAATCGCCACCCGGCCCGCCTGGGTACACACACCCATATCACAGGAAGGATAATTTACGCTGTGGTTGATATTGCCGTTCTTTAAATAGTCCATCATTTCCTTGACGGCCATTCTGGCGCAGTTTTCCTCGGATTCCTCGGTAGAGGCCCCAAGGTGGGGAATCACGACGCAGTTCTTCGCTCCCGCCGTCGTGGGATTTGGAAAGTCCGTTACATATCTGCGGATTTTTCCCGACGCAATGCCCTCTAAAACGTCCTCCTCTTTCACGAGCACGTCTCTTGCAAAGTTCAGCAGAATCACGCCCTCTTTCATGCGGTCGATGGCTTCTTTGTCAATCATGCCTCTGGTGGAATTAAGGAGCGGTACATGGATTGTGATAATATCGCAGTTGTCGTAAATTTCTTCCACATGAAGCACATGCTTCACGTCGCGGCTCAGATTCCAGGCAGCGTCCACCGAAACATAAGGGTCATAGCCGTAAACCTCCATACCCATATGCTTTGCCACGTTGGCAACCTTTACGCCGATTGCCCCCAGCCCGATAATTCCCAGCTTCTTGTCCTGAATCTCCGTACCGGCAAAACGTTTCTTTTCCTTCTCCGCCGCTTTTGCGATATCCGCGTTCTCCTTGTTTTCCTCCACCCAGTTGATGCCGCCGACGATATCCCTAGAGGCCAGAAGCATTCCGGCAATCACAAGCTCTTTCACGCCGTTTGCGTTTGCGCCGGGCGTGTTAAACACCACGATTCCTTTTTCCGCGCACTTCTCCAGAGGAATGTTGTTGACCCCGGCCCCCGCTCTGGCCACGGCCAGAAGATTATCCGATAATTCCATCTCATGCATGGCGGCGCTTCTCACCAGAATGCCATCCGCCTCGCTTACGTTTTCTGTCTGTGCAAATTCTTCCGTAAACCGCTCAAGCCCTACCTGCGCGATTGGATTTAAACAATAATATTGAAACATCTCTATCTCCTGTTCTTAATTGTTTTTCTCAAATTCCCTCATAAATGCAACCAGCTTCTCAACCCCTTCTATAGGCATCGCGTTGTAAATGCTGGCGCGCATACCGCCCACGGACCTGTGGCCCTTTAAGTTTTCAAATCCCGCTTCCTTTGCTTCCTTCACAAATTTTGCATCCAGTTCGTCGTTTCCGGTTACGAAAGGAACATTCATAAGGGAACGGTCCTCTTTCCTGACCGTACCTTTAAACAGGCTGCTTTCATCCAGAAAATCATAGAGGATTCTGGCTTTTTTCTCGTTGTACTCCTTCATCGCCGCAAGACCGCCTTTTTTCTTTAACCATTTAAAGACCTTGCCGCAGATATAAATACCGTATGACGGCGGCGTGTTGTAAAGAGAATCCGCATCCGCGTGGGTTTTGTATTTCAGCATGGTAGGCGTACCTGGCAGGGTTTCTTCGGAAATCAAATCCTCTCTGATAATCACAATAACCACGCCTGCAGGGCCGATATTTTTCTGGACGCCGCCGTAAATCACGCCGTATTTTGTAACGTCAACAGGCTCCGACAAAAAGCAGGAGGATACGTCCGCCACCAGTATGTGCCCTTTGGTATCCGGCAGCGTTTTGAACTTCGTGCCGTAGATGGTATTGTTCTCGCAGATATAAACGTAATCGGCGTCCTCCGGGATGGGAAGGTCGCTGCAGTCCGGGATATAAGAAAAGGTCTTATCCGCTGAAGAAGCAACCTCAACGGCTTCCCCGTAAATCTTAGCCTCCTGAAAAGCTTTCTTAGCCCACTGGCCGGTTACAATATAAGCCGCCTTGCGGTTTTTCATAAGATTCATGGGAATCATGGCAAACTGCTGGCTGGCTCCGCCCTGCAAAAACAGCACCTTATAATTATCGGGAATATTCATAAGCTCCCGCAAATCCGCTTCCGCTTCTTTTATAATGGTATCATACACTTTCGAGCGGTGGCTCATCTCCATGACAGACATGCCGCTGCCTTTGTAGTCAAGCATTTCGTCCGCCGCTTCCTTTAACACTTCCTCGGGCAGAACCGCCGGGCCTGCCGAAAAATTATATACTCTGGACACTTTTCTCTCCTCCTGTTTTTGGAACAGACAGCTTCATAAGCCTTTGCTGATAATTCCGTTTACTGCCAAATATTTTAAACAACTTTAACGCTTTAGTCAACTGCTTTAGTAAAACATTACGCAGGGTGTGCCGATTTCCACCATGTCATAGAGCTGGGAAACCTGCTCTAAGGGGGTGTTGATACAGCCGTGGGAACCGTTTCTGATATAGATTTGACCGCCGTAGGTGCTGCGCCAGGAGGCGTCGTGGATTCCGATAGCGCCTTTAACAGGAATCCAGTATTTAACCGGCGACGCATAATCCTCTCCCCGCAGAACCCTGTTTCTCTGTTTGTTATACACGTAATTGGTGCCGGTAGGCGTTCCCCGACGCAAGCTGGTGTTTCCGGTAACCACCGGCGTCTCTATTTTCAGTTCCCCCGCTTCGTAATAATACATCATCTGGTTGGTCATATCCACTTCTATGTAGGTGTCGCCGATGTCGTCTTTTCCCTGCCGCGCCGCCGTCTGTGTGTAAACCGGCTCGTGAACTTCTTTTCTTTTCTCTAAAAACGCCGACAGCAGATAGGCTTTTTCCGCCTCCCGGTCAATTTTATTTCCGTATATGCCGCCCTCCACGGTAACGATATCGCCTCTGGTTGCGCGGAACTGACGGCTCCCGCCCACAGTGTCATATTCGTCCGCCAAACGGTCCACAAACTCATAGACCTTATCGTTGTCCGTACAGAGATTGCCGTCATTGTCAAAGACAAAGTTCCCGGCATCGTCCATTAAAAGAAAATCGCACACCACTGCCCCGTCAACGGGATAGCTTTCCTCTCCAAACTGATAGACAATACCGCAGTCCTGATATTCTTTCAGCTTTTCCCACAGGGAAAGCGTCTCAAGCATTTCGGCAGTCAGCGGAAGGTTCTCGTAGCAGCCGGAAGCCTCCAAATCAACGACAGGCTCAAGGCTTTCAAAAGCTTTCTTAATCGTTTCCCTTGCCCGCTCTTCATTGAGAATATGAAGCCTCTCGTTCAACAGGCTGTACCCCGTCTCCCCCTTTATAATCTCAAGCCGGCCCACGCTTTCCTCCAGCCTTTCAAAAAAAGGAAAACCGTTTATAATGCCTTCATAAACATCCTTATCATACCAGACGTCAGGTTCAAGCACTCTGTCCTTTTTGCCGCCTATCAGATTGTCAATCCAAAGGTAAGGATTCTGCTGCTTGAGAAACAGGGTTAAGGCGTTCTTAAAATCAAAATGAAAGTCCACATCCTCGGTCGAAACGACATAAGACTTACCATCACTGTCAATGATGGTAAGCCCGGCATAGTCACATTGTTTTAAAAGCTCTTCATTGACTTCCTCAATGCCTTTGCCGGTACAGTAAATACCGTTAATCCATGTCTCATAGGAAAAGCCGTCCGAGTAATAACGGGCAAGCCCCAGATACATGGCAAGCAAAGATAACAATATAATGAAAAAGCCAATTCCCAAACCTTTAAAAACATTTCTATTCATTTTCTCATTTGCTCTCTTCCAAATCCGTTGCGTCAAAAACCTCGCTGATAGGCGCGCCCGCGGGCACCATGGGGAATACCTTGTCATCCTCCGGGATTACGCATTCAATCAGAACCGGTTTCTTCATTTCAATGGCCCGTTTCAGCGCGTCGGCCACCTCTTCCTTGCGAGTCACGCGTATGGCTTCGCATCCAAGCCCCTTTGCCACCATGCAGAAATCAACGCCGTCATCTAACACCGTCTGGGAATACCGTTTTTCATAAAACAGGGTCTGCCACTGCCGTACCATTCCCAGAACATGGTTGTTTATCACCACCTCGATAATGGGAATCTGATACCGGGAAGCGGTGGCAAGCTCGTTCATGTTCATCCGAAAGCACCCGTCTCCGGCAATGTTGATGCAGATTTTATCGGGCTTTCCCATCTTTGCCCCGATACAGGCTCCCAAGCCATAGCCCATGGTCCCCAGACCGCCGGAGGACAAAAATGTCCTGGGCTTTGAGTACTTGTAGTACTGGGCCGCCCACATCTGATGCTGCCCCACATCGGTGGTGATAAGCGCTTCTCCCTTTGTCACTCTGTCGATTTCTTCTATAATATAAGGACATGACAAAGATGCGTCGTCATAGTTAAGCGGATATTTTTCCTTTAATTCTTTTATATGCGCGCACCATTCGCGGTGTTCCATTTTGGGAAGCTCACGGTTAATCAATGTGAGAATTTCCTTTAAGTCCCCCACAACCGAAGCCGCGGTCCTGATATTTTTGTTAATCTCCGCCGCGTCCACATCGATATGGACAACCCTTGCCCTTGCCGCAAACATGGCAGCGTTTCCCACAACGCGGTCGGAAAATCTTGCTCCCAGAGCCACCAGAAGGTCGCATTCGCTTACGCCCAGGTTGGACGCCTTGGTTCCGTGCATACCAATCATTCCGGTATATCTCTCGTCCCGGCCTTCCATAACGCCCTTGGCCATCAGCGTATCGCAGACCGGCGCATCCATCAGCTCTGATAATTGTCTGACCTCCTTATAAGCCCCTGAAATCACGGCCCCGCCGCCCACATAAATGAAAGGTCTTTTCGACTCCTTCATCAGGAAAACTACCCTCTTGATATCTTCCGGCGTATACTTACAGGAAGCTTTCAGCGCAAGAGGCTCTTTTTTTGTATATTCGCAGGTATTGGCCGTCACGTCCTTTGTGATATCTACCAGCACCGGGCCCGGCCGGCCCTCCATGGCGATGGCAAACGCCTTCCTGATGGTATCCGCAAGCTGCGTTACGTCTTTCACAATATAATTGTGTTTGGTAATCGGCATGGTGACGCCGGCAATATCAACCTCCTGAAAGGAATCCTTTCCCAGCAGAGGCAGATTCACGTTGCATGTGATTGCCACCACGGGAATGGAATCCATATACGCCGTGGCAATACCGGTTACCAGATTGGTGGCTCCCGGACCGCTGGTCGCCAGACACACGCCCACCTTGCCCGTGGCCCTCGCATAACCGTCCGCCGCATGGGAGGCTCCCTGCTCGTGGGAGGTCAGAATATGGTGGATTTCCTTGCTGTGTTTGTATAATGCATCGTAAACGTTCAGAATCGTGCCGCCGGGATACCCGAAAACAGTGTCGACTCCCTGTTCCTTTAAGCACTCAACTACAATTTCCGCTCCTGTAAGCTGCATTTACCGCTCCTCCTTTACCTGCCATTCTCTGGGATTTCAAGGATTGCTCCCCTGTTTCCGCTGGTAACCATCTCTCTGTATCTTGCAAGATAGCCTGTGGTAACCTCGGGCTTTCTGGGCTCCCATTTGGCCCTTCGTTCCGCCATTTCCTCATCGGAAACTTTTACCTCAAGCTTCATCTTTGGAATATTGATGCTGATAATGTCGCCCTCCCGGACAAGGGCAATCGGTCCGCCCACTGCCGCTTCCGGTGAAACATGGCCGATAGAGGCCCCGCGGGAAGCGCCCGAAAAACGTCCGTCCGTAATAAGAGCCACCGAAGAGCCAAGCCCCATCCCCGCAATGGCGGATGTGGGATTTAACATTTCCCGCATACCGGGGCCTCCCTTAGGACCTTCATAGCGGATTACCACCACGTCGCCCGCCGAAATTTTACCGCTCTTAATGGCGCTGATAGCGTCCTCCTCGCAGTTAAAGACTCTGGCCGGTCCTTCGTGCACCATCATTTCCGGAACAACGGCGGAACGCTTTACCACGCTTCCGTCAGGCGCAAGGTTTCCCTTAAGCACCGCAAGACCGCCGGTTTGGGAATAGGGATTGTCAAGAGGACGGATTACTTCAGGATTTTTATTTACCGCGCCCGCGACAGCCTCTCCGATTGTTTTCCCGGAAACCGTCATACACTCCGTATTTAAAAGCCCGGCCTCCTTTAATTCATTCATCACGGCATAAACGCCGCCGGCTTCGTTCAAATCCTCCATATACGTAGGACCTGCCGGCGCTAAGTGACAGAGGTTCGGCGTCTTTTCGCTGATTTCGTTTGCAAAGGCAATGTCAAAATCAAATCCCACTTCATGGGCGATGGCAGGCAGGTGCAGCATGGAGTTGGTGGAACACCCAAGGGCCATATCCACCGTAAGCGCGTTCAAAATGGCCTCTTTTGTCATAATGTCTCTGGGACGGATATTATTCCGGTACATTTCCATTACCGCCATTCCCGCATGCTTTGCCAGCTTGATTCTCTCGGAATAAACCGCGGGAATCGTGCCGTTTCCTCTAAGCCCCATTCCAAGGGCTTCCGTCAGACAGTTCATGGAGTTGGCCGTATACATGCCGGAGCAGGAACCGCAGGTAGGACATGCCTTTTCCTCAAATTCCCTTACCTCCTCTTCCGTCATGGTGCCCGCCGCGTGGGAGCCTACCGCCTCAAACATGGACGACAAACTGGTCTTATGTCCTTTTACCCTCCCCGCAAGCATGGGGCCGCCGGATACAAACACGGTGGGAACATTGATTCTTGCCGCCGCCATCAAAAGGCCCGGCACGTTTTTATCGCAGTTGGGAACCATCACCAGAGCGTCAAACTGATGGGCAAGAGCCATACACTCCGTGGAATCCGCAATCAAATCCCTTGTAACCAGAGAGTACTTCATACCGATATGCCCCATGGCAATACCGTCGCAGACCGCGATTGCGGGGAACACCACCGGAACGCCGCCGGCCTGCGCAACGCCAAGCTTTACCGCGTTTACAATCTTGTCCAGATTCATATGGCCGGGTACGATTTCATTGTAGGAACTGACAATTCCCACCATGGGCTTTTTCATCTCTTCCTCCGTGAACCCCAGCGCGTTAAAAAGGCTTCTGTGGGGAGCCTGCTGCATACCCGTCTTTACATTATCACTTTTCATCTTCTCCTCCTGTCATTTTGCATAAAGAACATAGTTTTCGCTGTCATAAACCTTCGTCAGGTTCTTCTCAATATAATCCCACGGAACCGTATCATAATAATGATAAAATTCCCACACCATCTCGTCAAAATCGGGCTGACACATTCTTTTATCCAGAAGAACCATATCCGCGCCCTCGATTTCCCGGTTCTCACACCGTATACCATAGAGAAAATAAAGCAGGTATTCCTGGTTGCAGTCGGTCACGCAGAAGTTTTCATAATCTTTTATATTTACAGCGGAAAAAGCTTTCGCCGTCTCGTATTCCCTGTCGCCGTACTGCCCGTTATATCCCGAAAAAGCAAGGCATTTTACGCCAAACGTCAGTATAACCGCAAAGACCGCGGCAGAAATTATTTGCTTTTTCCCGGCGTCGGATGCCTTTTTACAAAGAAAATCCACCCCATCGGACAAAAACACGCCAAGCAGCAAAGCCAGGTAAACGCCTCCATAGGTAAATACTCTGTAATAGGGACGCTTGCACTGTATCAGCAAAACCGCGGGTACAAATAAAATTCCGGCAATCAGAAATAAATACAGTAACAGGCGATTGCCCTCGCCTTTCCGCATAATCCTAATCACCCTGAAAACCAAAAAGACGCACCCGGCTCCCAAAATCAGGATAACCAGCGGGGCAAGCAAATGGTAATAATAATCCGCCAGAGTCTTTATCCATTCCCATAGCCTTCCCGAAAAACCGGCCCTCTCCTCGCTCTGGATGTAAGGCGTATCCAACATGTACTCCATTCCCCTTGCCATGGCCGCAAAGGGGGCGCTTAAAATCATTTTAATATGTCCCATGCCGTAATAGGAACTGGTTTCGTCCTTTACCAGAAGATTGGAGCCGATGGACACCCATATGGACGCATAAAGAAGAATTGTCCCAAACGCCGCGGACAAGGAAGCGGCTATCAGGCTGATTAATCTTTTTCCGCTTTGCGTTTTCAGCAAAAAGCGTTTCTCTCCCGCGGCCTGCCGAAGCGCCTTTATCAGAAGAAAAAAGCCCCCCGAAAGGCAGAGCGGAACCACCCAGTACACGTTGCTGGAAACCGCATAAAGGCCAAGAACCAAAGACAGGGTATATGCAATGTAAACCCTCTTTTTCGGCCGTTCTCCTTCGCAGATATCCGCCATGCAGTAAAAGGCCAGAAGGCAGCAGGTAATTCCCAGCGTGTAGCCCCTGCCCTGGACGGCCATCTGGTTTACCAGCGCCATGGATACATATAAAATCACCGTGTTTAAAGGCATCCAGCCTTTCAGGTATCTTCCGCTTATCCTGTAAATCAGAATCATGTTTGCAAGCGCGCAGATATAGGATATTCCCCTTAAACCGATATAAGAATTTCCAAAAAAATCAAGAAAGGCCGAAAGCACGGAATAACCCACATGATTATTGGGCAGAGGCCAGTGAATGGCCGCATAGATTGGCCCTTTGCTGATAAAATAGTAATACGTGTACAGCTCGTCATACCACGGCGTAAATGCAAACAGGCGGTAACCGTAATAAACCGCCATGAGTGCAAACAGAAAATACCATACGATTTCTTTCAGTTTATCTGATTTCATCTGCCAACAAATCACCCATTTCCCCACAGCTTACCTGCGTGCAGCCTTCCGACATAATATCCACGGTGCGGTAACCTTTTTTCAGAATCTCTTTCACCGCGGCCTCTACTGCGTCCGCTTCTCTGTCAAGGTCAAAGGAATAACGCAGCATCATGGCGGCGGAAAGGATTGTGGCGATGGGATTGGCGATTCCCTTTCCCGCAATATCGGGGGCCGAACCGTGGCTTGGCTCGTACAGCCCGAATTTGCTGTCGTTTAAGGAAGCCGATGCCAGCATTCCGATTGAGCCGGTAACCATACTTGCTTCGTCGGAAAGAATATCTCCAAACATATTTTCCGTCAGGATAACGTCAAACTGCGCCGGGTCCTTTACAAGCTGCATCGCGCAGTTGTCCACCAGCATATGTTCTAAGGAAACCTCCGGATAGTCCGCCGCAACCTCATCCACGACCTTTCTCCACAGTCTGGACGAATCAAGCACGTTGGCTTTATCCACGCTGGTAACCTTTTTGCGGCGTTTCATTGCTATGTCAAAGCCTTTAATGGCAATCCGGCGGATTTCGTTTTCGTCATAGGTAAGGGTATCCACTGCTTTGCGTATTCCGTTTTCCTGTGTCGTGTGGCGTTCGCCGAAATAAAGGCCTCCCGTCAGTTCCCTCATAATCATCATATCGAATCCGGCGCTGCTGATTTCCTTTTTCAGAGGACATGCGTCCGCAAGCTCCTCATATAAAACAGCCGGCCTTAAATTGGCGAACAGATTAAGCGCCTTACGAATCCCCAAAAGCCCGGCCTCGGGACGCTTGTCCGGGGGAAGCTTATACCAGGGGGAAGTCACCGTATTACCGCCAATCGAGCCCATCAGCACGGCGTCAGCCGCCTTCGCCGCGGCGATTGTCTCCTCCGTAAGCGGGACTCCGTAAGCGTCTATGGACGCGCCGCCCATAAGGACGTCCTGAAAATTCATTTCATGTCCGTAGACGCCGGCAATCTTATTAAGAACCTTTTTTGCTTCGCTGACAATTTCCGGCCCGATTCCGTCGCCGGGGATACATACAATATTTAATTTCATACAACTATGCTCCTTATCACAATAAATAAGACGCATTCTCTGCGCCTTATTTTTCATTCAGCAGGCACATTGTGGCTGCATTTTATTATTCTGCATCTGCTTTTTCTACCTGCGCTATGGCAGCCTTCTGCATGGGGATACGGCAGTTTTTGTTATTGCCAAACTCTACAATCACCGTGTCGTCCGTGATGTCTATTACGATTCCGTAAAAACCGCTGTTGGTAAGTACACAGTCGCCGACTGCAAGAGTTGATAACATAGCGGCCATTTTCTTTTGTTCCTTTTTCTGTGGGCGAATCATAAAAAAATAAAGAAATCCGAAAATAAGAACCAGATACACAACCATAACAATACCGCTGCCTGCAGCAGCTCCTCCGCAGCTACCGCTGCTGCGTTTCTCGCTAAATGGGCGCTCTGCCCATCCCAGGATGTATGCATATGGTCTTTACCATGCAAGCTTCCGCTGTCAATAAGATACCCATTATATTTCCTCCAATTTCAATTCCGCGGCTTCCCGGGTCGGGCGTCCGCTCTTTTTGCGCTTCTAATAAGCTTACAAAATATAATACACAATTCACCTCTTAAAAACAAGCTTTTTTTAATTTTTATGTCGGATACGGCCCGAAAGTCAGTCCGCCGTTTTCCGTATCCTGTTATCCTTTCTGCACCGCCATGCCTTCCAGCTTTCTTTTTTTGTAGGCCGCAAATTCACCCTTATCCAGCGCGTCGCGGATTTCTTCCATCATGGTATTATAGAAATACAGGTTGTGCAGCACGCAAAGACGCATCCCCAGCATTTCCTTTGCCTTCAGCAGATGCCGGATATAGGCCCTCGAATACCTGCGGCAGGCCGGACAATTACAGCCCTCCTCAATGGGCCGCTCATCCAGCTCGTATTTTGCGTTAAAAAGATTGATTTTTCCCTGATTGGTATACAAATGCCCGTGACGTCCGTTCCGGCTGGGGTAAACGCAGTCAAAAAAGTCAACGCCTCTCTCCACGCCCTCAAGAATATTTGCCGGCGTCCCCACTCCCATAAGATAAACCGGCTTATCCTCCGGCAGATAGGGAACCGTTTCTTCTATAATGTAATACATTTCCTCATGGCTCTCTCCCACGGCCAGGCCGCCAATGGCATATCCGTCAAGGGAAAGCCCGGCAATCTGCTTTGCGTGCTCGATTCTGATATCCGCGAAAACGGCTCCCTGATTGATGCCGAACAAAAGCTGGTTTTTGTTGATGGTATCCTCAAGTCCGTTCAGGCGCGCCATTTCTTTTTTGCAGCGTTCCAGCCATCTGGTGGTTCGTTCCACGGAAGCCTGCACATAAGCGCGCTCCGCAAGGCTGGAGGGACATTCGTCAAAAGCCATGGCAATAGTGGACGCAAGCGCCGACTGAATCTGCATACTCTGCTCCGGCCCCATGAAAATTTTGCGGCCGTCTATATGGGAATTAAAATAAACCCCCTCTTCCTTAATCTTCCGGAGCTTTGCAAGGGAAAAGACCTGAAAGCCGCCGGAATCCGTGAGAATCGGCTTATTCCAGGACATAAATTTATGGAGCCCGCCAAGCTGTTTGATAATCTGCTCTCCGGGCCTTACATGTAAATGATAGGTATTGGAAAGCTCCACCTGGGTGCGGATTGTTTCCAAATCCTCTGTGGCAACCGCCCCCTTGATGGCGGCAACCGTCCCCACATTCATAAATACCGGCGTCTGTATGGTTCCGTGAACCGTGGCAAATTCTCCCCGTTTGGCCCTGCCTTCTTTTTTTAATATACGAAACATATTTTTCCTCATTCTTATCCGTTTGCGGTAATGCAGGTTAATTGAATTTTCAATCTTACACCTGCAAAATTTTGTCAGCTACGCTCTGTATTTTACACAATGCCGTGATATTCTACAATAGTAATTTCAACATTTGTAAAAGCTAGTAGCATTGCACGGAAATCAATTTTCAGATTTCGGTGAAATGAATACTGCCAAAGAGGATGTCA
>CAJTMZ010000046.1 GCA_910577445.1 uncultured Lachnospiraceae bacterium | reverse complement strand
ACGGTTTAGATATGGAAAGATCTCTGGATTTAAACGTTTTCTCTGTTGTAAATATCCCTGTATGGACAACTGCATAGACAAGTCCCCTTTTTCTCTAAAATAGTTTCTGAGTTCAAATGTTGTAGTAAGACCTTTTTTAGAAAGACAGCATAGCAGCATGTCTTTTAAAGGCATTTTCCGCTTTCTTGAAAAAGTATTTTTTCCATTTTGTCTTGCATAGTTTATAAGTTCTGGATCCGATAATGATTCGGAGAACTTTTGAAATCTTCTTTTATAAGATTTATCCATATACACCCCTGTCTATATTTTAGCATAAAGAAAGGAACCTGTTGACAGATTCCTTTGGATTTTTCTTAAGTTTATGATGTTGGACTAAGCAGGTGGTTTATTGGTTTACCAATATTCCATTTTTCGGAACACGAAAAACTCCATATCGGTAAACAGGCCCTTGGCCTAACCAACAAAACGGCAAATGAAAATCACCTTCATTTGCCGCCTTACATAGCTTCTCTACTTCTCCCTGGCGCGTTTCCTCCCGCCTTTATCCTGATACAGCTCCACATTTCCAATCCCCTGGACAAACTTCGAGAACTGGCTGTAGCCGAAATCCTTCACATTAAAGTTGTCAAACTTATTATAAACATGATTACCCAGCTCGCTGATGCCAATGCCCCGCTTTCCGGCTTTGCGGATAATCTCCCTCACAAAGTCTATGATTTCCTCCCGGGACTGTTCGTCGTCTTTTAAGTAAATCGTAATGACGTTCTGCCTCTTTTCCAGAAGAAAAAGACCGGCATCCTCCACAAACTTTGACAGAAGGCTGTAGCCGTAATTTCTCACGTCAAAGTCGGGATACATATTAACCAGCCTGTTCCCCACAGCGGCAAGCTCCACGCTCTTTCCCTTGTTTTCATTCTCGTTGATAATATTCGTAATCGCGCTGTAAATCACTTCCCGGCTGATGGTATTATCCTGATTGTCTTTGTTGTCCGTATCCTCATCCTGATTGCCGAGATTCTCCAGATTGACAAACCTGGTGCAAGCCACCCTGAATGAGCGGGGCGTCTTTTCCTCTCCCATTCCAATCACTTCCATGCCCGACTCCCGAAGCCGGCTCGCCAGACGGGTAAAATCACTGTCGCTTGAAACGATGCAGAAGCCGTCCACATTTCCGGTATAAAGAATATCCATTGCGTCGATTATCAATGTGGAGTCCGTGGCGTTTTTCCCCACGGTGTTGCTGAACTGCTGTACCGGAATTACAGAATTTTCCAGAAGCTCCCCTTTCCACTTCGTTGCCTGGGTACTGGTCCAGTCCCCGTAAATTCTTTTATAGGTGGTGATTCCGTAGGTGGAAAGCTCCTCTAAGATATCACCGATATATTTTGCCGAAATATTATCTGCATCAATAAGCAGGGCAAAACGTTTATTTTCCATTCCATTCCTTTCTTCTGCGCTGCCTTTTGCATACCTTAAGCCTGTGAATGCTAGCCGCGCAAACCTGACAGGGTGAAAAAGCTGTCTTCACCCCTTTCAATTCCATTTAAGACAAATCCCCCCACACAATCATTTTGCATGGGGGGTAATTTACAAAACAGTTGAAACTATACCGGATATGCCGCGTTCTTGGTGTCTGCCTGTGTCATATCCACTTTTTCCTGCTGTGCCTGACGATATTTGAAGAAGTCTGTGGCAACCTGAGGGAACAAAGCGTAGGACAATACGTCCTCGTCCTGCTGTTTCCATTCTTTCATCTCAGCCTCTAACTTATCCATTTCGTTCTCAATCAAATCAGCGGGACGGCAGGTAATTCTCTTCTCGCCGGGAATAACCTTGTCGATAATTTCCTGATTCATAGGCTTAACAGTCTGGCCGTACTCGCCGCGAAGAACCGCCTTGGTCTCCTTGGTAGCCATCTTGTATCTCTCGCCCATAAGTACGTTGAATACAGCCTGTGTACCCACAATCTGGGACGAAGGTGTAACAAGAGGCGGCTCGCCTAAGTCTTTTCTAACTGCCGGGATTTCTCTGAGCACGTCGTAGTACTTATCTTCCGCGTTCTGCTCCTTGAGCTGGCTCACCATGTTGGAAAGCATACCGCCGGGAACCTGATACAGCAGAGTCTTGATATCAACGCCCATAACCTTGGGATTGAGAAGTCCGCTTGCAAGGCACTCGTCTCTGTAAGGTCTGAAATAATCAGCGATTTCAGAGAGGATATTCTGGTCGTAACCGGTATCGTAAGGAGTTCCCTTAAAGGTTTCAACCATAACCTCCGTAGCCGGCTGTGATGTACCCATTGCAAAAGGTGAAATTGCACAGTCGATTACGTCAACGCCCGCCTCAACGGCCTTCATGTAGGTCATGCTGGCAACGCCTGAGGTATAGTGGGTGTGAAGCTGAATCGGCAGCTTCGTTACGGACTTCATAGCCGCAATCATTTCGGACGCTTTATAAGGAACAAGGAGTCCGGCCATATCCTTGATACAGATGGAATCAGCGCCCATCTCCTCAATCTTTCTGGCCATATCCGTCCAGTATTCCATTGTGTAGGCGTCGCCTAACGTATAGGAAAGAGCAACCTGAGCGTGGCCCCTGCCCTCTCTTGTTTTTACCTTATTGGTAGCGTTTACCGCTGCCTGAAGGTTTCTCAAATCGTTTAAGCAGTCAAAAATACGGATAATATCAATACCGTTTGCGATGGACTTCTCAACAAAGCTGTCTACAACGTCGTCCGCATAAGGTCTGTATCCTAAAATATTCTGACCTCTGAAAAGCATCTGCAGCTTGGTGTTTTTAAAGCCGTCGCGAAGCTTTCTCAGTCTGTCCCAGGGGTCTTCCTTTAAGAAACGAAGAGACGCGTCGAAAGTAGCTCCACCCCAGCACTCAACTGCATGGTAACCAACTTTATCCATTTTTTCAACGATTGGAAGCATCATCTCGGTAGGCATTCTTGTCGCAATCAAAGACTGATGTGCGTCACGAAGAACGGTTTCCATAATTCCAACCGGTTTTTTAACCTGTTCTGCCATTTCTACATCCTCCTAATTTCAGTTCCGCTGCGGCCCTTACAGTACACCTGGTCCGGAACCGCTTACGGCCGCTTTCCGCGTCCGGAGCTTGTTCCGTGCACTGTACGGACCTTCGCTGTTTTCAGTTATAATCAATTAAAATACTCCAAATACCGCCATGAAAGTACCGGCTGCTACTGCCGTACCGATAACGCCTGCCACGTTGGGTCCCATTGCATGCATCAGCAGGAAGTTGGTCGGGTCCGCCTCGGCTCCCACCTTCTGGGAAACTCTGGCCGCCATGGGAACTGCCGACACGCCTGCGGAACCGATAAGGGGATTAACCTTGCCCTTGGTGGCAATACACATCAGCTTGCCGAAAAGTACGCCTGCCGCCGTTCCGAATGCAAAGGCAATCAGTCCGAGCGCAACAATCTTTAATGTATCCACATTCAAGAAAGCTTCCGCGCTTGTGGTAGCTCCTACGGAAGTACCAAGCAGAATAACAACGATATACATAAGCGCATTGGATGCCGTATCTGTAAGCTGTCTCACAACACCGGACTCTCTGAACAGGTTACCTAACATCAGCATACCTACAAGGGGCGCTGTGGTAGGAAGAATCATGCAGACAACGATGGTAACTACGATAGGGAAAAGAATCTTTTCAAGCTTGGATACCGGACGAAGCTGGCCCATCTTGATTTTTCTTTCTTTTTCCGTTGTGAGTAATTTCATAATAGGCGGCTGGATAATGGGAACCAGTGACATATAGGAATATGCCGCCACCGCGATAGGTCCCAGCAAAGCGGTCTGTCCCAGCTTTCCTGCAAGGAAAATGGAGGTCGGGCCGTCCGCGCCGCCGATGATGGAGATTGCCGCTGCCGCCTTGTCGTTAAAGCCCATGGCAATTGCTCCGAAATATGCCGCGAAAATACCAAACTGCGCCGCGGCGCCGAGTAAGAAGCTCTTAGGGTTGGCAATCAGGGGACCGAAGTCGGTCATGGCGCCCACGCCCATGAAAATCAGGGAGGGAAGGATTGCCCATTCGTCTAAGAGATAAAAATAATACAGTAAGCCGCCGCTGCCATTTGCCGAATCTTCAATGCTCAGCATAATGTCAGGATAAATATTAACCAGCAGCATACCAAATGCGATAGGCGTCAAAAGCAATGGCTCAAAGCCTTTGGCAATCGCAAGATAAAGAAAGATACAAGCCACAAGAATCATCAGATAGTTGCCCCAGGTCAGATTAAAGAACGCTGTCTGATGAATCAGATTGGACAGTGTATTCACTATATAATCCATTTCTTTTACCTCCTGTTGTTTTCCCGGAAATCGCCTTCCCGAACTTTAAGCCGGCATACCGGCCCGGTTCAGAACCGGCGGATTCCATAACTAGTTCAACGTTGCCAGTAAAGCGCCGGCTTCTACAGCATCGCCAACAGCCACGTCGATACTTGCCACGGTACCATCCTGAGGTGCAACAACGGGAATTTCCATTTTCATCGCTTCCACGATTACCACCGTGTCACCAGCCTTGAGAGACTGACCTACGCTTGCTTCAATCTTAAATACCTTGCCTGCCGCGCCAGCTTCCACTTTAACGCTTCCTGCACCGGCCGCTGCCTTAGGCGCTGCGGGAGCTGCCTTGGGTGCCGCTTTCGGAGCCGCCTTGGGCGCTGCGGGAGCCGCTGCTCCTGTGGATGCCCCTTCTTCCACTACTACGTCATATACGTTGCCATTCACAGTAATTGTATAATTTTTCATTACGAAAGTCCTCCTGAATTATTGTTTTCTTTAAATACCTGCGCTCTGCCATTTTTTGCCCGAACGCTTAATGCTTCTTACTACAAAACCGTCTGTGGAAGAAGTTCCCTCATACGCAGCAATCGCCGCTGAAATAACTGCCACAAGCTCCAAATCGTCGGACAAATCCTCCTCTGCCGCCGGAGCCGGTGCCGCAACCGCTGGCCTGGGAGCCGGAGCTGCCGCAGGCTTCTTTACAAGCTTATCCTGAAGTCTGGGAATAAATCCAAACAGGCCGATGATAAGGGAAATCAGGATAAGAACGCAGAAAACGGTTCCCATTCCGAGAAGCGTATTGAGCGCCGCCTTTTCCATCTTTTCGCCAAAGGTATATTCCACGTTGGTCGCAATACTGGTAATATTGCTTTTTTCATAAACAATTTCTACGATTGCCTCACGCAGAGAGCCTTTGACTCTGACGTCAATCACGCCGTCTTCACCGTCAAACTCAGACTCCGTGCTGATAACTTCTACATAATCACCCATATCCTCCCTTGCGGATTCCCAGCTTGCAATCGCGCTGACGTCAACCGGGGAAGTGTACTGTGCCTGCATATTTTCAACCACGCACTGGTTAATGCTTTCCACAATGCCCCTGCCCACCGTCTCCGCTTCCTCCGCCGTAAGCAGAGGTTCATTGGCTTCCTCTGACTTTCCGCACGCTGTCAAACCGAGCATACAGGTAATCATACCTAATATCAATAACCATTTTTTCATATTAAGTAAGCATCCTTTCTAAACTGTACCGTGTTTTTTTGCAGGACGGTCTTCTTTCTTGGAAAGCAGCATCTCGAAAGCTCCAATCACATACTTTCTTGTGGCTGCCGGTTCAACTATCTGGTCTACATATCCTCTTCTGGCCGCGCCCTGAGCGCTTGTCTGAAGTGCCGCATACTCTTTTGCGCACGCCTCGATTGCTTCCGCACCCTGTCCGTCGCAGATAATCTTGGCTGCCAGTTTCGCGTCCATGGTTCCAATCTGTGCGTCGGGCCATGCCATGGTGATATCCGCTCCGATTGCCTTGGAGTTCATGGCCACATAAGCGCTTCCGAATGCCTGTCCGATGATGACGTTCACCTTGGGAACCGTTGCGTTTGCAAAGGCGTATGTAAGCTTTGCAGCCGCTTTGGCAATTCTCTTTTCGGAACACTTGTCAGCCTTGAATCCCTTTACATTGGTAAGGGAAAGAACCGGGATATTGAAAGCGTCGCAGAACTCAATGAAATCTGCTGCCTTGTCGCACCCTGCGGGCGTTAAAACAGCGTCAAACTTATCGGTCACCGTTCCCTCGTCGCCGTAAACCTCGCTGCGGTTCGCAACAGCGCCTACGGTTTCGCCGTTTAATCTGATAAATGCCGTAACCATTTCTTTCGCGAATCCGGCTTTTACTTCAAATACTTCGCCGTTGTCCGCAAGCTGGGACAGGGCAATGGATGTATCTCCCACGCAGCCGGCGATTTCCGCACATTCACGGTTCAAATCGTCTGTGCAGTCCTCATAAAGCATATCGTCCTGATTGTTGGCGGGAAGCATGCATACAAGCTCCCTGATTTTTGCAAGAACCCCGGCCTCATCGGCAACCACGTCCACAATGCCGGCCTCTTCGCTCTGGAACGCAGCCGCGGAGGTGTCGCATCTGCTGATTTCGTTTCCGTCAAGCGCGTTGGGCGCATTCACGAACAGCTTTGCTTTCTTTTCTTCCATGAAAGTAAAATCCGTCAATGTGGGAATAAGGGCAAGACCGCCGCCGCATGTGCCGAAAATAGCAGTAATCTGAGGGATTACGCCGGAGCTTAACACCTGTTTTCTGTAAATTTCACCAAAGCCGTTAAGCGCGTCCGCAGCTTCCTGAAGACGTAAGCCCGCGGATTCAATCAGACCGATTACCGGTGCTCCCGTTTTTAAAGCAAGGTCATAGAGGTTTGCAATTTTTTTTGCATGCATTTCACCAACGCTGCCGTTTAAAACAGAAGCGTCCTGGCTGTATACATACACAAGGCTGCCGCCTATGACTCCATAGCCGGTAATCACACCGTCAGAAGGAGTTTCTGTCTGTTTCAGATTAAAATCAGTGCTTCTGGCAGTTACTCCGGCACCAATTTCAACGAAACTGTTTTCATCGAGTAAAGATGCAATTCTTTGACTCGCCTGTGAATTAGTACTCATGTTTCAGCCCTCCATTTTATATTAAAAAAATAATAACTTTATTCACGGGGACACAAACGGCCGTAAGACACAAAATGTCCACAGCACGCAGACGTCCCCATAATTTCGTCTATAGCAGTATATCATAAATGTTGGAAATAGGGTAGAGAAAAGTTTTTAAAATTTACACTTTTTTCACAGCTCACAGTTTTTCACCGTTCTCGGGAAAGGAATCACATCCCGGATATTGCCCATACCTGTCAGATACATCACACATCTCTCAAATCCCAGTCCGAAGCCCGCATGGCGCACGGAGCCGTAACGCCGCAAATCAAGATAAAACTCATAATCTTCCTTATTCAGGTTCATTTCCTCCATCCGCTGTATAAGAAGCGTAAGGTCATCCTCTCTCTGGCTTCCTCCGATAATCTCGCCGATGCCCGGAACCAGGCAGTCCATGGCCGCCACAGTCTTTTTGTCCTCATTCAGCTTCATATAAAAAGCCTTGATTTCTTTCGGGTAATCCGTAACAAACACGGGACGCTTAAATTCCTTTTCCGTCAGATATCTTTCATGCTCCGTCTGCAAGTCGCATCCCCAGTGCACCTTGTACTCAAATTCATCGTTGTGTTTTTCCAGAATTTCAATCGCCTGGGTATAGGTCACATGGCCGAACTCGGAATCCAGTACGTGCTGTAAGCGCTCAATCAGTCCCTTGTCCACGAACTGGTTGAAGAACGCCATCTCCTCCGGCGCATTCTCCAGAACATAGCGGATAACATATTTCAGCATCGCCTCCGCGAGTATCATATCGTCCTTTAAATCCGCAAAGCACATCTCCGGCTCAATCATCCAGAACTCCGCCGCGTGACGGGAAGTGTTGGAATTTTCCGCCCGGAAAGTGGGGCCGAAAGTATACACGTTCTTAAAGGCAAAGGCATAGGTTTCCACGTCAAGCTGGCCGCTCACCGTCAGGTTGGTGGCCTTTCCGAAGAAATCCTGGCCATAGTCCGTCCGCCCCTCCTCTGTCTTTGGCACATTGTCCAAATCCAGAGTGGTCACCTTAAACATCTCTCCCGCGCCCTCGCAGTCGCTGCCGGTAATCAGCGGCGTATGCACATAGACAAAGCCCCTCTCCTGGAAAAAGCGGTGAATCGCATAGGCCGCCATGGAACGGACCCGGAAAACCGCCTGGAAAGTATTGGTTCTCGCCCGCAGATGGGAAATGGTCCGCAGATATTCAAAGCTGTGGCGCTTCTTCTGCAGGGGATAATCGGAAGGCGCTGCGCCCTCCAGCACAACCTGACGGGCCTGCATCTCCAAAGGCTGCTTCGCCCCCGGGGTCACCACGATTTTTCCCGTTACCGTAACCGCCGCGCCCACGCCGATTCTGGCAATCGCGTCGAAATCCTCAAGCTCGCTGGAATAAACTACCTGAAGCGGTTCAAAAAAGCTTCCGTCATTTACCACTAAAAATCCGAAGGTTTTGGAGTCCCTGTTGCTTCTCACCCAGCCGCCTACCGTCACCTCGGCTTCCGCGTACTTTTCTTTCCCGCGGAAGATATCCTTAATATTGGTCAGTTCCATCATAAAATCCTACCTTTCTTCTGTGCAGATTTATTCGTTTTATAATTCCCTTAAACTGCCCGCCCATAAGGCGCAGCTTATTATAACACATTCCCTATCAGTATAGCATATTTTTATATTTTCCTTTCATATAAATTTAGGGAAGATATCACTCTGAACGGAAATCTATGAAATATATACGCAAAATCCCTGTCATCCTTCTCACCGCCCTCCTGCTGGTATCCGTCCCCTTCCCCCCTTACGCTGCCCTGGCAGAGGGCGTAAAAGAGGCTCCGGCGGCGGAATCCGAAAGCGCCCCGCCCCTTAAACTGTACGCCCAGTCCGCTGTTTTGATGGACGCGGACTCCGGCCGCATACTCTATGAAAAGGACGGCGGCAAGGTACTTCCCATGGCAAGCACCACAAAAATTATGACCTGCATCCTCGCGCTGGAATACGGCCATATGGACGATTATGCGCCTGCCAGCTCCTATGCGGCCAGTATGCCGAAGGTAAAGCTGAACGTAAACGCCGGCGAGTATTTCAGGCTGGAGGATTTGCTTTACTCCCTGATGCTGGAATCCCATAACGATTCGGCTGTGGTTATCGCGGAGCATATTGCGGGAAGCGTGGAAGCCTTTGCGGATATGATGAACCAGAAAGCCAGGGACATCGGGTGCGTGAATACATGTTTTATCACACCGAACGGACTCGATGCTTCCGTGGAAGAGCCAGGGACATCGGCTGTTTCGATACGTTTTTTATCACGCCAAACGGGCTTGACGCCACCGCCACAGGCAGCGACGGTACGGTTAAAACCCATTCCACCACCGCCTCGGACCTTGCCAGAATCATGTCCTACTGCATTATGGACTCCCCGAAAAAGGAGGAATTTCTGGATATCACCCGCACCTCCTCCTATTCCTTTGGCAGTTATAAGGAAAAGGACGGGAACTACACCGCCAGCGGCCGCTCTTTTTCCTGTAATAACCACAACGCCTTTCTTTCCATGATGGAGGGCGCCCTTTCCGGGAAAACAGGCTTTACGGGAAATGCCGGTTACTGCTATGTGGGGTCTCTGCGCCGGGATAAGAGAACCTTTGTTGTGGCTCTTTTGGCCTGCGGCTGGCCCAACAACAAAACCTACAAATGGAGCGATACCAGAGCGCTTATGAATTATGGTCTTGAAAACTTTGAGTACCACACCCTCTCGGAGGCCGCCTTTGACGAGAGCCGCTTAAAGCCCGTGGCTGTTTTAAACGGGCAGACAAAAGGTCTTGGCGAGACCGCTTACGCCGAAGTGAAAATAGACAGAACCGCGGATGACAACCAGCCCGGCATCGGGGAAATTGGCGTCCTTCTCAAAAGCAGCGAAAAAATCCGGGTTGACTTTCAGATTGAGGAACAGCTCACCGCTCCCGTTACCGCCGGAACCGAAATCGGCAGCATCAAATATCTGGTGAATGAAGATATCTATAAAATAGAAACCGTCGTCACAACAGAGGATGTCCCCGCCATTGATTTTTCCTGGTGCCTTTCCCAGATTCTGTCAAGATACAGCCTGTAAGCTTTTACCGGATACGGCCGGCCCCGCAGCGTAAGCTAAATATCCAGTTGGACGCTGGCCTCCTGCTCGGCCTGGATTTTAAATTCTTCCATCTGCACCGAGGAAAGCTTGGGAAGTTCCTCCAGGGATTTCACCCCAAAGGAACGGAGAAATTCCTCCGTGGTGCCGAAAAGAAGCGGCCGGCCGGGCGCATCCATACGGCCCACTTCCGTGATAAGTCCAAATTCTATCAGCCTGTTCACCGCGTGGTCGCAGCTCACTCCCCGGATTTTCTCTATCTCCGCCCGGGTGACGGGCTGCTTGTAGGCAACGATGGATAAGGTTTCCAGAAGGGTATCCGTAAGCACATACTTCCGGGGCGTTTTTGCGATTTTAATCAGGTACTCGTACATTTCCGCCTTCGTGCACATCTGCCAGGAGTTTTCAAGCTCCATAAGCGTGACGCCGCACTCCCGCCCCTCATAGTCCGCTTTCAGTTCCGCAAGCAGCTCTCCCGTATACTTTTCGTCCTTTTCAATCACGGACGCAAGCCGCTCTGTCTCCACCGACTCTCCCATCGTAAAAAGAATCGCTTCCAGAATTGCCTTTTCTCTAAGCCTGTCCAACTTATCCATCCCCCTGTTATTCGTTTGACGTAATCATAATGTCCTCAAAAATATCTTCCTGCACAATGGAAATTTTCCCCACTTTCATCAGCTCAAGTATCACAAGAAAAGTAACGATGATTTCCATTTTGCTTTTTTGTTTTTCCAGAAGCTCCCTGAAGCTGAAAGTTTTGTGGGAAAGGATATAGTTCTCCACGTAGGAGGTCTTGATATCCATATCCACCTCGTCCTTTTCAATCTGCCCGAACCTGCTCCTTACGGGGTCGATTTTATCCTCCTGCCGCTTCATCACCATTTTAAACAGCTCCTGAAGCTTTGCCAGATTGGCGTCCCCAATCAGCGTCTCCATATCCACGGGCGGATTGTAATCCTCCACCTCTTTCGGAAGGGTCCTTTCCTTAAACAAAGTAAGCGCAGCGTCCATCTGCCTGTCCTTGAGCTCATAGGACATATATTTATACATTTTATATTCCAGCAGCTTTTGAACCAGCTCCGCCCTGGGGTCTTCCTCCTCCCCTTCCTCGTTAATTTCCCTTGGAAGGAGCATTTTGCACTTGATTTCCAGAAGCGTGGCCGCCATGACGAGGAACTCGCTCATCACGTTCATGTCTTCCGTTTCCATGGCCTTTATGTATTCCAGATACTGGGCGGTTATCTCCACAATCGGAATGTCATAAATGTCCACCTTGTTTTTCTCTATCAGATGCAATAGAAGGTCTAAAGGGCCTTCAAAAGCCTGCAGCTTTACCGATATCGCCATTTTCCGTCTCTCTCTATCCGCAAATCGCCACCGTCTGGCTTGTCCCTAATCTGTCTGCCCCGGCCTCCGTCATTGCCATGGCCGTTTCCTTATCCCGGATGCCGCCGGAAGCTTTCACTCCCATCTTACTTCCCACGGTTTTCCGCATCAGCGCCACGTCCCCGGCCTTTGCCCCGCCAGTGGAAAATCCCGTGGAAGTCTTTACGAAATCGGCCCCCGCTTCCTTAGCAAGCTGGCAGGCTTTTACCTTTTCTTCCTCCGTCAGAAGACAGGTTTCAATAATCACCTTTAAAAGAGCGCCGCCGCAGGCTTTTTTCACCCCAAGGATATCCTCCCGCACCACGTCATACAGTCCGTCCTTCAAGGCGCCTACGTTAATCACCATATCTATCTCCGACGCCCCGTCTCTTACGGCAATGGCAGTCTCCGCCGCCTTTGCTTCCGTCGCCATCTGCCCTAAGGGAAATCCCACTACCGTGCAGACCTTAACCTCCGTCCCTTCAAGCTCCTTTGCCGCGTAGGCAGTATAATAGCCGTTGACGCAGACGGACATAAAGCCGTACGCTTTCGCTTCGTCGCAAATCTTCTTAACCGCTTCCCTGGTGGCTTCCGCCTTTAATATTGTATGGTCAAATAATTTTGGATTCATCATTTTCTCCGTTTCCATGCTGTTTTTCGACAGTTCCGTTGTGCCCGCATTACGCGCACAGGCGGCTTCAGCCGCAGAAATGATTTTATCATGTATAAAAATTCCAGTCAACACAGGAAATATCCCACAGGAAATTCTTTTCCGAAAAAGCAAATGCTCCGGGCGGCCGCCCGGAACATTTTCAATACACCTCTATACTTTTCAAAAACACCTCGTCACGCGCGGAGGTTATCTGGACAAATAAACGTTCCGCATAATATTCAATATTCCTCGTCAGCGGGTTCTGCCCCTTAAAAGGGTCTGCCAACTGGCAGATTTTGCGGTTGCCAATCGTCGTTCCCTGATAAAAAGGAAACCAACTTCCGTTATCCGATTCCGCCTCAATCTGAAAGCTTTCCACACGCTGGCCTCTGGCAATATCCTCTTTCAGGACAATATATTTGAAATCATTTACGGGAGAATCAAAGAGGATTTCATATCTGGGTAAAGTGGCGCCAAAACCCTCCAGTTTCCTGACCGTAACCGTTTTTTTTCGCCCAAATTCCCTCTCCAGAAGCTGCCTTAATTCCTCAAGCCTTTTTACGTCCCGCCCGTCAATCAGCCCGTCCCGGTTGGGCGGTAAGTTTAAGTGGAAGCAACAGTTTGCGCCCACAGACGCAACAAAGGTACCAAACAGTCTGTCCAGGCTGTGGGGCTCTTCCTCTTCGTGCCAGAACCACCCGGGCCTGATTGACATATTAATCTCCGCCGGCGTAAAGGTCAGTCCCTTTGAATACATGATATTGTCCAGCGTCCCCAGATTCTGACAGGTATTATAAAGGAAAGAAAGATTTCCCTCCTCTGCCATCGGCCCGGCTCCCGTCTGAACCACGCTGAAGTGACACAGCTCGGAAGGAACCACCGCCCACTCCGCGTATCTGACATTTCCCGCTTCATTGCCGCACCAGCGCACATCTGGCCCGAAATCATTAAAAATAGCGGCCCCCGGCTGATATTTCCTAATCAGTTCAATGTATCTGGGAAAATCGTAAACCTGCTTTTTTCCATTTGGGTCCTCGCCGCAGGCATTGTCGAACCAGACATAAAAAATATCGCCGTACTCTGTCAGAAGCTCTGTGAGCTGATTGCAGAAATAATCGTTATACGCCTCCGTGCCGTAAAGAGGACTGTTCCTGTCCCACGGAGAAAGATAAATCCCGAATTTAATGCCCGCTCTTTTACATGCCTCGGAGGCTTCCCTGACAATATCTCTTTTAACCGGAGAGTTTTTTACGCTGTGATTTGTGTATTTAGAGGGCCACAGACAAAATCCGTCGTGATGCTTTGCCGTAAGAACCATTCCAGTCATACCGGCGCGCTTAATCGTTTCCGCCCACTGATTACAGTCGAGTTTTTGGGGATTAAAGATTTCTTCAGGCTCGTCTCCCCTCCCCCACTCTCTGTCGGTGAATGTATTTGGTCCAAAATGGATGAAAGCATAATACTTCATATCATACCACTTAAGCTGTCTTTCGTCCGGCTTCACCGCCGCCGCTTCCTTCAAAAATGCTTTCATATTTATAACAATGCTCCTTTTCCTCATTTCTGTGATTAGGAGACCGCCTTTAATAGGCGGCCGCCTTTTCCTTTGCCTTATTCCATTCCGCGTCGTACCAGTCGATTACTTTCTGTAATCCTATCCTGTCAAATTCTTTTATCGTGTCTGCTTTCAGCTGTTCATATTCCGCCTGGTTCGAAGCCAGAATAATCCTGGATGCCTGGGAAAGGGCATATTCCGTCAGGCTGGCCTCAATACGGGAAATATCGTCGGACGCCGCCGGCACCAGCGCAACGGCAAACGCGTCTGTTCCGCTCTGGTCCGAAACGCCGTACTTTTCCCTGTACTGCCGGAAGATTTCATCCGGATACTTCACCCCGTAATGGGCGGAAAAATCCTTCTGGCATACGGTCAGCAGATTCTCATAGACGGACGCGTCCACAAACAAATCCAGCGTTTTTCCGTCAACAGGATGCGTCATATAATTGCCCAGTCCCACAATATTTCTGTCAAATCCGAGCCCGCTCTCTTTCCATGCGTCGCCTCTTTCCAGATACAGCGCCACGCTTTCCTTTGTCAGGACGGGAACGTCTCCCTCAAGAGTGTAATCCACGCCTTCTACGCCGCTGTAAAGCTGCCGGCACCCGTCATAGGAATAAATGTAATTCAAAAACGCCATTGCTTTCTCGGGATATGGGCACTTTGAGCTGATACCAAAGCATTTGTCAATCCAGCCCGCCGTATAATCCGTTCCGCCCCACTGGTTGGCCCAGGACGTGGGAATCACTTCATAACCGACGGCTTCACCGCTGTGATTACTGTTAAAATTACCCATGGCAAAAGCGGCCGGTCCCGTAAGATATTGTCCGTTGCTTCCTTTCGCCGTATAATCATCATAGTTGGTGACAAAGGCGTCCGGGTCAAGAATCCCTTTCTGGTTCGCCTTAAAATAGTAATCAACGCTTGCCCAGAATAATCCCTCTTTTTCCAGAAGATTGCTGTATTCCATGGTGGCCGGTTTATATAAGCCGGTGGCTGAACCGCTCAGCTCATTATAGCCATAATAACAGGCAAGCGGAAACTTATAGCACCATGTGCCCCAGTCCGAAAACATGGACACGCCATAAACCGGAAGCCCTTCTTCCGTTTCCGGGTGAGCTTTCTGCATTTTTTCCAGCATATCCAGCCATTCGTCCAAATCAGCCGTTTCCGGGTATCCCATCTCCGCGTAATAATCCCATCTTGTCAGCGGTCCCATACTCTGGACCGCTCCCTGGGAATCCACCCCAATCTGACAGGGCAGGAAATAAAGCGAACCCGTCCCGCTGCTCCAGTTATCCCGGCTGAAAGCCACCGTACTGGAAATATTGGCCGTAATGTCTTTTCCATGCGCCTCCAGCATATCGTCCAGCGGCCTTACCACCTGGCCCTGAATCAACTGGTCAAAGTAGGTTGTGGGCGCAAGAATCAAATCAAATCCTTCCCCTCCCGCCATATAAACATTATATTTATCCGTATCGGCCTCAATGATATTTACCTTTACCCCTGTTTGCTCCGCCATCTTTTCGATGACATGGGTATTGGGATATTCCGTCACATTGCTGGATATTTTGTAGGTAAGAATATTCAGCGTCACCGTATCCGGATTATTCCCTCCGCCATCCTCTTTTGTACCGCCTGCTTCCTGCTTTACCTCCGGCGAAGCCTGCCCCTTATCCGTTCCGCCTCCGCAGCCTGTCAGCGCGGCCGCCGCTGCCAGGACGCCTAACGCCGCTCCCAGCAGTTTTTTCAGATAACCGTTCATTTTCATCTTCTTTTCATGCTTTATATTGCCGAAAGGCTATTCCTTGAGGAACTTTTTCGCATGACCTCCTTTTTTTATTTTCCTCAGGTTTTCCGCCTTTCTCTCAATTCCCTTTTTCAAAGGTTTTTCCCTCTGCGCCTATCCCTTGACAGCCCCTAACATAATTCCTTTTACAAAATACTTCTGCATAAACGGATACACAAACAAAACAGGCAGAGTCGCCACCATGGTAATCGCCATACGCACCGACTGAGCAGTTATGCTTGCCCCCTCCAGACCATGCTGCAAAGTGGAGGTACTCATCTGGGATATCTGACTCGCCTGATTCAGATATTCATAGAGCACCAACTGCAGGGTTTTCAGACTGTCGTCCTGCACATAAATATAATTGTCAAACCAGTTATTCCACTGCGCCACCGCCGAAAAGACCGTAATCGTTGCCAGAATCGGTTTTGACAGCGGGAAAATGATTTTGAAGAAAATAACAATGTATCCCGCCCCGTCCAGCTTCGCGCTTTCCTCTAAAGACATGGGAAGGCTCTCTATAAACGTCTTTAAAAGCACCACATAATACGCGGAAACCGCTCCCGGGATAATATAAACCCAGAAGGTGTTAGTCAGGTGATAAGCCTTTAACGTCAGATAACAGGGAATCAGTCCCGAATTGAAATACATGGTAATAATCACAAAACGATAAATCAGCTTTCTGCCGTACAATTCCTTTGTGACAAGATACGCGAAAAACGAACAGGCTACCACCGTAATGAGCGTTCCCGCAACGGTTCTGGAAATCGACACCCCAAAGGACCGCATAATCCCTTCCAGATTCATCACCTTCACATAGTTGGTAAGCGTAATCCCTTTGGGAAGCAGGCTTATCCCTTTCTGCGCCAGAGCCGAATCGCTGATTGAATAGATAAATACATAATAAAAAGGATAAAAGCAGACAAACATCAGCAAAATCATAATAGAATAAGTAATGCCGTAAAATACCACGTCACTTCGTTTTTTTCTTTTTTCCATTCCAGATTCCTTTCTCCTGTTAAACAAGGCTCTCTCCCCGCAGCTTTTTGGATAGCCCGTTGACGCTGAATAAAAGAATAATGCTAATCAGCGATTTGAAAATCCCAACCGCCGTCGCATAGGAGTAATCCTGGGTTATCAGCCCCAGTCGGTAAACATACAAATCCAACACCAGAATCTTATCCGCCACCATGCTGTTATAAAAGGCCAGATACTGGTCAATGCCAAGCGCCAGAAGATTGCTCACCTGCAGCAGAAGAAGCACAAAAAAAGTGGAAGAAATCCCCGGAACCGTGATATGTAAAATCTTTTGGAAGCGTCCCGCCCCGTCCACGCCGGCCGCGTCGTACAGCTCGCTGTCAATTCCCGCAATGGCCGCGAAATAAATGATGGCGTTCCAGCCAAGACCTTTCCACACGTTCAGCGCCGTCTGAAATCCCCAGACGACATTGCTGTTGCCAAGAACATTTCCCGCTTTCTCAATAATCCCGGCGTTAAGGAGTATCTGATTTAATACGCCCTCCGTGGAAAACAGGGCGTAGGCAAGAGCATAGATAATAACCCAGCTTATAAAATTGGGTATTGTGGTAAGCGTCTGCACCACTTTCTTAAACCGCACCGAAGGAAGCTCCGAGAGGAAAATGGCAAACACAGCCGGCAGAGGCGTACATATAAGCCCCAGAAAGCTCATCGCCAGCGTGTTTTTTAACACGGAAGCCATTTTATACCAGTCCTGAAAAATCAGTTTAAAATAGTAAAGTCCCGAAAAATCACAATCCCATATTTTCAGCCCCGGCTTATAATTGATAAAAGCCAGTATCCACCCGAACAACGGCACATAGCTGAAAGCAAGGACAAACACGATAAACGGAAGCGCCAGAAGCGTCAGGACAATCCGTTCTTTTTTGAAACTGAATCTGCCAATCTGTATCATTTGCTAACCCCTCCTGTTTTCAAAATGATAAATAGTCCGGACTGATTTTTATTATAAATTGTACTGTCAAAAAATGAAGTGGCAGGTATGACACATATCATTTTCTCATGTCGCATTCTCGAATATCCTGTTGCGGTAAACCCGTTTCTATTGTATACTGGCAAAAATGCCGCTTCAAATACCGACTGACCAGAAGGGGGTTGTCATGCCAAAATATACAGAACACGCTGATTTCAGTTTTACTTTAGGAGGCTTTATCTTTCATATTTCAAATATCGGACACGGCCTCATTGACTATGCCATCCCGAACCATAACCACAGCAAAAACAGTTATGAAATCCACTATGTTACTTCTGGCCATGGTCATGCCTACATCAACGGGGGAAAATATGAAATCTTGCCGGGCATCCTCTATGTCACCGGCCCATGCGTCGAGCATGCCCAGATTCCCTCCCCCGACAAACCCATTTGCGAATACTGCATCTATTTAAAAATTGAAGGCCGTTCTCCCTGCTCCGATTCCGCCGAAAAAGCTCTTGTAAAACATTTTCGGCAGACCACCTTCTGGGTCGGGACCGATTCCCAGAATATCAGCTCCCTGTTAAGGGAACTTTTTTCCGAGCTTGCTAACCGCCACGCCGGTTATTTTGTTTATGTGGAAAGCCTGTTGAAGCAGTTTGTTATAAAACTGCTGAGAAACTATGAATGCAAACCGGAGATTTACAACAGAACCGTATCCCCGGGCCTTATAGACAATAAATATCTGACTATCGAAAAATGTTTTCTTGACGAATATACGACTCTGACGCTGGAAGATTTGGCGGTTCGCCTCGGGCTGAGCACCCGTCAGACGGAACGGCTCCTGAAAGAACATTACGGCAGGACTTTTTTACAAAAAAAGATGGAGGCCCGTATGTCTGCCTCCATCCTTCTCTTACAGAATCCCAAATTAACTATCACCCAGATTGCCGAAAAAACAGGTTACTCCTGTGTGGAACACTTTTCCGCTTCCTTTAAGCGCTATTACGGACAAAGCGCAAGCGATTACCGTAAACGGACAGATAGTTAACGCCTTCTCAGGCATTTTCCTCTCCGGCCGGCGCCGCGTCAATCACCACCACTTCCCCCGGATTGAAAATCCTTATGGGAAGGGTATGGGTTCCCAGCCCCCGTCCCAAAATGAGAGTGGACTTTCCTTCGTGAAATTCCCCGCCGTCATACTTCGGGAACAATTTCAAAGCCGGTGAAATCACGCCTCCGAGAAACGGAAGGCGCATCAGCCCGCCGTGCACATGGCCGGACACCACAAAGTCCGCCCCCCATCCGGCATACACCTCAAAATATCTGGGATTATGGGCAATCAAAACCGTTGCCCTTGATTTATCCGGTCTTCCTATCAGCCTGTCCAGATAAGAAACCTCCATTCCTCCGCGCTGAAATTTTCCATAATATTCCCACCCGATTTCGGCGCCGTAAATATCCATATTAAACTCCGGCAGATACACCTTTTCATTGACAAGATGGCGGACGGACGCTTTTTCTATTTTTTCCGAAAACCTCCGGTACATTTCTCCGAACTTTTCGATGTCGAACGCCGTCTTCTGCTCATGGTTCCCGTTTCCGTAATAAACAGGATAATCCGCCGCAAGGGCGCGCACAAACTCCGCCGCCGTTTCGGTATCGCCGTCTTTTTCGGCGGTGTACATATCCCCGGCAATTAAAATCATATCCGGTGAAAGACCGCGGACCGCTTCGAGCAGTTTTTCATTTTTTTCCCCGAAAGACTTATTGTGCAAATCGGACAGCAGAATTATCCTGCAGCCCTTTTTCAGCTTTTCCACCCTGCATTTGTATTTCCTTATCACAAAACGATTGCAATCGACAGCCATCACGGTCAAAAAGAAAACCGCCATAGCTGCCAGTAAAATAATAATTATCAAAATGTATCCCTTTCCGGCACAAATAAGGACGTAAGCCGTATTTATCAGACTTGCGTCCTTATTTGCTTACTATTTAAATTGTTTCCAGTATATCATAACCAAATAATACCGTCCATTATAACTTAAAACCAAAACCAATACTTCCCTACAGCCCGCAATAAAGCCTCCACACCTTCATCAGATAATCCTTATATCCCGCTTTATCAATCGTCACATCCGACAAAATGGAAACGCTTCCGATTCTCTCCCCGTTCAGCTTATAAACCGCCTCTCCCACGGCGTCCCCCCTTGTTACGGGAGCCGTTATCTGCGCCGGCAGGGAAATGGTTTTTTCAATGCTGCCAAGGTCGCTCCCCACAATGTCCAGATAGCGGAAAGGCCCCTTGTAAACAAGCGCCGCCTCGTCCACAACGCCCCCTTTGACGGGAACAGAGGGAAGCTGCTCCGTATTGGCGTCCTCATAGAGCGCGCTGACACTGTATCCGTAATTTAAAAGCGTCATGGCGTCCTGAAAACGCATCTTGTTGCTGGGAGACCCCATCACCACTGCAATCAAATCAATATTGTCCTTGCTGGCAGTCGCCGAAAGGCAGTAAAGCGCCTTGCTGGTGGAACCGGTCTTAAGCCCCGTCGTCCACTCGTACATTTTCAGCAGCTTATTGGTGCTTGAAAGCGTAAAATTGCTGGTCCCCTGGGCCGTTGCATGGGTGATATCCTCCATCCAGATTTTTGTGTAATCCAGAATCTGGGGATATTTTGTAATCAGCTCCCGGGACATTATCGCCACGTCCCTGGCGGAAGTATAGTGATTGTCAGACTCGCTCAGCCCGCAGCAATCCTCAAAATGGGTGTCGGTAAGGCCAAGCTCCTCCGCTCTTTTGTTCATCAGGTTCACAAATTCCTGTTCGCTGCCGGCGATAAACTCCGCAGCCGCCACACTGGCGTCATTTCCCGAGGCCACCGCGATACATTTAATAATGGTTTCAAGGCTCTGAACCTCGCCCTCCTCCAAAAACACCTGGGAACCTCCCATGGATTTGGCATAAGCGCTGGTCATAACCTCGCTGTCCAGCCGCACTCTGCCCGTTCCCAGATGGTCGAAAATCACAATCAATGTCATAATTTTCGTGATACTGGCAGGGCTCCGCCGCTCCCCGGCGTTTTCCTCGCAGATAATCTGTCCCGTGGAAGCCTCCATAAGTATGTAGGAGGGAGCCTCCAAATCAGGCGCCGCAAAGGCCTTTATCGGCATCGTCAGCAAAAAAATAAAACACATCACATAGCACAGGGTTACTTTAAAATACTTCTTCACGTAATTGCTCTCCCTTATGTATTCTATAACTATGGATATGTTTTATTTGATTGTAAAATGCCTGTACTTCCAATTCCCCGGGAGCAAACGCGAATCGTTTCTCTCCTGCGGCTGTTTCATATAAAGCCTCAATACCATCTGGCCCTGAAAGCCTCATAAGCGTCCATCAACCTGTCTTTCTGTTCTTTCAGGCTGATATTGAATATCTGCATCAGCTTTATCAGATAATCCATCGTCACCAGAAAGAAAATAATTCTGCATACCCAGATTCCCATTCTCATATCGTATCTGTCCACCATCCCCAACACCCTCTCGTGCAGGAACGTGACAATGATAATCGCGTAAAATCCCCAGGCAATCGTACTTTCAAGGCAGATAATTCCTTTATAATTGCAGGGCTTTTCATTATAATCCCACCAGACTTCCCCGAAGAGCTTCAGCATCAGCTTTCCCACAAGGAACTCAAACAAAGTGGCAAGGAACGCCCCCGCAATATAAAGTTGCAGAAGATTATCGCTTAAGGGACGCAGCACCAGATAACCGATTACCCCGCCAAATCCGTAAATCGGGCAGAACGGCCCCCGGCCAAAGCCCCGGTTGGTCAGTTTTTTGTTACATAGCGACATGTAGATTGATTCTACCAGCCATCCTATCATACTATAGATAATAAAAGCCGAAATCAGATGATACACATCTGTATCAAAAATCTCCCTCGTCCACATAATATCAGACCTTTCTTAAGAATTTCCTAAGGCTTCCCATAAAGACAATAAAGTCCTTGGAAATTCAAGGACTTTACTTTGCTCATAATCATTAATTGTATTTGCGTTTTCTTGCTGCTTCAGACTTCTTTTTGCGTCTTACGCTGGGTTTTTCGTAATGCTCTCTCTTACGAATCTCCTGCTGAATACCAGCTTTTGCACAACTTCTTTTGAAGCGTCGTAAAGCGCTATCTAAAGTTTCATTTTCTTTAACGATTACATTTGACATCCTACACTCTGCCCTCCCTTCAGTCCCCTTCTGGTAACAACGACTGATACGGGTTTTTATTGTGTATCCTAATACACACTTGTCATTATACCACAAATTTTTTATGCGTCAATTCTTTATTTGAAATTTAAGGAAATAAATCGTAATTTTTCTTACTTTATCTGCCCTTCAAGCACCTTCGACGCCTCCGCGATGGCATCGTCAATCCCTTCCGGGTTCTTTCCGCCGGCCTGGGCCATGTTCGGCCTTCCGCCGCCGCCGCCGCCGACTTTGCCGGCAACGCCTTTAATCAGATTTCCCGCGTGAGCGCCCCGGCCCATCGCTTCCTCGGTGGCCATGGCGACCATGTTGACTTTGCCGTCCTTATCGGAAACAAGTAAAATCACGCCCTCGCCGAGCTTTGTCTTTAGCTGGTCACCCAAATCACGAAGGCCGTTCATATCCACCCCTGCCGCTTTGGCTGCCAGAAGTTTTACGCCCTTTACCTCCGTCACCTGATTCATCACATCGCCTAAAGCTTCCTTTGCCGCCTTGCTCTTTAAGGCTTCGTTTTCGCTTCGGAGCGCTTTCAGCTCGGACAGCAGATGCTCGATTTTGGCGGGAAGCTCCGCCGGCTGCGCTTTCACAAGAGCCGCAGACTCGGATAAGTTCTTCTCAAGTTTCCCATAGTAAGCAAGCACGCCCTTCCCTGTTAAAGCCTCTATTCTGCGGACGCCTGCCGCGATTCCGCTCTCGGAAGTGATTTTAAACAGCATAATGGAGGAAGTATTTCCCACATGGGTACCGCCGCACAGTTCCGTGGAAAAGTCTCCCATGGAAACCACCCGCACGGATTCTCCGTATTTCTCGCCGAAAAGCGCCATTGCGCCGGTCTTTTTCGCTTCTTCAAGGCTCATCACCTTTGTCTCCACGCACACGGCTTCGGCAATCTTCTCGTTGACAATTTTTTCAACCCTGTCAATTTCCTCCGGCGTCATGGCGGAAAAATGGCTGAAGTCAAAACGCAGCCCGTCCCCGTTTACAAAGGAGCCTTTCTGCTCCACATGCGTCCCCAGCACAGTGCGCAGCGCTTTCTGGAGAAGATGGGTGGCGCTGTGGTTCTTACAGGTATCGCTTCTGTTTTCTTCGTTCACCTTAAGCGTCACCTTATCGCCCGCTTTCAGCATCCCCTTTACCATACGGCCGATATGGCCCACCTTGCCGCCAAGGAGTTTAACGGTCTCCTCCACCTGAAATTCCCCGTCCGGGCAGGTAATGATTCCGTTGTCCCCGTTCTGGCCGCCCATGGTAGCGTAAAAAGGCGTTTCTTTCACGATAATAGTGCCTGCTTCCCCGTCGGTCAGAGCGTCCACAAGCTCCGTCTCCGTGGTAAGCACGGTAATTTCCGAATCGTGAACCAAATGGCCGTATCCCACAAATTCCGTGGTGATGGCCGGGTCAATGGACTCGTAAATGGTCACGTCCGCTCCCATGTAATTGGTGACCTTGCGGGCAGCCCTTGCCATGTCCTTCTGCTTCTGCATGGCCGCCTTAAAGCCTTCCTCGTCCACGCCGATTCCTTTTTCCTCCAGAATCTCCATGGTAAGGTCAAGAGGAAATCCATAAGTGTCATACAGCCTAAACGCGTCCTCGCCGGAAAGGGTCTTTTTCCCCTCTTTAACCATGGCTTCTTCCATATCGTTTAATATCCCAAGGCCCTGGTCGATGGTCTTGTTAAATTTATTTTCTTCCTGGGTAAGGACATTGAAAATGAAATCCTTCTTTTCTTCCAGTTCAGGATAGCCGTCCTTACTGCCCTCGATAACGGTGCTGCTTAAGTCTGCAAGGAATGTGCCCTCGATGCCAAGCAGCCTTCCGTGACGGGCAGCACGGCGGATGATTCTCCGCAGCACATAACCCCTGCCCTCGTTGGTGGGCATGATGCCGTCGGAAATCATAAAGGTTGCCGAACGGATGTGGTCCGTCACAATACGGATGGAAACGTCCCATTTGTATTCTTTCTTATATTCTTTTCCGGAAATCTCGCACACCCTGTTCCGAAGCGCCCGGATGGTATCCACGTCAAAAATGGAATCCACGTCCTGAACCACCGCCGCAAGACGCTCAAGGCCCATGCCGGTATCGATATTTTTCTGCTCCAGCTCCGAATAATTGCCTTTGCCGTCGTTGTCAAACTGGGTAAACACGTCGTTCCAGACTTCAATGTATCTGTCGCAGTCGCAGCCTACGGTACAGCCCGGTTTGCCGCAGCCGTACTTCTCGCCTCTGTCATAATAAACCTCAGAACAGGGGCCGCAGGGACCTGAGCCGTGCTCCCAGAAATTGTCCTCCTTGCCGAAACGGAAAATCCGCTCCTTCGGAATCCCGATTTCCTTATTCCAGATGTCAAAAGCCTCGTCATCCTCCAGATAAACGGAAGGATAAAGTCTGTCTGCGTCAAGACCCACTACATCGGTTAAAAATTCCCATGTCCAGTTAATGGCCTCCCTCTTGAAATAATCGCCGAAGGAAAAGTTTCCCAGCATTTCAAAAAAGGTGCCGTGGCGGGCGGTTTTGCCAATGTTTTCAATGTCGCCTGTACGGATGCACTTCTGGCAGGTGGTCACCCTCTTTCTGGGGGGAATCTCCTGTCCTGTAAAGTAGGGCTTTAAGGGCGCCATACCCGAATTAATCAAAAGCAGACTGTTATCGTTGTGGGGAACAAGGGAAAAACTCTTCATCGCGAGATGTCCCTTGCTCTCAAAAAATTCCAAAAACATTTTGCGCAATTCGTTTACGCCATATTGTTTCATTTGTATAACCATGCTCCTTTCCGTATTCTGCCGTTTTAAAAGTTCATTTTATCCGCAAAGTAAGCGTCCAGCTCCGCAATTTTTACCCGCTCCTGCTCCATGGAATCCCGGAACCTTACCGTCACGCAGCCGTCCGTCTCGGAATCAAAATCGTAGGTTACGCAAAATGGCGTTCCGATTTCGTCCTGGCGGCGGTAACGCTTTCCGATATTGCCCCTGTCGTCGAACTCGCAGTTATACTTCTTTGAAAGCTGTGTGAAAACCTTCTCCGCGCCTTCGCTTAATTTTTTGGAGAGAGGAAGCACCCCAATCTTTACGGGGGCAAGGGCCGGATGGAAGTGAAGCACGGTACGCACGTCGCCCTCTCCGATTTCCTCCTCGTCGTAAGCGGCGCACAGGAAAGCAAGCACCACTCTGTCCGCCCCAAGAGAAGGCTCAATTACATAGGGAACATATCTCTCGTTCTTCTGGTCGTCAAAATAGGATAAATCCTCGCCCGAGGTGTTCTGGTGCTGGGTCAAATCATAGTCCGTCCTGTCGGCAATGCCCCACAGTTCGCCCCACCCGAAGGGGAAGAGAAATTCAATATCCGTGGTCGCCTTGGAATAGAAAGACAGCTCCTCCTTTTCATGGTCGCGGACGCGCATTTCATCCTCTTTCATGCCAAGGCTCTTAAGCCAGTCAATACAGAACTGTTTCCAGTAAGCGAACCACTCAAGGTCCGTATCCGGCTCACAGAAAAATTCAAGCTCCATCTGCTCAAATTCCCTTGTACGGAAAGTAAAGTTACCGGGCGTGATTTCGTTCCGGAAAGACTTGCCCACCTGTCCGATTCCGAAAGGAATCTTCTTTCTGGAGGTTCTCTGTACATTCTTAAAGTTTACAAAAATGCCCTGAGCGGTTTCGGGACGTAAGTATACGGTGTTCTTTGCGTCCTCGGTAACGCCCTGAAAAGTCTTGAACATCAGATTAAACTGACGGATATCCGTAAAATTATGTTTGCCGCATGTGGGACACGGAACGTTATGTTCCTCGATAAAGGATTTCATCTTTTCCTGGCTCCAGCCGTCAATAGCCCCGTCCAGCTCAAGTCCGTTTTCCGCCGCGAAATCCTCAATAATCTTGTCCGCCCGGAAACGCTCATGGCACTCCTTACAGTCCATCAGCGGGTCGGAAAAACCGCCCAGATGCCCGGACGCCACCCATACCTGGGGATTCATCAGGATTGCGCAGTCAACGCCCACGTTATAAGGATTTTCCATGATAAACTTCTGCCACCAGGCACGCTTTACATTATTCTTTAATTCAACGCCCAGATTTCCGTAGTCCCATGTATTTGCCAGTCCTCCGTATATTTCAGAGCCGGGATACACAAATCCTCTTGCCTTCGCCAGTGCAACAATCTTTTCCATTGTTTTTTCCATAATACACCTCTTCCTCCGCAATAATCTAATCTGTTTATTTTATGCTGTAAATAACATACATCAACTTCTTTTCTTCCCCGATACGCCGGACGGTTTTCCCTTTTGAGGACACCTCCACGCCGTCGCTTGTATAAAGCGCCTTTCCGTCAAGGACAATGCTGTCGGTAACATCGGTAATGAGGATGCCGGTATTTTCCATCGCCAAGATATCCGATTTCCCTACCGTTTCCTTAGAATCCTCCACGCCGCTTAACACCACGTTCAGCTCATAACCGGCCTCCCCGGCTTCCGCCGCGGTACCCGCGAAGAAATCCACCTTGTTGAAAGCGGCGTAATCCGCGCTTTTCGCATAGGTCATTTTCACTACAATGTTATCTCCGTCCTTTTCCACCTTCTCAACCGTAATATTGTTGCCGGCCTTTTTATTGTAAACGGCCAGCTCCCCCAAAATCGCTGTCTGCAGCTCGTCTTTGTCATATCGTTCCTCTGCAAAGTTTTCCACGATTTCCGACCGGATGCTTCCGTCCTTATTGACTCCGATAAAAGTGGCTTCGCCGTCCTTTTCTACGTTTCCGCAGGCTGTAAATCCGGCCGCCGCTATCAGAAAAAGCGCGCCTGTTATCGTCCTGTATAAAAAATTTTTTCCTGTTTTCATTTTGTTCCCCTGCTTCCCTCAAATCATAAAATCCATTATATATGACTATTAAACGATTTTCAACATGGAAATTCACATAAAATTTCCAGACTTTTCATTTTTTTATCTATAAACCGGTTTCTGTAATTGTCCGCAATCCATGAAAGCTCCGAAAGTACCTGCTCCGTCACCGTAAACGTATAGAGTTTTTCCACTGCCGCTTCCGTGATGTAGCCGACGGCGTAAACAGTGGAGGGCAGATAAGCCGTCTCTCTTTCCGGCAGCCCCGGATACTCGCCGTTTATCTTAAGCGCTTTGATTTCGAATATGTACCGCACCAGTCTGTTGGAAAGCCCCTCGTGCAAAAGCGCCCGCAGCGATTGGTACAAAAGCTTTAACATCTCCTTTTCGTCGCTGTTTTCCCTTGTATAATAATCCGTCAGCTCCAGAAAATACATTCCGTAGCATGCTCCTTCAAAATCCTCCCGAAATCCCTCAAAATAGTTGCTGATGCTGCTTTCCGTCATATTATAGGAAGTTCTTCCCTCAAAAAGAAAAAATTTCCCAAAGCAAAAGGGATTGGTGGAAGCTAACAGCCTGCTGCCCTGTTTCCTGGCTCCTCTGGCAAACGCCGCTATCTTTCCCCTCTCCCTTGTCAATATAACCACCCGTCTGTCATATTCCCCGATGGGTTCCGCTTTCAATATCATCCCTGTAACGCTGACCTGTTCCCTCACCTTTCCCCGCTCCCTCCCCGGAACGCGCAGCCGGCTCGTTTTGCCGGCGCTCACCCAGGTAATTCAGATAATCGCTTACACTTCCAGTCGTTAAAAAATGCTCCCAGTAATTTATCACTTTCATCTTATGCCCCCTGGTATTAAAATGTAGCATTTATAAAATGTAGCATTTACAAATGTATTAATACTAGGGTTTACTTTTTTCGTTTTTCTATTCGCCGTCCTTCTGATTATAGCCAAAATTTTTAAGAAGGAAATCACTGTCCCGCCAGTCTTTTTTCACCTTCACCCAAAGCTGGAGATTTACCCGCATTTCCAGCATATTCTCAATATCCCTGCGGGCTCCCGTTCCGATTTTTTTCAGCATACTGCCCTGTTTTCCAATGATAATTCCCTTGTGGGAATCCTTTTCACAGACGATATTGGCGTCGATATCCACAATGCCTTTCCTGTATTTCATCCGCTCTATGGTGACGGCAATGCCGTGGGGCACTTCCTCCTCCAGACAGCGCAGGGCCTTCTCCCTGATAAGCTCCGCCACAATCTGGCGCTCCGGCTGGTCCGTCACGGTATCCTCGTCAAAGAAAGCCGGTCCGTAAGGCAGATAAGCCATAATGCATTTTATAAGCTCTTCTGTGTTGTCGTTCTTTAAAGCCGACACCGGGACGATTTCCGCAAAATCCATCTCTTTTCTGTAGGTATCGATAAAGACGAGAAGCTCCTTCCTTTTCACCGTATCAATTTTATTTATGACCAGTATCACCGGTGCGGCTGCCTGTTTTAACTGCTCAATAATATGGCGCTCCTCGGCGCCTATAAAATTGGAGGGGTCCACCAGCCATAATATCACATCCACCTCTTTCAGGCTTCTCTCCGCAATATTTACCATATAGTCCCCGAGCCGGTTCTTCGCCTTATGGATGCCCGGCGTATCCACAAACACAATCTGCCCCTCCTTCGAGGTATACACGGTCTGGATTCGGTTCCGGGTAGTCTGGGGCTTATTGGAAGTTATGGCAATTTTCTGCCCTATCAGGGAGTTCATCAATGTGGATTTTCCCACGTTGGGCCTTCCTATAATCGCCGCAAAACCG
>CAJTMZ010000045.1:23149-28388 GCA_910577445.1 uncultured Lachnospiraceae bacterium | reverse complement strand
TACCGCGACAGACGGAGCGGCTGACGACGGAGCGGGAAGCGGCAACGCGGCTGCGGACGGCGGAAGCGAGAGCGGCGAGCAGGTGACGATTAATTTCCAGACGTGGAATCCCGGACAGGGCGCGCCTATTGATGAGGTCATCGCCGCTTTTGAGGCAAAATATCCTAACATCAAGGTAAATCATGTATTTATGCCGTACACCGACCATGTGGAAAAGCTGAAAATCGACATGGCAAGCGGAGAGGGCGCCGACGTATTTGGTATGCAGACAGGAGCGACGATTAAAGAGTTCCGTGATTTTGAAGTGGATTTAACGCCTCTTGCAGAGGAGGCATGGGGAAGCGGCTGGCAGGACCAGTATATAGATTTCTGCATGGATTTGCTGAATGAGGACGGTAAGTACTACGGACTGCCTCTTGGACTTACCTATGCGGGCTTTACCTGGGCGGACGTCAGGATGCTGAAAGAAAACGGTCTGGAAGTGCCGAAGAATTATGACGAGCTGAAGAAGTGCGCCGATACTTTGCGGGCAAACGGCCAGTATCCTCTGACAATCGGCGCGAAGGACGCATGGATTAACATCGATACATGGATGAGTATGGCAAATGATATCAATCCCGAAAAGCTTTACTCTGCAATCGAGGGCGAGACGCCTTTTACAGACCCTGATTTGGTGGAATCTTTCCGTATCTGGCAGTCCTGCTTCACGGACGGGATTTTCCAGGACGGAGCACTCGGCGTAGGCGTTTACAATGACACTACTGATTTATTTGAGAAAGAGGGAAGCATTCCGATGATTCAGAACGGTTCCTGGGCGACAGGCTTTTATGTTGACGGCGACCCTGACCATGACAAGGTGTTTAATTCCGAGGGAGCGGACCACGACATTTTCCTGATGGACTGGAACAATGACGGCAAGCCCTGCCCGGTCAGCGCTTCGGTAGACGTATGTCTGTGTATCAATAAAAATTCCAAGAATCAGGAAGCGGCATGGACATTCGTTGACTTCATGCTTCACGAAGGACAGGATATTCTGATTAACAAATATTTGTCATACTGTCCGTCCAGAAAGGATTTGGTTTTGAGTGTGGAAGGAATGAGCGAAGATGGTCAGGCCAATCTGGACTACATTGTAGAGCAGTCCCAGACAAACATTGGCGGATACCGTGAAATGGCTTATGCGGACTTAAAGCAGGTAATTTCCGACCAGCTTACGGTTCTCGCGCTGGGAGACGCCACGCCACAGGAAGCGGCGGAAGTGATTGAAGCGGCGTCTAAGGCACAGGCAAGATAATACTTTTACTGCAATATAAAAAGCGCCTCTTCCGTTTGGGGAGGGGCGTTTTTTCCCAAAACAGGAGGGCTGATTTTGAAAAAATCCTTTACAGATTATTTGTTTATTCTGCCAATTGTACTCCTTTTTTCAATATTCGTTGTCTATCCTATCTGCTATAATTTTTATATCAGCTTTTATGACTGGAACGGCATTAATATCGAAAAGGCGTTTGTGGGCTTTGAGAACTACAAAACAGTATTTCACGACCCTGTAATTTTGAAGGTACTTAAGAATTTTGTGGTATTTGCACTTTTTACCATTGTCATACAGGCGTTTTTGGGTCTTGTTTTCGCCAACTTTTTTATCAGGAGACTTAAGTTTTCATCTTTTTATCGCATTATCCTTTATATGCCGGTAATTGCTACTCCGGCAATCGTTGGAAATGTTTTTTCAAAAATTTTCGAGACGAACAGGGGATATTTAAATGTATTTCTTCGCTTCCTGCATATGGACGGGCTCTGTCAGCAATGGCTTGCGGACCCCAAGTGGGCGCTGTTTTGTGTGATTTGTGTCAATATCTGGCAGTGGACAGGATACAGTATGCTCATGTATTATGCCAATATGCTGAATATTCCCCAGGATTTGTACGAGGCGGCTGTCATCGACGGGGCGGGGCAGGTACAGCAGTTTACAAAAATCACTTTCCCGCTGCTTCGTGGAACCCATTATACATTGTTTATCATGGGTATGCTGGGATCGCTTAAATGCTTCGACCTTCCGTATGTGCTGACAAAGGGCGGGCCGAACTACGCCACGGAATTTTTCTCCACCTATATTTACCGGCAGTCCTTTAACCTGTTTAAGCAGGGGCTTGGCTCGGCAATCGTGGTGGTGATGTTTGTTATTGCAATGATAATCACTCTGATACAGTTAAAGTTTTATTACAGAAATGATAAAGATAAGGAGTTGGCTGGCTGATGAGAAAATCGTTACTATTTAAGACAAGCGGACAAATCATTTGCGTTTTCGCAACGGCGGTGGCTCTGTTTCCGTTGGCGCTGATGCTGATACGCTCTTTTCAGGGGGAAGGTGCGCATAACTATGTGCGGGTTTTTGAGACGGTGAATCTTGCGCCCAATTTTCTTACAAGCCTTCTGGTGGTGTTCGGCACGCTTCTGATTGTATCGGCAGTGGCGGCTATGGCGGCTTTTGCCTTTTCAAAGCTGAATTTTCCCTTTAAAAAGGCAATTTACTATACGCTCCTTACGGGAATGATGATTCCTACCTCGGCGCTGATTTTCCCGCTGTTTCAGATTGTAAAGGGGCTTAGCCTTAACAATACGCCCTTTTCGCTGATTTTTCCCTACGCGACGCTGAACTGCTGTTTTAACCTGATGGTGCTGAAAAATTATTTTGACGCGTTGCCCAACGAGGTGATGGAGTCGGCCAGAATTGACGGCGCCGGGAAAGGGAAAATATTTACCAGTATAATGATGCCCATAGCGATACCGGGGTTGGCCTTTGTACTGATTCAGACGTTTTTAAATGCATGGAATGAGTTGCAGATGGCAATGATTTTTATCAACGACACGGCGGTGCAGCCTATTTCCGTGGTGCCTCTCCGGTTTACCCAGACCGCCGGCGTACAGGGATTCCCCCTGGAGGTAATGTATGCGGCGCTGGTGGTATGTTTAAGCCCGATTGCCGTCTTTTACTTTTTCGGTTCCCGGTTTCTGATTGAAGGGCTGACGCAGGGAGCCATAAAGGGATAGCTTTATTTCGGAGGACTGTCTATGGAAAATGTTCCGTCTGTTTTTCATATCAGAAAAAGTCTGAGTGCGAAAATCATATGGACAAATGCGGGAATCATTCTTCTGGTTTTCGTGAGTTTAATCTTTGCCGCGGTGGGGATTAACTATCAATATACTATGAAAAACGAAAAACAGAAAATGAATATTTATATTTCCAATACATTAAGCTCCGTGGATAACAAGCTCAAGGACATGGGGAGAGTTTCCCTGATGACCTTTTCGGACAGGAAGACACAGGAAATTCTGCGGGAGTATGATACCTATGAGTATGAAAAGCAGCTTGCCAGTGTGGAATATTTAAAGAAGCAGTATACTTCGCTTATCAGTATCAGGGAGGATATCAATTCTATTTTCATTTTTGATTTGGATTCCCTTATTTTCTGGCAGGATAATCTGGACTCTTCGCAGAGAATCGACTATGAAATGTCCGTTTTTCTGGAACAGATGGAGGAGTGGGAGAAAAAAGAACGGAGTCTGTCGGGATGCAGAATGGTGGTGGGCGTCCAGCCGGAGTTCATGCGTTACAGCGCGTGGCGCATGGAAAACGAGTACAATAAGCATTGCATCTATCTGGTAAGGCAGATTAAAAGTTTTTCCCCTCACGAGGCCATCGGGCACATCCTTCTGATTACGAATATGGAAAAAATCAGGGAGTCCCTTAACGAATATATTTATGAGGATGTATCCTATACGCTTCTTACGGAGGAGGGACAAATTGCCTGTTCCGAGAGAGCGGAAACCATGGGACAGAATATGGAGGCGATTTCTCCTGAGATTTACCGGCGTATCAAAGGGGATTCCGGTATCTTTGAGAGCGAGTGGGAGGGGAAGAATTATCTGATAGCCTGGCAGAAATCCGAATACAGCGGGCTTATTCTGATGATGAAAAAGGAAATCGCGCTGATAACAAAGGACGCAATGGGGTTTACGGGTATAATGGGGGTGGTATTTCTGCTCCTCCTGGTATTTGCCGCGGTCCTCACGGGAAGAAGTGTGAAAAATAACCTGAGGCTCCTTACGGAATTATCGGATTCCATGGCCCATTTTAACCAGAAGGATATGGGACGCCGCTTTGTGGTTACCACAGAGGACGAGACGGGCCGGCTGATGGCCTCTTTCAACAAGATGATGGATACCTTAAATCAACTGATTGAGTCGGAATATGAAAGTAAAATCCGACTGAATGAGGCGCAGCTCAAGCAGCAGAAAACGTCTCTCCTTTACCTGAAAAACCAGATTAACCCGCACTTTCTTTACAATACGCTGGACACCATAAGAATTAAGGCGGAGCTTAACGGGGACAAAGAGGTATCGGCCATGATTATGCAGATGGTGAACTTTTTCCGCCTTGGGGTGAACGCGGACAGCGAGATGGTGTCGGTTTACCATGAAATCCGTCTGATTCAGTCCTACCTGAACTTAATGTGCTATCGATATCCCGCTCTGAACTGCGAGTATGAGATTGACGAAAGCCTTTTGATGGTGGAAATGCCAAACTTCATTTTACAGCCTCTGGTGGAAAACAGTGTGATGCACGGACTGCGGCATGTGGGTTATCGTGGAACCATCAGGCTTTCGGTAAGCCGGGACGGGGCAAATCCTGAAAATATTGTGATTAAGGTTTACGACAACGGGGCCGGTATGTCGCCGGAGGCAAGAAAGAATCTGGAGGACGTGCTGCAAAGCGCCGGAGAGGATGCAGGAAAAGAACACGAGGGCGCAAAAAAAGACGACAGGCGAGAAAGCAGAATAGAGGAAGACAAGCACATCGGCATTGTAAATGTGCAGAAAAGACTGAAAATATATTATCCGGACACGGCCGGGCTGTCCTACCATGACAATCCGGAGGGCGGAGTCACGGTAATATTAATAATAAAAAATAATATAGAAAGAGAGGATGGAAAAGAATGAAACTGGATTTTGCAACCTACAAAGACAAAGTGATGGGCTGCTGGGCGGGAAAAAATATCGGAGGCGTTCTGGGCGCGCCCTTTGAGGGACTGCGCCAGATAAACGATATTTCCTTTTATACCCAGGACTTGTCCATGGGCCCTCCGCCTAATGATGATTTGGATTTACAGATTATCTGGCTGGCGGCTGTGGAGCGTTACGGAAGAAACGTAAACGCTTCTATCTTAGGCGAGGACTGGAT
>CAJTMZ010000045.1:15274-23106 GCA_910577445.1 uncultured Lachnospiraceae bacterium | reverse complement strand
CAAACCTGCGGGCAGGACTGCAGCCGCCTCTTTCCGGACTTGTTGACAACACCTACAAGGATAGCTGTGGCTGCTATATCCGCTCGGAAATCTGGGCCTGTCTCGCGCCCGGCAATCCGGAGCTGGCGGCACGCTATGCCTACGAGGACGCCATCGTTGACCACGAGGGCGAGGGCATGTACGGGGAAATTTTCTTCGCGGCCCTGCAAAGCGCGGCGTTTGTGGAGAGCGATAAGAGAAAGCTCATTGACATCGCCCTTTCCTATATACCGGAGGACAGTATCACCGCCGCCGCAATCCGCAAGGCCATGGAATGCTATGACAGTCACGTGGAGTTCAAGGAGGCGCGCAAACAGATTCACAACGCGGCTCCCGGCACTTTCGGCATTCAGGGCGGTACACTGCAGGAAATTCCTGTGGAGGACAATGAAGGGATGGAAATCGGCGCCCCCGGCTTTGACGCTCCGGAAAACGTGGCGTTTACCATCGCGGGATGGCTTTACGGCGAGGAGGATTTCGGAAAGAGCCTTTGTCTGGCTGTAGCATGCGGCGAGGATACGGACTGTACCTGCGCAACTTTAGGAGCGGTGCTGGGGATTATCTCCGGCGCGTCGGGACTTCCGGAAAAATGGACGGCTCCTCTGGACGATAAGATTGCCACACTTTGCATCGACAAGACCAGCCGCGGTATCTGGGTACCCGAAACGGTGACGGAGCTGACGGAGAGAGTGATGAAAGCGGTTCCCGGTTTCCTTGGACAGGATATCTGCGACATTTTTGCAGAGGGCGGTATGACTATCGAATGTAAGGAAGGGGATGCTCTTTACTGCAGAAAGACTACCGATTATCTTCACAGAATCAACGGAAACGGCAAGGACGAGGCCCTTCCTATCAAAGACTTGTGCAGTCTTTCTCCTTACGTGGTTCGTTACGCTTTCCCGGCCTTTAATATTATGATTGATTATGAAGGCTCCGTGTTCTTTAAGGCGGGAGAAAACCGGAAGGTAAAAGTAACCGTAACCAATTCCCACACCATGCGGCAGCAGCAGTGGGCGAAAATCAGCGTTTATATGCCAGACGGAGTGGAGACGGTAAACGGAAAGGGATTTTGCCTTCCTTTGAATAACCTTTACGGCGCAAAGGCGGAAGCGGAAATCGAGTTTAATACCGATTTGTATGCGGAAAGCAAGCTGGAGTTTATCGTGGAAGTGTCTCTGAAGGGAAGACATTCCTCGGGAGCGGTGAAAGTGACATTGATGAGGGAAGCATGCTGAAGGTGATGCTCGTGGACGATGAGGTGACAATCCTGGAGGGCTTTAAGAGGCTCTTTGACTGGGAGAGTTACGGCTGCAAGGTAGTGTGCGAGGCATGCGACGGCGTGATGGCGGTGAATCAGGCAAAAGCTTACCGGCCTGACATTATCATTATGGATATCAACATCCCTGTGATGACAGGCCTTGAGGCGCTTAGGCTGATTCGGGAGCAGAATAAGGACTGCGCCTGTATTATCGTCAGCGGCTATGATGAATTCGAGTACTGCCGGGAAGCTCTGCGGCTTCAGATTACAGACTATATTTTAAAGCCGGTGGACTTTAGCGAGTTCGGGAAGGTCATTGAAAATATCAAGCTGCGGCTGATTCAAAGCAAATGCCAAAATGTGGAGGAACACGGTGATAAGCTGGTATTCCAGCTTGCCGCATGGCTCTCAAAGCATCTGGCCGAGGACATTTCCCTGCAGAGCATCGCCGAGGAATTTCACTTAAATTCTTCTTATATCAGCCAGCTTTTCAAAAATGAGCTGGGAATGAAATACCATGATTACCTGACAAAGCTGCGCATTGATAAAGCCAAAGCGCTTCTTGCCTCCACCGGGAAAAGCGTTTCGGAAATCGCCGGGGAAGTGGGGTTCCGGGATTACCGGGTATTCACCAAGGTGTTCAAGAGCGTGGAGGGGGAGTCGCCTTCCGTGTTCCGCAACGGATTTCGGGGAAACGGGGAGGAGCGGCAGCAGAGTTAGAGTAAAGCGCCGGGAATGTTTTTGAGAGGAAACGTTCCCGGCGTTTTTTAAGGTGCCCCTTTTACTTGCCATTTGCCCGGATTTCCTGTATCTTGAAAGAAAGAAAATCAGACTTTTCCGGGAGGAAGCAGACCATGAAAGCAATCGGAATTGATATCGGAACAACCACCATCAGCGGAGTCATAATCGACGCGTTAAGCAGAGAAGTTTTGCTGGCAAGGACAATAGAAAACGGCAGTTTCATCAAGACCGGCCATGAATGGGAGCGTATTCAGAACGCGGGACTTATCGTGGAAAAGGCAAAAGGACTGCTGGACGAGCTGCTTGCCGGCTGTGACGATGCGGCATCTGTCGGGCTTACCGGGCAGATGCACGGAATCCTGTATGTGGATGAAAAGGGAAAATGCATCAGTCCCCTTTATACCTGGCAGGACGGGCGGGGAAATCTGCCGGGCCCTGACGGGAAGAGTCTTGTGGAGGAGATTTATGAAAAGTATCAGGTAAAAACCGCCTCCGGCTATGGGCTGGTGACGCACCTGTATCATATCAGAAAATACCGGGAGGATATTTTGCGCAAAAAACAGCAGGGAGGCGTTTCGGCTTTGGTACAAGAGTGTATAGCAGGGGAAGCTGTGGCCTTATGCACCATAGCCGACTATTTCGGAATGACGCTGACAGGGCGGCGTAAGCCTCTGTTGCATACCAGCATGGCGGACAGCCTTGGATTTTTTGACGGAGAAAAAGGAACATTTCGAAAGGATATGATTCCGGCGGAGGGGAGGTTCGCGGAGATACTGCCAGAGGTGACAGACCGGCTGGCGGTGCTTGGAGAGTACCGGGGAATTCCCGTGACAGCGGCTTTAGGAGACAGCCAGGCCAGCTTTCTCGGCTCGGTGGGTATGGAGGAAGGCGCGTTTTTGGTGAATATGGGAACCGGCGGACAGATTTCGGCGCTTTCGGACAGTTACTGCAAGGCTCCGGGGATTGAGGCAAGACCCTATCTTAATGGGAAATATCTCCTTACAGGCGCGTCTCTTTGCGGAGGCAGGGCTTATGCCATTCTGGAAAGCTTTTTCAGGAGATATCTTTCTGTGGCGTGCGGGGAGCGGAAGGAAGAACAATACGGGGTCATGGAAAAGCTTGCGGAAAAAGGCTTTGCAGGCAAAAATAGGATGAAGGTGGTCACCGCTTTTCGGGGAACCAGAGTAAATCCGGGGCTTCGGGGAAGCATCAGCGGAATTGACGAGGATAATTTTACCCCGGAGGCGATGGTCTGCGGAGTGCTTGAGGGCATGGCGCAGGAGCTTTTTGAGTTGTACGGACAGATTCATGCAGTAACGGGGCTTGAAGTGAAGCGTCTTGTAGCTTCCGGGAACGGACTTCGGAAAAACCGGATTCTGCGTGAAATATTCAGCCGTATGTTTGAGGTGGAGCTGACACTGGCGCGTTATGAAGAAGAAGCCGCATACGGGGCAGCGGTGGGAAGCATTCTGCCATAGAGTGGTTTTTTGCCGGCCGGCCGCCGCCAGCCCAGGCTGCGCACTGTTACTGTTGCATTGTTTTCGATACAGCCTTGCATTTCACAAAAACCTATGTTACTATTTTTGACGGACAGTATCAAAGAAACTGAACTGTACCAGCGCATACATAAAGTAAATAAACAAATTCTTATATCAGATGGCTGCACCGTCGGGCGGCACATTTCCATATAAGGGTTTTCCATTGTATGTCTGGACAGTAAAATGCCCAGGCTTTTTTTGCGTGAGCAGAGAGCAAAGCGGGGATGCTTGCATCCGCATTTTGCGAACGCCGCGACAGCGAGGCGAAGCCGAGCGGCGGAGCAGAGGCAAAAGGCCGGGCGCTGAAAGGAGAATCATTATGGAAATCACAGGAAGTATCAGAGAAGTAAGAGCGCAGGTAAAGGAATGGAGAAGGCAGGGACTGACGGTAGGACTTGTGCCTACCATGGGTTATCTGCATGAAGGGCACAGAAGCCTGATTGACAGGGCGGTCGCGGAAAATGACAGAGTGGTGGTAAGCGATTTTGTCAATCCCATACAATTTGGGGTAAACGAGGATTTGGCGACTTATCCAAGGGACATCGAGGCGGATAAGCGGCTTTGCGGCGAAGCGGGAGCGCATTTGATTTTTCACCCCGAGGCGGAGGAAATGTATGCGCCGGATTTTTCAACTTACGTGGAAATGCAGAAAGTAAGCGAGGGTCTGTGCGGCAGGACGAGGCCCACACACTTCCGGGGCGTATGTACAGTGGTATGCAAGCTGTTCCACATTGTTATGCCGGACAGGGCCTATTTCGGGCAGAAGGACGCGCAGCAGATGGCTGTAATCCGCCGGATGGTGCGTGATTTGGATATGGATATCCAGATTGTGGGCTGCCCTATTATACGGGAGGCGGACGGACTGGCTAAGAGTTCAAGGAATACCTATTTGAATAAGGCAGAAAGAGAAGCGGCGCTGGTGCTCTCAAAGGCGGTTTTTCACGGGGAAAGTATGATGAAGAACGGTGAGAGGGACGCCGAAGCTGTCCTTGCGGCAATGCGGGAGTTGATAGAGACGGAGCCCCTTGCAAGGATTGATTATGTGGAAATGGTGGATGCGGACAGTATACAGCCGCTTACAAAGGCGGCGGGGAACGTCCTTGTGGCTATGGCGGTTTATATTGGAAATACCCGTCTGATTGACAATTTTATTCTGGAAGTATAGAGCCGTGAGAAATACTGCGAAAACAACATACCGGGTAACGGGAGAGGAGTGAAAAATATGATTCTTGAAATGTTAAAGAGTAAAATCCACCGCGCCACGGTCACTCAGGCGGAGCTCAATTATGTGGGGAGCATTACCATCGACGAGAGCCTGATGGAAGCGGCGGGAATTTATGAATATGAAAAGGTGCAGATTGCGGATGTGGATAATGGAGCCAGGTTCGAAACCTATGTGATTGCCGGGCAAGCCGGGAGCGGAACCATCTGCTTAAACGGGGCGGCGGCGCGCATGGTTTCCATGGGAGATAAGGTTATTATCATGTGTTATGCGGGTATGATGCCGGAGGAAAGAAAGGAAAATCCGCCGAAAGTGGTTTTCGTGGATGAAAGCAACCGGATTACGTCCGTGGCGCGTTATGAAAAGCACGGTGTGCTGAAAGCCTGACAAGATTTTTATTATGGAGGAACAGGATGGAAAAAATAAAAAAGATATGCGGCTTTCTGTCGTCAAATATTGCGGTGCTGATTATCATATTTTCTGTAATTGCGTTTTTTTATCCGAAGGGATTTTCGTGGGCGACCAACTATACCACATGGTTTCTCGGGGCGGCAATGTTCGGTATGGGACTGACGATTAAAACAGAGGATTTCAAGGTTGTCTTTACAAGGCCAAAGGATTTATGCATCGGATTTGTGCTTCAGTACACCGTCATGCCCCTTACGGCTTTTGCGCTGGCAAAGGCGTTCGGGCTTTCCGCCGATTTGGCGCTGGGTATTATTTTGGTGGGGTGCTGTCCGGGAGGAACGGCAAGCAACGTCATTACCTATGTGGCGGACGGAGACGTTCCTCTTTCTGTGGGTATGACGATTGTGTCAACCATACTTGCCCCGGTATGCACGCCGGTGCTGGTGTATCTGCTGGCCGGTTCATGGGTGGAGGTATCGCTTCTTTCCATGATGATGTCCGTGGTAAAGGTGGTTCTTTTGCCGGTTCTTCTGGGTATACTGATTTACCGGCTTTTTCCGAAACAGACAGACGCGGTTCGGGAACTGCTTCCGCTGGTGTCGGTTGCTGCCATCGTAATGATTATTTCCGGGATTGTGGGGAGCAATGCGGAGAAAATTGTGTCCTGTGGAGCGTTGGTGATGGTTGTGGTAGCGATTCATAACGTAGTGGGTTTGTGCCTTGGAACAGGCGTGGCAAAGGTGCTGAAGCTGGAGGAGAGAAAGGTGACGGCAATCGGAATTGAAGTGGGCATGCAGAACAGCGGTCTTGCGATTTCCCTTGCAACAGCCAACTTTGCGGCAAATCCGCTTGCCACACTGCCGGGAGCGATTTTTTCCGTGTGGCATAATATTTCGGGTACGGTTTATGCGGGGATTCGGAGGAAGATGGCCCGGCATTAGTTTCAATCAGGGTTGACATCCTCTTTGGCAGTCTTCTTTTCACCGAAATCTGAAAATTGATTTCGTGGGAATAAGGTTTACACTTTATATCTGATTTGTTATAATTAAATCGTAACGACCGGTTAACAGATATAAAAGGCGGTGAAAAGATGACAGAAAAAGAGATGATGCAAAAAAATATTGAAGAGTTTGTATTGTTGCAAAGCTTTATGTTATTAGCTGATAAGGATTCGGAAGTTTATAAAGCTATGAAAGTAAGGTATGATACGTTAAAAGTTATACTTACATCGTCCGGCATTAATCTTACTGATATTGACAGAATAAAAGAGTAACAGCAAAGCGAGAGTGTAAATTCGATTGAAAATTCAAAAGGATTGCACTCTTTTTGATTGTTTCAAACCCATTTTCGCAGGCGAAAGGAGCAGTTATGAAAATCGACCGGCTGATAGGCATTTTATCTGTGTTACTGCAGAAGGACAGCGTTACGGCTCCGTATCTGGCGGAGCAGTTTGAGGTTTCCAGACGGACAATCAACCGTGACATAGAGGACTTGTGCCGGGCGGGAATCCCGATTGTGACAAGGCAGGGGGCGGGCGGCGGCATTTCCATCATGGAAAATTATAAAATAGAAAGGGCGCTTCTGACCAACGGGGAAATGCAGGATATTCTGGCGGGGCTTCGCAGCCTTGACAGTATCAACGGAACCAACCGCTACGGCCAGCTAATGGAAAAGCTCTCGGTGGGTTCCTCGGATTTTATGACGGGAAATCAGTCGGTTCTGATTGATTTGTCCTCCTGGAACAAGGCGTCTCTCTCGCCGAAAATAGAACTGCTTCGCAGCGCCATTGAGGGCTGCCGGAAGCTGGCGTTCTTTTATTATTCTCCCTGGGGGGAAAGCGAGAGGGTGATTGAGCCTTACTATCTGATTTTCCGCTGGTCGAACTGGTATGTGTGGGGGTGGTGCGAGAGGCGTGAGGATTTCAGGCTTTTTAAGCTGAACCGAATGGATGGGCTTAAGATGTCCGGGGAGGTTTTTTCCAGAAGAAGCGCCCCGCTGCCTGAATTGAAAAACGAGCAGATTTTTCCCGGAGGGATTCGGGTGAAGGCATTGTTTGACAAAAGCTGCAAATGGCGGTTGGTGGAGGAGTTCGGCCCGGACTGCTTTAAGGAGCAGGAGGACGGAAGCTTGCTGTTCCATGCGGATTATACGAACAGGGAGGAGCTTGTCACCTGGCTATTGACCTTCCGGGAGAAGGCGGAACTTTTAGAGCCTGTGGAATTGCGGGAGGAACTCTGTATGTCTCTGAGGAAAATGTTGGAGGTTTATGGGAACGGAGATGGTTTTGGTTCGGAAATGCAGGGCTTTGACTAAAATAACAAATTAATTTATAATGTAACTAAAGAGAGGTAATGTATTTGCAAATAACAGATAAGGTAATAGAGGCGGTGCCTAAAATAGCTATTACAGGATTGAAACAAGATGAAGAAGAGTTTCTGACGAAGCTGCATAAAGAAGTACTCAGAACAGTCTTACAACTTAATTATGTAAATAACTGTGATGATATGGAAGCCGGGATTTTAATTGATTTATGCACAATGAAATATTGGATAGTAGACGGCGGTCACAAGCATGTTAGTATAAAAAATAATGATGAGGCATACGGTATATATAGAGTAGCCAGAAA
>CAJTMZ010000045.1:11342-15255 GCA_910577445.1 uncultured Lachnospiraceae bacterium | reverse complement strand
CAATTGATGTTTATACATAACCATCCTACTTCAAATACGTTTTCGTATAGAGATTTGAATAGTTATTTGAGTGCGGAGCAGATAAAGATAATGTCGGTGGTCGGAAATAATGGAATAATATATGTTTTAATTAAAAAAGAAACCTATATAAGAGAGAAAGCAATCGATAAATTAAATGAATTTATGAAAGACATTATTTCCGATATAGAATCTCAAAAATCGGGGTTAAATATCAGAGATATAACAAAAATAGCGGTAAACATAGCAAGAGATAAGTGGTTAAATGACTGTGGACAATATGGGTTATGCTATTTTGTACTGGAACAGGAGGCAACGGATTAATGAATGTAAACAATGATATATTAGTAGACTTCAAATCATATGAACCTGTAACTGAAGAAGAAATTGAAGCCAGAGATTTAATGGAAGCACGTGCTGAAGAAATAGGAATTTCCTTAACAACATATGATGGTGAGGAAGAAGATTCAGCGTACGATAATCCATATGCGTTGGAAGCTTTAAGGTATATAATGACAAATAAGGAAATTCCTGAAGAATTGAAAATTAAAATAAAGGAATTTGAAAACGAAAACAACGGATAACATAATATCAAAGAGTAGAAAAGTCATGGGCAGTTTCATGGCTTTTTTGTTTAGAATAAAGGACAGTTTGCTAAACATGACACACCATTGACGTGTTTTATGTGATAAACTCTATCTGTAAAACAAATAAATCAGCAGATGTGCGGCAACGTCAGGAAAGACTTACAGACGCGGGAGCGGCTGAAAGCTTTCCAGACCAGAGGGTGCCGGAAGGATATCTGCGGAACCTGTAGCAGAAAGGAGTAACAAAAAATGCCGTTTGATTACAAGAAAGAATACAAAGAATATTATCTGCCTCCGAAAAAGCCCCATATCATAGAGATTCCCGCCATGAACTATATTGCGGTCAGAGGCAAGGGTGACCCCAACGAGCCGGAGGGGGAATACAGGGCGGCAATAGGGCTGCTTTACGGAATCGCCTTCACCATCAAGATGAGTTATAAAGGAAGCCACAAAATCGACGGTTATTTTTCTTATGTGGTTCCGCCCCTTGAGGGCTTATGGTGGCAGAAGGGCTGCAAAGGGGTTGATTATTCCCACAAGGAAAATTTTGAGTGGATTTCCATGATTCGGCTTCCCGAGTTTGTGACAAAGGAAGAATTTGACTGGGCGGTCCGGGAGGCGGAGCAGAAGAAGCAAAGTGATTTTTCCAGGGCGGAGTTTTTTACTTACCATGAAGGAACCTGCGTGCAGTGTATGCACATCGGCAGTTATGATAAGGAGCCTGATACGGTCAGGGCCATGGATGCGTATCTGGCGGAAAACGGTTATGTCACGGATATTACGGACAGCCGTTTCCACCATGAGATTTACTTAAGCGACCCGAGAAGGGCAGCGGAAGATAAGCTGCGCACCGTTATCAGGCATCCGGTGAGGAAAAATACAAACTGAAATATCTTTCCTTGCCATTTTACGCTGTGAAGTTCATAATAGATGTCAGAAAGAATAATGGAAAGAAATTTGCGGGGTGTCTTATGAAAACAGAAAGGATTGCCTGCGGTACGTCCAACGTTTACCTGCTTCGCGGAGACAGCGGCAGTGTTCTGATAGATACAGGAGTGGAAAAATTTAAGGATAAGGTTTTAAGGGCCTGTCAAAATGCGAATGTAAAGCTGATTTTGCTGACACACGGGCACTTTGACCATTGCCAGAGCGCGGCGTATCTGGCCCGAAATCTGAAATGTAAAACAGGGATTGCCGGGGAGGACGCGGCGCTGCTTGAAAAGAACCAAAAGCGTAAGGTATACGGCAAAGGAATATGGGGAAATTTTTATGCAGGCGCCGCCAACAGGAACATCGGGCAAAATGAGATTGAAGCTGTTACGCCGGATGTGATTTTAGAGGACGGAATGTCTCTTGCGGAATACGGAGTTGATGCAAGGATAATAAAGCTGCCCGGACATACGGCAGGAAGCGTGGGAGTGCTGTGCGCCACAGGAGAACTGTTTGTGGGGGACGCCATGCAGAATATTCCTTTCCTGTCCGCGACATGGTGCTATGAGGATTATGAGAAAGCGAAAGAGAGCGCAACGCTGATACGGAGTATGAACGCCGGGAAAATCTTTTGCGGGCATGGGAGGGTGTGGAATGGCAATAAAAACAAAACTTCCAATAGGAATTGAAAACTTTGAGGAAATACGTACTGCCGGGTTTTATTATGTAGATAAGACTGGCCTCATCAGAGATTTACTTGAGAACTGGGGAAAAGTGAACCTGTTTACCCGCCCGAGGAGATTTGGAAAAACGCTGAATATGAGCATGCTGAAATGCTTTTTTGAACAGGGGAGTAATGAGGCGCTTTTTGATGGACTGGAGATTGCAAAGGAAAAAGAACTTTGTGCAAAATATATGGGGAAATTTCCGGTTATCTCCGTGAGTCTTAAGGAGGTGAGAGGGAAGAGTTTTGATACGGCCAGACAAAAATTGCGCTCAATTATAGGGAATGAGGCCCTGCGGTTTTCTTTTCTTGCGCAGAGCGGACGTTTGTCGGATATAGAGCGTCAGCAATATAAAAAGCTGATTGAATTAGATGATAAAGGCGAGTTTGCAATGTCGGACGGACTGTTGGAGGAGAGCTTTTTGCGGCTCTCACAGTTTTTGCAAAAGCATTATGAGAAGAATGTAATTGTGCTAATTGATGAGTATGATGTACCGCTTGATAAGGCATATCAGACGGGGTACTATGATGATATGGTGGACTTGTTAAGAGATATATTCGGACAGGCATTCAAAACAAATGACAGCCTTTATTTTGCAGTACTTACAGGATGCCTTCGGATATCTAGAGAAAGTATTTTTACCGGTTTTAATAATTTTAACGTTATGACAGTTAAGGATGTTCATTTTAATGAATATTTTGGATTTACGGACAGGGAAGTCAGGGGTATTCTTGATTATTATGACAGGACGGAAAAATATGGGATAATTAAGGAATGGTATGACGGTTATAAGTTTGGAGATTTGGAAATCTACTGCCCATGGGATGTGATAAACTATTGCTATGCATTAAAGATGAACCCATTGGCCGAGCCGCAGAATTACTGGGTAAATACCAGCAGCAATGATATTATAAAAAGGTTTGTCAGCAGGGCAAATTCAACGACTAGAAGCGAAATTGAGCTTTTAATTCAGGGAGGGAGTATCAGGAAAGAAATACGGCAGGAACTGACTTACAGGGATTTGGATTCTGATATTGAAAATCTTTGGGGGCTGCTTTTTACAACAGGATATCTGACGCAGTATGGTCAGAATGAGGACGAAAAAACCGGACTTATTATCCCGAACAGAGAAGTGCGTATGATATTTATCAGGCAGATTCAGGAATGGTTCAGGGAGGAAACTGCAAGGGATAGCGGAAGGCTGGAAAGTTTTTGCAAGGCATTTTTGGAAAATGATGTGTCTGTTATAGAAGAAAGTTTTACAGCTTATCTGAAAAAAACCATTAGTATCCGTGATACAAATATAAAAAAAGATATGAAGGAAAATTTTTATCATGGTATATTGCTGGGATTGTTTGGTAATATGGATGACTGGACTGTTATGTCAAATGCAGAATCTGGAGAAGGCTACAGCGATATTATTGTGGAGGTTGAGGACAGGGAAATCGGTATTGTAATAGAACTGAAATATGCGGAAAATGCTGAATTTGATACAGGATGCAAAGAAGCATTGCAACAGATTAAAGATATGAATTATGAGGAAGCGCTTGTCAGAGACGGCATGCGAACGATTTACAGGTATGGGATTGCATGCTATAAAAAGAGATGTAAGGTCATCTCAGGATGAATTTGTATGCGGCAAAAATAAAAAGA
>CAJTMZ010000045.1:0-11326 GCA_910577445.1 uncultured Lachnospiraceae bacterium | reverse complement strand
AACAGGAAAGAAAAAGAGCTGCCCACGTGCGGCTTTTTTCTGTTTTCTGCAAAAACCGGTCGATTTCTGCAATCCGGATTAAATATTTAAGTTTTCGCATAAAAATGTCGAAAAATTTATTAATTAATAGTAAAGACTGAAATTTCGGGGGTTAATTATATGTTAAAAATCGCCATATGTGATGACGAGGGCTATTTCAGAAAATTTATCAGGGAAATTTTAACCGGCTATATGGACAGGAGCGGGGGAATATACGAAATTGACGAATTTGTATCGGGAAAAGAGTTTGCAGGTCTGGGAATAGAGATTATTCAATATAATGTTGTTTTTCTGGATATCAATATGAACGACATGGACGGCATGGAGACAGCGCAGAAAATACGGGAGGTCAGTAATGATATTTTTATAGTCTTTGTGACGGCCTTTGCAGATTATACGCTGGAGGGATATAAGGTGGACGCCGTGAGATATATTCTGAAAAATAACGTCAATTTTTCGGAACAGGTTTATGAATGTATGGATGCGATTAGCATGAAAATGAATTACGTTGTCCAAAAGAAGACGTTCAATTTCAATGAAGGAACGAGAAATATTTCGCTGGAACGCCTGCTTTATATTGAAAGCCGCCTGCATAAACTGGAATTTCATATAATGGAAGACAAGCTGAACAGATATTCCTTATACGGCACGTTAAACGATATGGAGAGGGAGCTGGCGGACGACGCCTTTGTGCGGATTCACCAGAGCTATCTGGTCAATATGAAATATATTGTGAATGTAAGCCGGTATAAAGCGGAACTGAATAACGGCGTCAGGCTGGAAATTCCAAAGGCGCGGTACAGACAGGTGGAAGAAACATTTGTCGCATACAGAGGAGAACTGTAGATGCTTGATTACATAACAGGGGTTGGACTGACGATATTTGAGATGGTGAGCTGTAAAATTTTCTTTGAGGCGTTCGGGAAGAAGAGGAAGGAAAAAGATTTCTTCTGGGAGTCGGCGGTAGTTTCAGGGCTCATTCTATGCGTATACACCGTGGTTTTACTGTTGTACAAATGGTTTTTTATAAAGCAGATTGTGATAATAGTAATAATTGCCGGAATTATGACTTTATATTTGAATATCCGATTTGGAAAAGCAATGATTTTATCGATATTATTTGAAGGGCTGTTGCTTTCAATCGACTATTTTACGCTTTGGTTGAACGTTACCCTTTTTAACAGCATTGCGGAAATTAATGAATCGCAAAATATTTGGGGGTATCTGGTGGAGGTTCTGTCAAAGATAATTCTTTTTATGGTTGTAGTGGCGGTCAGAAAAAGAATCGGAACAAAATCTTTACCACTGATGGCAAAGCGGGAATGGCTTCGGGTTGTGCTTTTTCCTGTTTTTTCAATATTCACCGTTATTGCACTTCTGATTACGTCCGGAAATATTGAGAACCAGAGGCAGGAAAGTGTATTTCTGGCGATAGCGTTTTGTCTGGTCGGTATGAACCTTGTTGTATTTTATATGATAGAGGATATTTTAAAGCGGGAAAACAAAATCTGCGAAAATGAGATTTTCCGAATACAGGTGGAGAATCAGACCAATATGTACCGTTCAATCTCGGAAAATTTTGATAAACAGAGGAAAAGGGCGCATGAATTCAAAAATCAGATAATGTGTATTGAGTCGCTCTTAAGCAAAAAGAATTACGGTGAATTGGAGGAGTATGTCAGGAAAGTCAGCGGACGTTTGAGTGCGGAGCCGGATTATATTAAAACAAATAATATTATAGTTAACGCAATTCTGAACAACAAATATCAGGAAATGTTAGATAAAAAGATACTGTTTATCTTCAAAATCAACGATTTGTCCGGGCTGAATATCAGTGACGAGGATATCGTAGTTATATTGTCAAATCTGCTGAACAATGCAATTGAGGCTTGCGAGAGGTGCAGGGACAGGAAATATGTTAAAATGAAGTTTATGAAAGAAAATGACAGCACCGTCATATCGGTAAGAAATCCGTATGAGGGAGAGCTGATTATTACGGACGGAGAAATACAGACCTCCAAAAAGCATGAGACGGCGGAGCACGGCGTTGGTATAAAAAATATAATTGATGTTATAGAACGATACCAGGGGTCTTACGTTATGCGAAATGACGGAAAGGAATTTTATTTTTCGATTATGATACCGTACTGCTAAAGACATGGTGAGGATGTTTTCTGCAATAGGGGGTTATTTTCTGCAATGGGCATTGATTTTGATTCCGTTGAAATTATACTGAATTTATCAGGAGGTGGGATTGGCTGTGAAATGTTTAAATTTTTCGAGGAGAACCATAGTGTTGTTAAGCGTTTATCTTGGTGTGATTATGCTGTGCGGCATGTTTTATTCTGATGCTTTGAGCAGCGTAAACGACAATGCAGGAGCCGTAACATATACGTCACCCGAATTAACGCCTTTACAGCGGCAAAAGCATGAGAGCGAAATCAGATTAAAAGAGGAACTGTTGGAGTTTGATAAAAATATCGTTCATGTTTCTGTGCATCTGGAGGCTTCGGACGATGAAATTACCAATGCAAACATATTTATTGAAAGCCGCGAGGAAATTACGAATGAGGATGAGTTAATGCGGTTGGCGTCGGAAAGTATTAACCTTGATACGGAGAACATTGATATACTGTCTATGGAGATTGAAACCGGATGAATGGACAGGGAATATATTATAAGTGATTATGAGCTTGATGCCGGCAAAGAGTTTTTTCGGTGGTGGACTGGCTATGAAATATTTTGATTTTTCGAGGAAAATCATAGTGCTGTTAAGCGTTTATCTGGGTGTGATTGTTCTGTATGCTTTGAAGAATCATAATGACAGGAAAGGATGCATCAAAGCAATATGTATATTGTTGGTCGGTATAGCCGGGTATGTGTTGCTGCAACTGGTGCCGTATATTATTAAAAATAGGTGATAAATGTAATGATATTGTTATAAGTGGAAACTCTGTCGAAATAAACAGTATAATAGACAAAAATTTCACCAGACAACAAGGCAGAGAGAGGAGAAAAACATGGCAATCAGCGGAATCGGAACCAGTTGTACCTACATCTACAATTCGCAGACCGGAAAGCTGTCATCAAAAGATGGAACAAAAGACCCCTTTGTGGAATATTTTAATGGCGACCGGTCGGACGAAACAAGAAGCCAGTTAAACGGATTTGATGCATGCCGAAAAGAGGATATAATAAGCATGGTTGAGGTTCTTAACAAGGTTTTCAATGATGCTAACGGCTATGAATATGAGATATCGGACGAGATTGTTGATGCAGTAACCGCAACTTATTCGGTAAACGGAAAAAAGGTTTTTACCTCTTATAAAGCTGTGGTCTATACTTACGAGGAACTCAGGGGATTAAATTCCACAGGTCCCTATAAGACCCGCCAGTCCAAAGGCTATAACCCGGAGGATAACAGTATTAACATTGCGGTAGGGGATGTAATCAATCTCGGAAATGGCTACAGGCTGACCGTGATGGAGGACAGTATTTACGGCGAAGGCTATGGGCGGGGGAATGCCGAAGACGACAAAAAAATGCATCAGTTGGTTTATGGCTTAAACGCCTTAATCCGTTTTGCAGACCAGCAATGGTTTTCCAGCCTGATAGATAAGGAAAGTACGCCCATGCTGCTGGAGCTTCTAAGGGAGCTGGGAGTGGATACCAGCAGAGAATTTACCATTAACGAGACAAAATGCGAAGTGGTGAACGGGAGGATAAACGAAGTCGGAAACCGTTTTGTTGTGCCCAATTCCGTTTTTAATAAGGCGGCGAAACGGTATGAGGAGCTGATGTATCAGCCGCTTTCCAACCGTAAATAAATTGACATCTGCCTGTAATCTGCAGTCCGGGAATCTGTTTTCAGGTTTCCGGACTTGATTATGGAGTCTTTTCCGGTACCCTGTTAATTCTCACAGCCAGATAAACCGGTATTCCCTCAACATAAATATTGAAATATATTCACATGCAGACTGCCTGTATGTTATGATATGGGTATTATCTCACAAGGAGCAAATGAATAGGGAGCATAAAGACTTCTTTGGGAAAAGAAACCGACAGGGAATGATTTTCAATAAAACGAAAAATTAAATGAAACATTTAGGTTTTTTTGGTATAATTGTGAAAAGAAAAGATTTAACGGGAGGAAAATAAGATAACAATATACCATGGAAATAAAAAGGAAGACCTGATACCTGAATTTGGTTTGGGCAGTTCAGATAATGATTATGGAAAGGGGTTTTATACAACGCCGGGCATAGAATTAGCCAAAGAGTGGGCATGGGGGACTTATACATCTGGCAATACAGCAGTAGAGGAAGTGCCGGAGAAATACAGAGGCTACTTTGTGAAAAGAGATAAAAATGCACGTGATACCTATAGAGCGTTAAGTTCCAATCAGGGAAGCTTTTTTGAGTATTGTGATAAATACTGCAAAGAGATACTGGAAGACAATACCTTTGTTTTAGATAAAGAAAGGTTTATCGAAGCATTTATGAAATCTGACTGCAGAGCGCTCATGGAACTGGGCCACCCGACGCTGCTGTCACAGGCGGCATATGACACTGTAAAGAATTTTATACAGGTGGATAATAACAATGATTTCGAGGCATTTCGATTAAAAGGCGGGCAGTCTGAATATAAGCATATGCAGTTATACTGGACAGGATGGATGTATGCCTATATCCATTTTATGAGTAAAGTGTGCAGCAAAACAATAATTGAAAAATTACCTCTGAAAGAAATGCTTATCGATTATAAAACAGGACATGAAATGAGTAAGGAAACATACTATAAAAAGATAGAAGAAAAAGGGTATGCAGAGCGATTTTGCGAGGACGGAATGCAAACGGTTTTAAAATACGGGATTACATGTTACAGGAAAGAATGCCGGGTTCTGGCAGATGGATGAAAAGGCTGCAAAGCCGTCCGTCCGGCATATTTGTCACATATCGGCCCGCAAAGCGCAAATCAAAGCATATTTTGTAGCAATAAGTATATTGTCAAATGAATTTCAATTGTATATAATTGAATAAAACCATATTTGCCTAAGCAGCGAGGAGCGCCGGGGAAACAGCGGTTCTCACTGAAAAGAATTAGCTGCGGCGCAAGCCGCACGTTAAGGGTGTGCAAAAGAAAAGCAGCCCGGTTTTTTGTGCAGGAAAGCAGGGAAATTATGAAGAAAGGTTTGTCCATAGCAGTCCTTATCGGGCTGAGTGTGGCGATGCTCTTAGGGGCGGGAAGCCCGGAATCAGGGAGGAAAAAATTCCTTCCGGTAAAGACGGAAACCGTCGGCGGCATTGCCATAACTATGGTAAAGGATACGAATGCAAAAGGGCGCCTGATTGAAGCGGCGCAGGAGATGGAAAACAGGCGGGTAGAAGCGTCTGCACAGGAGCAGGCGTCCGTCAACGATTTGCCTGAAAATACAGCGGAGGACGCCGTGATAAACAGCTATCTGGCGGACAGTGTGATAATCGGCGATTCCATTGTGCTGGGCTACCGGAATTATTGTATGAAAAGCGGAAACGAGGTGCTTAAGGGAATCAAATTCCTTGCCGCCGGAAGTTTTTCCGCGCATAATGCGTTATGGCCGGTGAGCAGCGAGAGCGTTCATCCACTTTATCAGGGTGAGCAGCGTCCGGTGTGGGAGTCGGTTGCCATGATGGGGGCTAAAAATGTGTTTATCTGTTTTGGCCTGAATGATTTGAACATTGACGATGATACCAGCGAGTGTTACCGCCAGGTGATTGACAATATTGTTGACGCCGCGCCGGAGGTGAATATACATATTATCAGCATGACCTACACATTAAAGGATAAGGGCGTAGGGAAGCTGAATAATGATAACATACGGGATTACAATTCCCGGCTTGCGCAGATGGCGGAAGAAAACGGCTGGGGCTTTGTAGATTTGGCAGCGCCTTTAGCCGATGAGGAAGGAAATCTGAAGCCGGAGTACTGCAGCGATAACTTTGTACATCAGACGGCAAAGGCATACGACGTCTGGACAAAGACGCTGCATGATTATCTTGGAAATTTCCTGGCAGAGACAGAAAAGAGCGGGAAATAGTCCGGCTTACAGAATAATGAACCGGATATTCATCCGGAAAAACAGACAGAAAAGAGTGGGAGACTTATGAGAAGATTTATGAAATACCGGAAACCGGAGGAACAGGAAGCGGTCGGCGTTGCCGTAAAAAGAACAGCGTTGTTGCCGGTACTGATTCTGGGGATGTCTTTAGTGATGGCAGGCTGCGGCAATGAGGGCGGTAAGGCCGGCGATACCGGTGCGGAAAACGCAGTAGAGTCCGAGAGCAGCGATACTGCCGGAAAAACAGAGTCGGCTGACGACGGCGGGTCCGTCGGGACAGAGGCTGAGGGCGGCGAATCCGCCGGGGCAGATTCACAGGAGACGGCCGACGCTTCGGACGCGTCCGCAAAAGAAATGTCCGTGCAGGAAATTTATAAATCTGTGGAGGAAAGCGTACAGCTTCCTTCTATGGTGGAAGGCGATGACGACTTTATTTCCAACTATTACGGAATCGACCCGGCCAATCTGGATTCTTACGTATTTGCCAGCGCCGAAGACGCCACCCTTGCCACATCCGTTATCATTATGAAAGCCAAAAGCGAGGATGCGGTGGGAACGCTTGAAAGTTCCTTAAATACGGTAAAGGACCAGAAAGCGGCGGAGATGCAGGGGTATATTCCGGAGCAGTACGATATCGTCGCGGACAGTTCTGTTAAAACGGAGGGACTTTACGTTTATCTTGTGATAGCGGAAGATGCCGGCGATATTGAATCCGTGATTTCGGCGGCGATTAAGTAACGGGAGGAAGTTATGGTTTTCAGCAGCATACCTTTTCTGTTTTTCTTTCTTCCGGCATGTCTGATTTTATATTATCTTGTACCATATAAGGTGAAAAACTATGTCCTGCTCGCTTTCAGCCTGATTTTTTATGCCTGGGGCGAGCCGGTTTATATTGTGTTGATGCTTTTTGCGTCGGCAGTTGATTATACGAACGGACTTTTAATGGAGCGGTTTGGGACTTCTGCGGGGCGCAGGAAGCTTTTTTTGTGTGCGTCGGTGGTGATTAACCTTTCCATGCTGGGGTTTTTTAAATACGCTGATTTCCTTGTGGAGACAGTGAACGTGCTGCTTCGCCTTTCCGTAAAGCCCTTAGGCCTCGGGCTTCCGGTGGGAATCAGCTTTTTTACGTTCCAGACCATGAGCTACAGTGTTGACTTGTACAGAAAGAATGTAAAGGTGGAAAAAAATTACTTTACATATCTGACTTACGTCTCCATGTTCCCCCAGCTCATTGCGGGGCCGATTGTCCGGTTCGCCACCGTAAATGAGGAACTTCACAAAAGGCATATCGGATGGAACGATTTTGTTCAGGGAACGCTTCGCTTTATGCAGGGGCTTTTCAAAAAGGTGCTGATTGCAAATAATGTGGGCGCTCTGTGGGAGACGATTAAAGGAGCCCAGGCGGTAAGCGTTTCCGTGGAAAATGTTTCTGTTGCTACAGCCTGGCTTGGCGCTTTATGCTTTACCCTGCAGCTTTATTTTGATTTCAGCGCTTACAGCGATATGGCAATCGGAATGGGGCAGATGCTGGGTTGCCACTATCCGGAAAATTTCCGCTACCCCTTATCCTCGGTTTCCGTCACGGATTTCTGGCGCAGATGGCACATTTCCCTGTCCACCTGGTTTCGGGATTACGTGTACATCCCGCTGGGAGGAAATCGCGCGGGGACGGTCAGGCATCTGCGGAATATGTTCGTGGTGTGGTTTCTTACCGGCCTCTGGCACGGAGCCGCATGGAATTTCGTGCTGTGGGGACTCTACTACGGTGTGCTTTTGACGCTTGAAAAATATGTGTGGGGAGAGAAGCTGGCAAAGCTTCCCGGGTGGATATGCCATCTCTATGCGGTTGTGATTGTGGTGTTTGGCTTCGTGATTTTTGTCTTTGACGATATGGGACAGCTTGGCGCTTATCTGGCCCTGATGTTCGGAGTAAGTGGAAATGGGCTTCTTGGCAGTGAGCTTTTCTGGTACATTAAAAACTACGCGCCGCTGCTGATTGCGGCAGTTCTTTTATCTTTTCCGCTGTATCCTTTTTTGAAAAGGAAAGCGGAGAGCCTGCCCCGGTGGGGAAAAACGGCGCTGTCTCTTATCGGCGCGGCAGGATACGCGGCTTTGTTCGTATTGACGACGGCGTATCTTGTGAACGATACTTATAACCCGTTTTTGTACTTCCGGTTTTGACGGGACGGTCCTGCCAAAAGGGCCGCACCGGTTGGGAGAAGTGAAATGAAAAATCAATTTACAGTAAACGGCGGGGAAGACAGGCAGCCCCAAATCATACAGTCCATAACAGCCGTTTTTCTTACGGCCTTTGTTCTGCTGTTTGCCCTTGCTTTTATCCTTATGGAAAAACAGGAATTTTCCGAAGGAGAAAACAGATATCTGGAAAAATTTCCGGAATTTACCTTTGAGGATTTGAAAGAAGGGAAATACACGGAAAAGCTTCAGAGTTATTTATCCGACCATTTTCCCCTCCGGGATATGTTTATGGGACTGAAGGCGGAGACGGAGATTGCCCTTGGAAAAAGGGAAATCGGCGGCGTGTATATTGCAAAGGACGGTTATCTCATTGAAGATTATGCCGCTCCTGAGAACACGGATAAAATAGTGGGGCAGTTTGAAAAATTTGAGGAGAGCGTAAACAGCGCCGAAGTTTCCCTGATGCTGGTGCCCACGGCGGTTACCGTTTATGAGGAAAAGCTTCCGGCCCTTGCGCCTGTAAGGAGCCAGCTTGAAACCAGAGACGAGATTTACGGAAGGCTTGATTTTTCCACAATCGACTGCTATGACGCGCTGATGGAGGCAAAAAAGGAAAACGAGCTGTATTACCGGACGGACCATCACTGGACCGGCTACGGCGCATATGCCGCCTACACGGCTTACTGTGAGGCAAAGAAAATTACGCCGCTGCCCCTTAGCCGGTTTGAAATCACAGAGGTTTCCACGGACTTTAAGGGAACCGTTTATTCCAAGTTAAATGACGCCAAAATAAAGAGCGATACCATCACTGTTTTTGAAAACCCGGAAAACCGTCTGACGGTTTACTATGAGGATAAAAAGGAAACGACGGATTCCCTTTACAATTTTGAGTATCTGGATAAAAAGGATAAATATTCCATGTTCCTGAACAATATTCATCCTTTTATCGAGATTACCAACGAGACGGCGGACTCTGATAAGGAGCTGGCAGTTATCAAGGACAGCTACGCCAACTGCATGGTTCCGTTTCTGGTGAATCATTACCGGAAAGTCTACGTGTTTGACACCAGATACTATAAGGGCGGCCCCAGCGGCTTTATCAATGAAAACGGGCAGATTACCGATGTGCTTCTGCTTTACAATATGAATACGCTGGACGGCGATTTGGGAATCGGGGGTATTTACTAATCAAAAGCCCGGCAAAGCCGAAGGAACTTTTTCTTTCCGATTTTCAGCACGTCTCCCTCCATGACCTCCCGGTCTATGGAACCGGCCTTTTCCATATTTACGCGGACGCCGCCCTGCGCTATGAGGCGGCGAAATTCACCGCTCCCGGCCACGAATCCCTTCCGGATAAGAAGCGGGGATAAGTCTGCCAGACGGCATTTTTCTCCCGGTATTTGAAGAGTGGGAACGTTTTCCGGAATCCCTTTTTGGGAAAACGCCTGATAAAAATATTCTTCGGCGAGAAGGGATTCCTTTGGCGTGTGATAAAGCGAGGTAATGGTTCTGGCCAAAAGTAGCTTGCAGTCCCTGGGATTTTCCCCGTTTTCAAGGGCGCTTTTTATCTTGTCCAGCTCTTCCGGCAAAATGTCCGTCGCCAGCTCAAAATATCTGATAATCAGCCCATCGGGCACTTCCATCACCTTCTTGAACATCACATTGGCTTCTTCCCTGACACCAATATAATTTCCAAGGCTTTTACTCATTTTCTCCACGCCGTCAAGGCCCTCCAGTATAGGCATAAAAAGAGCGGCCTGAGGTTCCATGCCCAAATCCTTTTGCAGGGAACGTCCCATCAAAATATTGAAGGTCTGGTCAGTGCCGCCGATTTCAATATCGGCCTTGATGGCAACCGAATCATAAGCCTGCATGAGAGGGTAAAAAAATTCATGGAGCCCGATAGGAGTGTTGTGTCGGTAGCGGTTCTGGAAATCGTCCCGCTCCAGCATACGCGCCACGGTAACGGTGGAAGCAAGCCGCAGAATTTCGTCAAGTTTTAAGAGCTCCAGCCATTCCCCATTGTAGCGGACCGTTGTTTTTTCCGAATCAAGCACCTGAAAAACCTGCTCCTGATAGGTTTGGGCGTTTTGCAGAATTTCCCTGTCGGAGAGGGCTTTGCGTCCCTTGGATTTTCCTGTGGGGTCGCCGATTCTGCCTGTGAAATCGCCGATAATAATCACAATACGGTGCCCCATATCCTGCATTTGCTTTAATTTCCGAAGCACGACGGCATGGCCTAAATGGATGTCCGGGGCGCTGGGGTCCAGGCCCAGCTTAACGGTAAGGGGCGTATCTGTAAGAAGCGAGCGTTCAAGCTTTGCCCTTAAATCCTCTTCGCCTATTATCTGGGCGGCTCCCTGTGAGATAATGCGCATCCGGCGATTGATTTCTCTGTTTAGCGTTTCTTTGTTTACGGTTTTCATGGTCTAAAAATCCTCCTGCAGTTTTTTTGCAATCAAAAAACTCCCGTCCTTAATAGGACGAGAGTAAGTTCCCGTGGTACCACCTATCTTCACAGACAGTTCACACTGCCTGCCTTTTCGAGTACGGCCTTTAAGACGTATACTCTAGCATGGTAACGGGTGCGGGAACCGTCGCAGCCTACAGGGCCAGGGGCCGTTTGGTGCGAAGCTCAAAGATGTATTCCCATAAAGTTTCCCATGCGCCTCTCATCAGCCGGCTGCTTTCTGTATGCTTCACTTTACGGTACTTTTTCTTATCGTAGCTTTTATAGATTGCTTATATGAAGTTGTGAGGTATTTTAACGGCAGAAGGGAGAATTGTCAAGGGGAGGATGAAAGATTTTGGATTTACTTATACGTGGCGACCCAAACTGCAAACCTCGCAAATCGCGTCAAAGAAGTCAAATAAGAGCATCTCAGCCGAACCAGAGAAACCAAAGACCAAAAGACAAGCATTGTGGAAATGTGCATAACAGGCTATGGAATCATGGATAACTCTATTCACAGCACATGGAAAAGCTAAAGT